>CP134492.1:3160635-3476699 GCA_031761875.1 Bacillaceae bacterium IKA-2 | reverse complement strand
CCTCTCGAATGTAAAAATAACAATAACTATTCTAATGGATCATCAAGACGGCCGTCAACAATAGCCGCTTGACGAAGTGATGCGTAATCTTCATTTGTTGCGATTGTAAATCCGCTTGCCCCAAATGGATTTAAGATATCTTCATCGGTAATACTTAAAAAAGCGTCTTGAAGCTCTGTAACAAGTGCTGGGTCCATATTTGGATGAACAGCCCAAGGATACTGGAATAGCGGTTCGGATTGCCAAATGATCTTGTAATCATCGGCGTTGATCCGACCTGCACGAATACTTGCTTCAAAGATGGCACTATCGATCGCACCAACATCAACATTTTTATTAAGCACTGATTGAGCAGTAATATCGTGAGAACCTGTATAAGTAACGGCATCAAAATCATGATCATCTTCAGAACGGAAAACACCACGCTCTT
This sequence comes from Bacillaceae bacterium IKA-2, assembly GCA_031761875.1. Lineage (GTDB taxonomy): Bacteria > Bacillota > Bacilli > Bacillales > Anaerobacillaceae > Anaerobacillus. The sequence goes on along the minus strand of CP134492.1, from coordinate 3,476,269 downwards.
TTAGCTCAACACCGGGAATTAATGATCCAGATGTCGATGACATACTTCCAAAGGCAAAGTGAAGATCTGCTCTATCAACGAGTAATTCATCAAGAGAATCCCATGGTGCATCTTGATGTGTGATGATGTATGAATAGTAATAAGGTTCGCCATCGACTAATTGCGTAATAATAGCTTCAGCACCACTGCGTTCATGAGCAATTACATATGTTAACGGACCGAAATACGCCATATCAATATGTTCGTAAATAAGCGCTTCAACTACACCGTTATAAGCGGGGTAATGGGTGATTTTTACAGGGCGGTCTAATTTTTCCTCTAATTCTGCTGTCAATTTGTCAATTGCTATTTCCATTTCACCTTCAGATTGTGAAGGAATTAGACCTACTACAAACTCTTCTTTTGTTTCTTTATCTGGAGTTGCTTCAGAATCTTTGGTCACTTCTTTATTATCACCACAACCGGCAATAACTAGAATAAGAACAAAAAAAATCGCAATTAATCCCTTTTTCATTGTTTTTTCCACCCCTATAATAAATTGTAATTAATGCCATAACAAAAAATGATACTAATTCAATATAATAATAGCATGAAAAATACTCTTAATTCAATAAAAACAACTTGAAAAAAAGTTGAGTTTTTGATGTTTTAGTTGTCAGTATAGTATAATATCTAGTATTATAATGAAGATGAGTAAGAAAAATAGTAATGAACTTATATAGAAAGTCTTTATTGGGGATATTTCAAAAAGTTATCAAATTAGGGAGGACTAAAGTTGAAATTAAAAGTGACGAAAATGCTGACTATACTAGTAGTTTTTGCTTTTATCATAGGGTGTAATATGACAGAAGAGGAAGCAATTGATGCTGCAAAAGAAACCTTTACAGTAGGAGTTAAATCAGAATCTCAACAACCTAATCAAGAAACTGAGTCATTTAGTTATTTTTTACCCCCAATATTAAACGTAGAAGAAAAAAATGGGAACAATCTTATTTTAAGTAGAGATAATCAAATTTACTTGATTTTTTCTAATCCTGCCGAAGATGATTTAAGTGAAGTAAACTTTGAAGAGAATAAGGTTTTTGAAGAAAAGACAATTTTAATAGAGACATTAAAAAATGAAGAAACTTTTAATTACCTTATCATTTCGCCTTTTGGAGACAATGAATACAAAATTATTGTTGGAAGAGGTGGGGAAAAAGGTACGACGATAACAGACATTCAAAATATTAATGATAGTATTGAGACAATTATTGAAATTATTACTTCAGTTTCTTACTAAAATTTCTATAAGCTGATTTTTTGCGAAGAGGTGAGCAGTTGCTTACCTCTTCAATGTGTGGACGATATAGACGAGGTAGGTGTTAGTGTTGAGAAAGTTTTTAGAAAAAAAAGGTGTAGAGCTTTCATTAAAAACATATTTCGTTACAGCGCTTAGCTATATGGCGCTTGGGCTTTTTTCTTCGCTTATTATTGGCTTAATCATTCGCACGGCTGGTCAGCAACTACAGCAATTTGAATTTTTATTTGAGATTGGTAAGATCTTTATTGAGATGGGACAGCTTTCTATGGACTTAATGGGGCCAGCTATTGGGGTAGCTGTTGCCTACGGACTAAAGGCACCACGACTGGTACTTTTTTCAGCAGTGATCACAGGAGCAGCTGGTGCGGCTCTCGGTGGCCCAGCCGGGAGTTTTTTAGCAGCGTTGATTTCAACTGAAGTTGGTAAATTGGTTTCAAAGGAAACGCGGCTTGATATTATTGTTACACCATTTGTAACGATTGCCACTGGCTTCCTAGTCGCTAGTACGATAGGTCCATTTATCGCTAGTGGAATAGAGTATTTTGGAGAGCTAATTATGTGGTCTGTGGATCGCCAGCCATTTGTGATGGGAGTATTAGTAGCAATGCTAATGGGGCTAGCTTTAACAGCACCTATTTCTAGTGCAGCAATTGCGTTTATGCTAGGTCTTGAAGGACTTGCAGCGGGAGCAGCGACTGTTGGTTGTGCAGCGCAAATGATTGGCTTTGCGACTAGTAGCTATCGAGAAAATGGTATTTCTGGTTTTGTAGCAATAGGAATTGGCACCTCAATGCTCCAAGTTCCAAATATTGTTAAGAACCCCTTAATCTTAATACCTCCAACTGTTGCTGGAATGGTATTAGCCCCATTTGCAACGATTGTTTTTCAAATGGTTAATAATCCAGCGGGGGCCGGAATGGGAACAAGCGGCTTTGTTGGTCAAATTATGACTTTCACAGAAATGGGGTTTTCGTGGAATATAGGACTAGTAGTGTTACTACTACATTTTATTGGCCCAGCTGTAATTAGCTTACTTATATCCGAGTGGCTTCGTAAAAAAGGACTGATTAAGCTTGGTGATATGAGAATTGAACAGTAAGAAGTGATGCGTAATCTTTCTCTTCTCAGCCTTATTCATGTTAGAATAAATAAGCAAACGAAAAAAGGAGGCTTATCTAAATAATGAAGCCATTAGAGCTAAAACGTGAATTAGAAAATAGATTACAGCGTCCAGAGCGGGAGATATCATATAATCGAGATGAACAGCAGCTAAGAATTGAGGATATGAATCTTAAAAAAGGAGTTACTCTCTCGATTTCAAAGCTGCAAGACAGATGGAATGCTAAAAAAGAATTAGCTCTTGAAGAAGCCGTTCATTATGTTGATGAAGCTCTACAAGCGATGGCAACTCCGTTTACGTTAAAAGGGAATGAGAAAAATATTTTCCCCGTAATTCGGTCAACATCATTTCCAACCCACGCGGACGAAAAAGAATTGATTTTTGAAGAGCATACAGCTGAAACAAGAATATATTACGCTATGGATAGAGGCTTATCGTTTACATTGTTAACAAATGAGCTGCTAGAACATGAACAATTGGATAAAGCAAAAATAAAAGAAATAGCCCTATTTAATGTCCGTTCATTAAAAACAACAGTGAAAAAGGACATAGTTGCTGGAAACTCATTTTATTTTATTAATCAAAATGATGGGTATGATGCAAGTAAAATATTAAACGAGCAGCTTTTAAAACAGTATGAAAATCAAGCAGAGGGTGAGCTAGCGGTTGCTGTTCCTCACCAAGATGTTTTAATTATTGCCGATATTATCAATGAAACAGGTTATGATGTATTAGCGCAAATGGTATTTCAATTTTTCACAAGTGGAATTACACCAATCACAGCCTTACCATTTATCTATAATAAAGGTGAACTAGAACCAATTTTTATTCTTGCTCATAGGAAACCGAAGCACTAGGCATAATTCCATAAGCTCGAGAAACCAATAGAAACCACTAGAAAAAACTAGTGGTTTTTTCCTTTAATGAGTTATTATTAAACTAGTTCAAGTGAATCGTAAAATGTTTGACAAAGATGGGTTGGTACCGAAGGCTCCTATTCAGATTTCTACATTCAACATTTAACAGATAGAAAAGGTGATTTTATGTTTAGAAAGTTAAAAGTAGCATATCAAGAGGTTTATTCTTTTTTGTTTGGACAAGAAAAAGAACATATTCATACTCGCGAACAACAAACCAAATTTTATGGACGGATTATCAAAGATAACGATGAAAAAACAAAAATGATCCACCAGTACCCAAGGCAAGCGAAGTTTCGGTTCCCAGTTATTAATGATGAGAAAACAAGAGACAAGGCGTCATCGAAAAATTTCCAGAAAAATAGTACTACAAAGCCAACAAGAGTTAAAAAAGAGCATCAAGAAAGCAAACGTCCATCATTGCAAAATGCGCGCTCAATAGAGAAAAAACCTGCAAAAGAGCGAAAGAAATTTCAAGGTGTTAATTTTAAAGCTGAAAATATTCCTTCACCGATTTTTGCGTTTTCGAAACCACCATTTAGGAAGAAAGTTGAATTTATTGAGGAACAACTAGCGGGAATCGAGTTAATTAGTGAATTAAATGAAGAAGAGCAGCCGAGTTTTATAGAGATAGCCGAGTTGGAAGTAAATAATTCACCCTTACTAGAAGAGAGCTTATTAGGAGTAGAAACGGAAATTCTATTAAAAGCCGAATCTGAAGTTGGGCGTGAAGAAGAAATAAATGGTATGAACTTTACTGAAATTGCAGCAACTACCGAACAAGCAGTAGTTGAAGAAGCTGTAGATAGTGAAGAGGAAGCTATTATCGAAAATGTTCATGAAGAAGTTGATGCAGTAAGAGAGGAAAGCCAGCCTGTTTTAAATCAAGAGACAAAAGAAGTTCAATCAGAATCAGTTGCAGCTGATCTTCTAGATACTAAAGATACAAAACAGCTTGAACCTTTGTCTGCATCAGTGAATATAATAAAAAGTGAACCAAAAGTAACTGAGCAAGAAGTTCCGGAAAAAAATAAAATTCCTTTTAATGTGCTAATGTTTCATAAAGATCGAGTTGCAAACAAAAAAAATCAAGATAAGAAATTAAAAAAATATCAATTTCCGACTATACAATTACTAAATATCCCACCAAAACAAGAGGGTAATAGTCAGCTATGGCTTGATGAGAAAAGGGAAATACTTGAGAGAACACTGATGAATTTTAATGTTCAAGCAAAGGTTGTCGGTGTAACGAAAGGCCCATCAGTAACTCGCTTTGAAATTCTACCCGATCCAGGAGTAAAAGTAAGCAAGGTGACGGGCTTAATAGATGATATAAAGTTGAGTCTTGCAGCTAAAGATATCCGTATAGAAGCACCGATTCCAGGTAAAAATGCGATTGGTATTGAAGTTCCAAATGATGTAAGTGAACCTGTCTTTATCAGAGAAATTTTGCGGAGTGGTGAGTTTCAAAATAACCCATCACCGTTAACCGTTGCAATGGGTTTAGATATAGAAGGCAAGCCAATCGTAACTGATATTCAAAAGATGCCACACGGATTAATTGCTGGAGCTACGGGATCTGGAAAAAGTGTCTGTATAAATTCAATTTTAATTAGTATTATCTTTAAAGCGACACCTGATGAAGTAAAGCTTATGCTTATTGATCCGAAAATGGTTGAACTAGCTCCGTATAATGATATTCCGCATCTTGTTACACCAGTAATTACGGATGCAAAACAAGCAACAATTGCTCTGAAATGGGCGGTGGAAGAAATGGAGCGCCGCTATGAGCTATTTGTTCAAAATCGGGTTCGTGATATTAAGCGTTATAATGAGGTAATGAAGAAAGTGGATGATCCAACACCCGCACTGCCTTTTATTGTTATTGTCATTGATGAGCTGGCAGACTTAATGATGGTTTCACCTCATGATGTAGAAGAAGCAATTTGTCGGATCGCTCAAAAAGCAAGAGCGTGTGGAATTCACTTGCTTGTCGCAACACAAAGACCTTCAGTGGATGTAATTACAGGATTAATTAAAGCTAATATTCCAACTAGAATTGCCTTTTCAGTTTCTTCGCAAGTCGATTCACGAACAATTATTGATTCAGGGGGCGCAGAAAAGTTATTAGGAAAAGGAGATATGCTCTTATTTGAAAATGGATCATCGAAATCAATTCGAGTCCAAGGTAACTTTGTTTCGGATGAGGAAATTGATCGAGTAATCGCATTAGTGAAGGAGCAACAGAAACCAAATTATTTATTTGATAAAGAGCAACTTGTCAAAACATATGAAGCTATCGATGAAGAGGATGACCTCTTTGAAGAAGCGTGCTATTATGTTCTTGAGCAAGGAGGAGCATCTTCGTCTAGTTTACAACGGAAATTTAGAATTGGCTTTAATCGAGCTGCACGGCTTATAGACATGATGGAAGTAAAGGGAATTATATCAAAGGCTATGGGTTCAAAACCAAGAAATATTCTTGTCTCTGAAGAAGAACTTTCTGGGCAAATTTCAAATTAGATGATAATAGTAGTATCATTTTCATTATTGGTTTAGAATAATAGTAAGCATTCTATTTATATTTAAGATATTTCTTGTTTTTTATTAAAAGGTTTTATATGATTAATTTGTTGATGTTTTTTGGTGATAATTAATAAGGAACGTATGTGAATGAGAATAGTAAATGTTTTTACTTTAAGTTAGTACGTAATATGAGTCTAGCTATACCATACTTTTTCTAAGGGGTGGTCGTGATGCAAGAGATTCAATTATCAAGCTTAGTAAAATCTATTTCTCCAGAATGGCTTTCCTTATTAACAGACGATGAACTTAATATGCTCATTGTTCTGAGGCATGGATTTGCCAATTTAAATGCCGGTGATGTGAAAGAAATTGTTGAAGCTGCAATATCTGAGCAACACAAAGGGAATTTTTTTCATTAATATGTTATATTTGCCCGTGACAGATAATTTCTGTCACGGATATTCTAATAATCTGAAAATCTATGGCTTACTAAAAATCGTAAAAAAAAATCGAGTAAAGTCGAACATACAAAAAAAGCCGTTGCAACTTCGAGGGGTATTGTAATGAAAGAGATAAAATTAAAGCTAGATGGAAAAATTAAACGATTAACTAATAAAACCTTTAAGTTTGATGAACGTATCGAAGAAGGTTGGTTTTCTGCCGTTTATTTTTTAAAAACTCGGGAGATTGTCGAGCGCTATAAAAAAGAAAATATAGTGACCATGCAATTTTTTCAAAAAACAGACGCAGTTCTTTGTGGAACAGATGAGGTAATTGCTTTAATAAAAACGTTCGCTAAACAAGTAGACGAGTTGCAAATATATTCATTAAAGGACGGCGATAAAATAAAGCCGTTTGAATCAGTTCTAACGATTACAGGCCCTTATCAAAGTATTGGATTTTTAGAAGGAATTATTGATGGGATTTTAGCTAGACGAACGTCGGTAGCAACAAATGTCTACAATGTTGTTAAGGCGGCTAGTCTCTCCGGAAAAAAGAAGCCAGTTATTTTCATGGGTGATCGTGATGACCACTTTACCCAACAAGCTGGTGATGGTTATGCTGCATACATAGGAGGTTCTATTGCCCAAGCTACTCATGCCATGAACGAATGGTGGGGAAAAAGGGGTATGGGTACGATGCCTCATGCGTTAATTCAATTATTTGAAGGTGATGTTGTAGCCGCTACCCATGCCTATCATGAGACGTTCCCAGAGGACGACTTAATGGCGCTCGTTGATTATAATAATGATGTGATTATTGACGCCTTGAGGGTAGCTAAAGAGTTTGGAGACGTATTAAAAGGTGTGCGCATTGATACGTCAAGAACAATGGTAGATCAATACTTTTTTAGAAATCCAGATGTGCTAGGGTCATTTGATCCTCGTGGTGCCAACCCTGAATTAATTTTTGCTCTTCGTAAAGCTCTTGATGATGAGGGCTTTGAACATGTGAAAATAATTGGTTCTGGTGGCTTTGATGCAAAACGTATTGAAGATTACGAAAAAAGAGGAGTGCCTGTTGATATTTACGGTGTTGGTAGCAGTTTGTTAAAAATCCACATCGGATTTACAGGTGATAATGTTCTCTTAAATGGTGAGCACCAAGCAAAAACAGGTCGAAAGTATCGTCCGAATTCTCGTCTTGAAAAAATTGATTAAGCTTATATCCAAATACTTGCGCGCAAGTTTCTAGAGGAAGCTTGTGCGCTTTTAATTTTAAAAAAACTAATTTCATAAAAAGATAGGTGAAGTTTTTGAATTATACTAAAATTGGAATTATTACGATGCTCTTGCCAGCAATCTTAATGATCAGTTTAGCAGTTATCTCATTTACTGATATATTAAATGCTATCGATACTAAAGGAATTTTTATAATTGGTTTATTATTACTATTTCCCTTATTGTTTTTAGGGCAAGGAATGGCTTGTGGACGTGGTAAAGGCAACATTGTTTTATCATTACTTGTATCAACTGTAACTTTTGTAATTATTATCTTGATCTTCCTAAATTCTTCTGCCTTATTTTATATCGTCTTGTATATATTAGTTAGCTTATTTGGATATGGCTTAGCCCGTTTTACAAAGCGATCTACCACCTAGATTAAAGAATAATACTTAAAAGAGATAAAATTTCTGCTGATGTCTAGTTTAAGTGCATCTTTATGGTTAGTTTCCAATATACACACAGCTACAAGGCACTTGCACTTTTCTTAATAAACTGCTTAGTCTGAAGAATAAATATATTTATCAAACATTATTATATCTACTTACATGTTACGATCAACTATGGTGAAGCAATTTTATTTCTGTTATAATATCTGATATGTATTAAAAAATAACATATATACATATTAGGCATATACTGATTTCGTATAAGTAATAATGCTATTAACTAAGTAATCTTAGGAATGTAATTGATAATGATAAGGTTATTAAGGATTGTGGAGGTCCAGCGTATGACAGTCTACCATTTTATTGGCATCAAAGGGTCTGGAATGAGTGCTCTTGCCCAAGTCCTACATGATATGAATTTTAAAGTACAAGGTTCAGATGTAGATAAAAACTTCTTTACACAAAAACCGTTAGAAGAAAAGGGAATTGAAATATTACCTTTTGACAAAGCTAATATTCAATTGGGGCAAACATTGATTGCATCGCCTGCCTACAATGAAGATCATGAGGAAATATCAGAAGCGTTTTTAAAATCAATGCAAGTACAAAAATATCCGCTTTTTTTAGGAGAATTCATTCAAAACTACACTAGCATTGCGGTTACTGGTTCGCATGGGAAAACATCAACAACAGGATTGCTTGCCCACGTTTTAGGCGCAGCAAAGCCGACTTCCTACTTAATTGGAGATGGCACAGGTAAAGGCGAAGAGGATAGTCAATATTTCGTATTTGAAGCGTGTGAATATCGACGTCATTTTTTGAATTATAAACCTGATTACGCAATTATGACAAATATTGATTTTGATCATCCTGATTATTTTGAGAATGTAAAAGATGTTTTTGCGGCATTTCAAGAAATGGCAATGCAAGTAAAAAAAGCGATAGTTGCCTGTGGTGATGATATACATCTCCAAGAAATCCAAGCTCAAGTCCCAATTGTTTTTTATGGTCTTGAAGATCATAATGACTTTCAAGGAACGAATATACAAACAACAAAACAGGGAACTCTTTTTGATGTTTTTGTAAGAGATACTTTTTATGGTTCATTTACAATTCCAGGTTACGGAACACATAGTGTGAAAAATGCATTAGCGGTCATTGCATTATGCAATTATGAAGGTGTACCAATGCAACTAATCCTTGATCAACTACAGACATTTTCTGGCGTAAAGCGCCGCTTTAGTGAAACGTACGTTGGAGATCAAGTATTAATCGATGACTACGCTCATCATCCAACAGAAATTTCAGCGACAATTGAGGCAACAAAACAAAAGTACCCTGAGCGTAAAGTTATTGCAATATTTCAACCTCATACGTTTACGAGAACAAAGACTTTTTTAGCTGAATTTGCAGAAAGCTTAAGCAAAGCAGACCAAGTTTATTTATGTGATATTTTTGCTTCGGCTAGAGAAAATGTTGGTAGCTTAACTATTAAAGATCTGCAAGATTTGATCCCAAATGCCAAGCTAATAAGTGAAGATCAGATGGATCAGCTTGAAAGGTATGGTTCTGATGTTTTACTTTTTATGGGAGCTGGCGACATCCAAAAATTTCAACAAGCATATGAGAATAATTTGTAAAAAAAGGGATGACCGTAGTCATCCCTTTTTTCCTTATTTTAAATTTTCTGGATTTAATCCATCTAGTTCAGCAATGACAAAACGTCCATCTTTTCGAATTAAGACATCATCAAAATAGATTTCACCACCACCATATTCAGGTCGTTGAATATTGACAATATCCCAGTGGATGGATGAGTTGTTTCCGTTGTAGGCATCGTCATAGCACTGCCCAGGTGTAAAGTGAAAACTGCCATCAATTTTTTCGTCAAATAATATATCTTTCATTGGATGTTGAATGAATGGGTTAACACCGATAGCGAACTCACCAATGTAACGTGCACCTTCATCAGTATCAAAAATTTTATTTAAGCGTTCAGTATCGTTGGAAATCGCTTCGGTAATTTTTCCGTCTTTAAAAGTTAACGTTATTTTTTCAAATGTAAAGCCTTGGTAAGGCGAAGATGTGTTATACGTAATTGTCCCATTTACAGAATTTTTTACTGGGGCAGTGTAGACTTCACCATCTGGAATGTTCATATTACCAGCACACTTAACAGCAGGAATATCTTTAATCGAAAAAGTTAAATCAGTCCCTTCACCAGTAATTTTGACTTTATCAGTTTTATTCATCAATTCAAGTAAAGGGGTCATTGCTTGATCCATTTGGCCATAGTTTAAATTACAAACGTCAAAATAGAAATTTTCAAAAGCTTCAGTGCTCATGCTTGCTAGTTGGGCCATGGATGCACTTGGATAACGGAGTACAACCCACTTTGTATTTGGAACACGAATTTCTCTATGTACTTTCGTGCCGATTGTTTTTCCATGAAGGGAGATTTGCTCGGATGGAACGTCACCTAGTTCACTTATGTTGTTTCCAGCACGTAAACCAATATAGGCATCCATCTTTTTCATTACCTTAGCTTCAAATTCTGCTAGTAATTCCAATTGTTTCTCATTTGCTTGAAGTAACAAAGCCCGATCAACTTCATGATCTTTTAAAGAGACGAAGGGATTTCCACCAGCCCTGTAAGCTTCTTCAATGAGTGCTTTTACAAGCTCTTTCTGTAAACCAAAATTTTCGATTAATACATTTTCCCCCTTTTGGAGTTTCACAGAGTAGTTAATTAAGTTTTTTGCTAAAGTTTGAATTCTTGGATCTCGCATCAATATGCCTCCTTAGGTAATCTGTAGTATCTATTAGTTAGTGTACCCGAAATTATCTTTGTTCGTCTAACTTTAGATTTAAGCATTTAAGCTAGATTTAAAGGAAATGGCTAGTTTTTGTAGAAATATTATTCATTGCAAAAATAATAATCTTAAAATTTGCAATGTAAGTAGATGTTTCATTATGCTAGAAAAGGGTATATGATAATATCAAAGTAATTTTTTCTAACAACAAGGGGGTGTACAATAATAATGGAACTTATTTTATATTTAAGTATTGCTCTTGTGGCAGTGGCTTTTGCTGTGTTAGTTGTTTATGTTGCCAAAACATTAACTGCCGTTCAAAAAACGCTGATTAATGTTGCTAATACAATGGAAGGCTTAAATAGGCAAATGGACGGACTGACAAAAGAAACGACAGAACTGTTACATAGAACTAATCGATTGGCTGATGACATCCAAGAAAAATCCAAATCATTAAATACGGTTTTTGACTCTGCTAAAGAGCTTGGTGGTTCATTAAGTGGGTTAAACCGCTCCATTCAAAAAGTATCAGATTCTGTCTCAAAAGCAACTGAGCAGCAAAGTGAAAATATTGCCCAAACAGTGCAATGGGGTAATGTCGTTATTGATCTATATGCAAAGTGGAAAGCAAAGAAAAAATACGAAGCCAAGAACGCAAATGTAAGCAATTAAAATGTAGTTTATCTAATTTATTAAAAGGAAAGTAAAATTTATGAGGAGGATACAAACATGAGTAATGATAACAATATGAATACAAAAGACTTTTTAATCGGGGCATTAATAGGAGGTTTAGTAGGGGCAGCTTCTGCTTTACTACTAGCGCCAAAATCGGGTAAAGAATTAAGAGAGGACTTAAACGAACAAGCAGCTTCAGCAAAAGTAAAAAGTGCTGATCTTACACAAAATGCCTTTGAATTAGGTACTGAATACGCAAATATTGCTAAAGAGAAATCTTCAACAATTGCAAAAACAGTTTCAGAGCAATCAACCAATTTGGTGGGTCGTGTCAAGGAATTAACTGAAAGTGTAAAAAAAGATGTTGAAGAGTTAAGTCAATCAGCAGCTGATCTAACAGAAGATATTCAGGATGCGAGCGTCGAGATAGCTGACACTGTTAAAAAAGAAGTTGCTGGTCTTCATGAAAAGATCACTGACAAGGCCGATGTTGAAACAACTAAAGAGTAGAAAATCTATAAAAAGTTAGTACAAGTTCTGCATGTTGGAAATGGCTTATAGAACTTGTAAATATAAAAGCAAAAAACTAAGACTAAAATCTTAGTTTTTTGCTTTTTCTAGCCATTTAATTTCAAGATGGTCGCCATTGTGAATTTGGGTGGAGAATGTGGCATTGTCTTCGTTTCGTAATATTGTTAGCTTTTTATTTTCTTGAGCAGTAAAATTAAAAGTAACAAACCTAAAAACATCTTGAAAAATAAACGTTTCCTTTTGCTTTACTAAAAGCGTTATTTGATCGTCATTTTGAAGGTAACTTTTTTCATTAAGTGATTCATCACCACGCTTTGCTTCAATAAGTAGACGTGAAATCTCAACAGGTTTGTCATTAAAGTAAACGGTAATGGCATGAATGTGAGAAATTTTCTGATTGATTAGGATTTTTTCGAGGGTAATTTTTTTGTCTATATGTCCTTTTACAGTAATTATATCACCCTCTTGAACGTTAGAATTAATTAGCGCATTCTTGCCATTTTTAATAATAGCATTCTCATTTATAAGTGTTATTTTCCGACCATTTAAAATAAGGATAAAAGGTTTTAAGATCTGTATTATGTCAAAAAGTTGCAATGAATTCAGTACTTCTTCAATTGAGTTTGAAGACTTAATAATAATTTCATCATGATCTTCTAGATTATTTGTTAAAGTAGTTTCCTTGCCATTTTTCAAAATAGTCGATTTTAAACAGTGATTATTACCATTTATTGTGACTGTTTTAGATGGTAATGACTCAATAACGTCACCAACGGTAGCTTTTGCATTTTTTCCATTAATCCCAGTTTGAACATTAATACAATCACCATCTCTTAAGGACTCATCTAACAAACAAATTTGTCCGTTTTTTTCAAGCAGAGGTGGGTTTCCATGTTCGCCTGGAATGGAAATTAGACGTTTATTTACCGTTACCATAATTGCCATTCCAGGCTTCCCGTAGAGCTTCGGAAGTTCTATTCCTGAGGCCAGCAATCCATCTCCGATTGTTAATTGTTTCATATCAAATAAGCGGATCGTTTGATCATTTACTCTAACACTTACGTATTTTACTGGGCTTTCTTTTGCAGCAATTGCAATCCCAATCGGCGTAACTAGTTCAGGCCCAGCCTTTATTGTTTCTGGTATTTTTAGGGACTTAATAGCGTCAATTCCTCGAATTGCAACCCGATTTTCAGGTAATTGAAGTAAATCAGCAATATATTTTGTAAGAGTAGGGGTCATCGATCCGCCACCGACAAGCATAACTGCCTTAGGTGGTTTTTTATTTAAGTCTAAAATTTCAGAAGTAATCTGATAAGCAAGGTTTTTAATTGCATTGGATATTGGCTCAATAATATCTTCACGAGAGTGGGATGTTTCAAAACCTAAAATATCAGTAAAAACTACTTCATCTTCGGTCGATAAAAGCCGTTTAACGACTTCAGCTTCAGGAAAATCTAACAAAAAATGATCGCTTATCGCTTCAGTGATTTCGTCGCCAGCTACTGGAACCATCCCATATGCAGTTACAGTACCTAAATCGGTTATAGCGATATCAGAAGTACCAGCACCAATATCGACAAGAGCAACGTTTAAACGACGCATCGTGGGCGGAATAAGAACATTTATAGCTGCAATCGGCTCTAATGTTAAAGCCTCCAGTTCTAGTCCAGCGCGATGTAAGGCCGCTATTAGTGATTCCACAACAACTTTTGGTAAAAAGGTAGCAATGACCTCAACTGAAGCAAGAAAACCACTCTGGTCTACTAAACTACCAATTTCCTGATCATCTAATTGATAAGATAAGACGGAATACCCGACACAATAATAATTGACACTTTGACCCTCAAGTTCTTTAGCGATTTCAAACTGAGCTTTTTGAACAGCACTAAGTTCTAAATGAAGGACATCTTGATGGGAAAAATCTCGTTTTTTGGAAATGTCAAGAGACACCTTAGCTCGCTTTGTCTTAAGAGAACGGCCGGCCGCCGCTACACAAACTTTCCGTAAGGGACCATGCTTTTTTTCGAGTTTTTCTTTAATAGAAGTGATGACTTTTGCGACAGAAATAATGTTATGAATTTGGCCATCAACCATCGAGCGTTCATCATGCTCTTCAATTTCAATATCAAGAACTTCATAGCCATTATCAAGTTTTTTTAATAAAAGACCGACAACAGAGCGTGTCCCAATATCAAGCCCAAAAATTGGTATTTCTTCATTCGAAACCATTTGAACACCTTCTTAAATAAAAATTTTTAGTTATGTGAATGAATTTCATTCATGTCAGTAAAATTTATATTATCAATTTATTAGCTTAATATGGTGTTGAATTAAGATGATGTCATTCATAAATGCAAGCAAATTTTTGTATGAGTATGTAGTTAGTTAATAAGGGGTTTTGCACAAAAAAAACACTTTATCACTTAAAAGCGTCTAATCAATAAAGAGAAAAATCGTGACAAGCAGAACAGAATCGTTTATAATAATCCCTAACTCATAGAGAATGTTTAAAAGACTAATAATTATAGCATTTTAATTAGATTATCTCCTTTTGAACACGCACTTATAAGAAATGTATCACATTTTCCGAAAATTTTAAATACTAAACAAGGGGTGGACAAGAATGGCAAACGAACAGTTAGAAGAATTAAGAAGTAAATTAGATGAGGTAAACTTAAAGTTATTAGATAGCATTAATGAAAGAGCAAAATTAGTTCAAGAAATTGGAAAAGTAAAAAGTACCCAAGGGATGAATCGTTTTGATCCAGTTCGGGAACGAAAAATGTTAAATTTAATTGCTGAAAAAAATGAAGGGCCGTTTGAAACTTCAACTTTACAGCATTTATTCAAACAAATTTTTAAGGTTAGTTTAGAATTACAAGAAGATGATAATCGCAAAGTCTTATTAGTTTCGAGAAAGAAGCATCCTGAAGACACAATAGTCGATATTAAAGGTGAGAAAATCGGCGATGGTACACAACGATTAATTGTTGGTCCATGTTCAGTTGAAAGCTATGAGCAAGTTGCTAGTGTTGCAAAAGTATTAAAAGAACAAGGAATTAAGCTACTGCGTGGTGGAGCATTTAAACCAAGGACTTCACCTTATGACTTTCAAGGTCTAGGAATTGAAGGTTTACAAATTTTAAAGCGTGTTGCTACGGAGTATGATATGGCAGTGATTAGCGAAATTGTTGACCCTAGAGATATGGAAGCAGCAGTTGAATACCTAGATGT
This sequence comes from Bacillaceae bacterium IKA-2, assembly GCA_031761875.1. GTDB lineage: Bacteria > Bacillota > Bacilli > Bacillales > Anaerobacillaceae > Anaerobacillus. The sequence goes on along the minus strand of CP134492.1, from coordinate 3,461,034 downwards.
TATTCAAATTGGCGCTAGGAACATGCAAAACTTTGAACTTTTGAAGGCGGCCGGCTCGGTAAATAAGCCAATCTTACTAAAACGTGGGATATCGGCAACGATCGAGGAATTTATTAATGCCGCTGAATATATTATTTCAAAAGGAAATGGAAATATTATTCTTTGTGAGCGTGGTATTCGTACGTACGAAAAAGCAACACGTAACACATTAGATATTTCTGCTGTACCAATTTTAAAGCAAGAAACACATTTACCTGTAGTTGTAGACGTAACTCATTCAACAGGTAGAAGAGACCTACTACTTCCAACTGCCAAAGCAGCTCTAGCAATTGGAGCAGATGCTGTGATGACCGAAGTTCACCCAGATCCTGCAGTTGCACTTTCAGATTCAGCTCAACAAATGGACTTCGATCAGTTTGCAACATTCATGGAAGGGATCCGCTCTTCGGGATTATACAAACTTTAATGATCAGATGAAAACCTTCTACAATTTCGTAGGGGGTTTTCTTTTGTCTAGAGCTCCAGAAGGCCTCTATATGGTAAGTCTCTAACATAATCGTTGCTGCCAAGCTGCTTATGCCTTACTAAGTATAGTTATTCTTAGTGGGTGAAATCCTAAACACATAGGAAAAATGATTTTTTAGCAATCTCTATAGCTGATATTGATTGGTTAAGTATAAATGATGCCGATGAAAACTCATGGTTCAGAGTGTTGATGAAATGGACTTGAAAATGACTTAGATACAAGACTTCAGTATACGATTAAGAAAAATAAATTTGGAAAAAACAAAAAAATATCCGAAAAAAATTCTTTATAATTAGAATGAATTTCATAATACCATTATATTAGCCACGTTAAGCTACATCTAGTTGAATATGTTTTAATCCAACCAGATGTAGTATCCTAGTGGCGTTAAATCTGGATTATAAAATTCATTTATTAAAAAGAAAAATAAGGAGTATTATCACTTCCATAAATGGTCGTATTTTAGTGTACAATGACAATAGAGTTAATTTGTACATTAAGCAGGCAGTCATTTGAAAAAAAAACGGCTAAATAATTGCTAATTAACTGAAATATTCCGCGTATCTTGTCGATATAAAAAGAAGTAAGCAATACTTGGTCTCAAAAAAATGTATACGATGACTGCATTATTAAAACAAGATAACAGGAAAAGATGAAAAATATTAATAGGTAATTATATAGAGGAGGATTACATATCGTGAAAACAATTTATGATGTAGCTAGAGAAGCAGGCGTTTCTATGGCAACAGTTTCCCGTGTCGTAAACGGAAATCCAAATGTTAAACCAACAACTAGGAAAAAAGTCTTAGAAGCAATAGAAATGCTAGGTTATCGTCCTAATGCAGTTGCCCGTGGGTTAGCTAGTAAGCGAACCACAACTGTTGGTGTGATCATACCGGATATATCAAGAATCTTTTTTGCAGAATTGGCAAGAGGTATAGAAGATATTGCCACTATGTATAAATATAATATTATTTTATGCAATTCAGATCAAAACAAAGATAAAGAAATACATTTAATTAATACACTATTAGAAAAACAAGTAGACGGTATTGTCTTTATGGGTGGACAAATTACAGAAGAGCATGTCGTAGAATTTAAACGTTCACCAGTTCCGATTGTTTTATCAGCAACTGTTGACCCCAAAAAAGAGTTCCCATCAGTTAATATTAATTACCAAGAGGCAGCCTATGATGCAGTTAAGGTTTTAATAGGAAATGGGCACACAAAAATCGCCATGTTGACAGGTTCACTAGAAGATCCGGTCAATGGCTATCAAAAATATTTAGGCTTTCGCAAAGCTATTGAGGAAGCTAAAATACCATTTAATGAAGATTATGTTGTTGTAGGTGATTACACATATGATTCAGGGATGGAGGCTATGGAGAATTTTCTAAGTTTAAGAGAGCGTCCGACAGCTATTTTTGCTGGTACAGATGAAATGGCATTAGGAATTATCCATGGTGCCCAAGATAGAGGTCTCCATGTTCCTAATGATATTGAAGTAATTGGTTTCGACAATACGAAATTAGCCGCAATGGTTCGTCCAACGCTAACGACAGTCGTGCAGCCTATGTACGATATAGGCGCCGTTTCGATGCGGTTACTAACAAAGTACATGAAAAAAGAAGAAGTAACGGACGAGGTAGTAATACTCCCTCATCGGATTGAATATAGACAATCTACAAAATAGAATAACAAAAAGATCTGAGGATTGAGTGGTTAGGGAGAGGGTTATGAAAAAATTTGATAAATTGACACCGATAGGAATTATTGTCGGCCTTTTAGCAGTTATGTTTGCTATTTTAAGTAATTCGGGACCTTCTGGGGTAATTTACTTTATTCAAATTGCATCAATTTTGGTGGTTTTTGGTGGTTTGGCAGCAGCACTTTTAATAAATTTCTCAATTTCGGAGATTAAGCTTCTTCCGAAGGTATTTAAAGAAGCTTTTCGGGAAGATCGCCAAGATTTACCAACTTTGATTAGTACGTTTATAGAATTATCGACAAAAGCTAGAAGAGAAGGACTTTTGGCTCTAGAAGCTAGCCTTGATGATGTCCAAGATCCATTTATTAGAAAAGGGGTTTTGCTGGCAGTAGATGGGATTGAACCAGATATTATTAAAGATATCATGATGGCGGAAGTAGTTGCGATGGAGGAACGTCATCGCAAAGGGCGGTCAATTATTGAAAAGTGTGGTGAATATGCACCTGCTTGGGGAATGATTGGAACATTAATTGGATTAGTGCTAATGCTCCAAAATTTAAATGATCCTTCTACATTAGGTCCTAACATGGCTATTGCTTTATTAACTACTCTTTACGGCTCGTTACTTGCTAATCTAGTTTTTATTCCAATGGCTAGTAAACTAGCAAATAAAACAGAAGAAGAAGTTTTTATTAAGCAAATTATCGTTGAAGGAGTTATTGGGGTTCAATCAGGTCAAAATCCGAAAATTTTGCAAGAAAAATTAAGTGCATTTTTACCTGAGGCAGGAAAGAAGATTAAGGGCGAAGAAAAGGGGGGAGTGGCTGTTGATGGAGCGTAGACGTCAACAAAAACAAGATAAAGGAGCTCCGCGATGGATGGTTACTTTTTCCGACTTAATGACTCTTATTCTAGTATTCTTCATTTTATTATTTTCGATGTCAGTTGTAGACGCAACGAAATTTAGGGCAGTAGCGGATTCTTTTCAAGATCGAGCAATTTTTGATTTTTATCCATCATTAATACCATTTGATAATCCTGCAGAAGATATAGATATAAAAAGGGATCCCTTTGATGATCTTGATGATCCTCTAAATGAACTTCAAAAAAAAGAGGTTGACCAAGAGCTAGATAAACTTTTGCAAGAGGTACAGCAGTTTTTATTAGACAATCGGTTAAATGACGTCATATCGGCCACGCGTGACGATAGAGGTGTAGTACTCGTGCTTCAAGAACGAAATCTTTTTGAAAGCGCAGAAGCAGTAATATTAGAGGGGGCTCATCCATTTTTAACAAAAGTGGGCACTTTACTTGAAGCGATTCCAAACTTAGTAAAAGTAGAAGGACATACTGACAGTCGTCCAATTAATACATTTCGCTATCCATCTAACTGGGAATTATCAGGTGCAAGAGCAAGCAGTGTAATTCGTTATTTAGCCGATAATAGTCAAGTTGAATCATTTCGATTTATGGCAGTAGGTTACGGGGAAACAAGGCCAGTTGTTCCAAATACGACGTCAGAAAATCTTCAAAAAAATCGACGTGTTGTCATTGTTATTTCAGACCCTACCTATAGTGAAAGTGAACAATATTAAGTTTGGTAAATGACTGAAAGGATGGTTGAGATGAAAATAGGGATCATAGGTGCGATGGATGAGGAAATAAAGTTATTAAAGGAAAATATCGTGATAAAAAAAGAGGTCGTAAAGGCTACGATTACTTTTTATATCGGTGTTTTCGAAGGAAAAGAAGTTGTGATTTGTAAATCAGGGGTCGGGAAAGTTAATGCAGCAATTACAACCCAACTTCTCGTTGATCAATTTTTAGTATCGCATATTATTTTTACAGGAGTTGCAGGAGCTGTTGATCCACAGCTTGATATTGGCGATATCGTTATAAGCACAAGTGCGATTCAACATGATCTTGATGCTTCGGCTTTAGGCTTTAAAGTCGGCGAGGTACCGATGTTTGACTACCCATCAGATTTTCCAGCGAGCGAATTGTTAGTTAAGTTAGCCGAACAAGCAGCTAACTCTCTCCGAGATATAAAAGTTAGTAAAGGAAGAATATTAAGTGGCGATCAATTTATTGCTAATTACGAAAAAGTAAAAGAGCTAGCTTTACTTTTTGATGGAAAGTGCGTGGAAATGGAAGGAGCGGCTGTTGCTCATGTTGCCATGCTTAACGATATTCCTTTTGTCGTTATTCGATCGATGTCTGACAAAGCAAATGGTGATGCAAATGTCAATTTTGCAGAGTTTACAAAGCTTGCCTCAGAGCGCTCGTTTACAATTGTCAAATCAATGATAAAGAGTATGTAAGAGGTGGAAAGGTGGAATAGTAAGTTTAAGGTCAAAAGCTCTTAAAGCATTTGAACTCCCATCCCACTCCAACTTTCCCCTTCCCAACATTCTAACCGCCCTTAATAGTCTTTGGCTTTCCTAACCAACTAGCAAACTAGTCATTATTCCTCTACTAATTGCGCCTTTTTTTTAGCTACTTCGTTACGAATGTGTGAAAGCGCTTTTTCGACCGTTAAAAAATTTTTTTCCGTTATCTCTTTTTTTCTTGGTATTTCAGGGTAAACAGGAGGGATGTCTTCCCATGTTTCTGATAATTGGACAGGAGATTCTTTCTGCCACTTTGCTAGCCAGGCTTCTGGAATTAGCCCTGTACCAATTTGATTATCACTCATCTCCAACCAAACTAATGACCATGCTCGGGGGACAACACGCCAAATATCATAACCGCCGCCACCTACCGCTATCCATTTACCACCACAAAATTCATGAGCAATTTCGTGTGCTAATTTTGGAATTTGACGATAAATTTCCATTGTGGAACAAAGGTGTGTAAGTGGATCGAAAAAGTGAGAATCAGCACCATTTTGCGTAATGATTACATCTGGTTTAAAAAATTCAGCTACTTCTCTTAAGGATTTTCTATATGCGTCTAGCCAAGATTCATCCTCAGTAAACGGATCAACAGGTATATTTACTGAATACCCGTAACCTTTGCCACTGCCACGCTCATTAACATTTCCTGTGCCTGGAAATAGGAAACGTCCAGTTTCATGTATTGATAATGTGCAAACGTCATCATTGTCGTAAAATGCCCATTGAACTCCATCACCGTGATGGGCATCTGTATCTACATATAAGACTCTTGCGTTATAATTTTTACGCATGTATTCAATGGCGATTGAGCTATCGTTGTAAATACAAAATCCAGAAGCTCTACCTTTAAAGCCATGGTGGAGCCCGCCACTTAAGTTACAGGCGTGTAGATATTTTCCTTGCATAACTAAGTCTACGGCTGTTAATGTTCCTCCAACAAGCAGAGAGGCCGCCTCATGCATATTAGCAAACATTGGTGTATCGTCTGTACCAATTCCATAATTTGTTGCAATCGAAGTTTTCAATTCTCCTTTGCCTGCAAGCTTGACTGCTTCTATATAATCTTTTTCATGAATTAAGAGTAATTCTTCGTCTGTTGCCATTCGAGGCGCAATAATATCCTCAGGATTAATAGCGTCAGATTTGGTTAATAAGTCAAAGGTTAAATCAAGTCTTTTTTGGTTAAAGGGGTGATCACTGCTAAATTTATACGTTTGCTGTTCTTGTGAGTAAACAAAAGCAGCATTTTTCATTTTGTCATCTCCGGTAAATTAGGCCACAAAATTTTATAGCCTTCCTTTTCAATATCAGAAATGACCCCCCTAGGATCCATAGATTGGATTCGGAATACAAGTACTTTGTACCCTATTTCTTTTGCTGGATATACTAAGACACTTATAATATTAACATTGCGCTTTTTGATAATTATCGCAATTTCAGCTAGCATACCAGCAACATTTTCTACTAATACTTCTATTTGTGAACTAGGCTGATGCGCGCCCACTAATTGAACAAGGGTATGCAATACATCAGTTTCAGAAATAATCCCGACAAATTTGCCGCCTTCTTCAATTGGAAGACAGCCAATATGATGTTCATAGAAAAGTGAAGATACATCTTCGACAAAATCGAGAGGGTGAGCGGTAATGACATCGCTAATCATTATTTCAGATACTGTATTAGAAAGGTATTCTAAATGCTCCTCGGTATCAAAAATGGAGGGTTTCGCGTCACGTAGGTCACGATCAGAAATAATCCCAATCAATTCATCATTTTGATTAACAACGGGTAGATGACGAATTCTGTTTTTATCCATTAAATCAATGGCTTCTTTTATAGTAGTTGAAATTTTAATTTTAATTATATTTTGTTTCATAATTTGTTCTACAATCATTTACCCCACTCCTCGTTTTAGAAAATTCAGAATAATGAATAGTATCTGCTATGTTATGTACACTAACAAGCTAATTCATTACTCCTTAATGATTTAGTACATAAACCGACTTTGGAAACGAATTTGGTCAAATTTTAGAATCGAATCTTGATCAACTCTTTTTCCGATGCGAACCATTAAGCAGTTTGCAGGGTGTGAACAGATTTCTGGGTCGTCTGTTGCGAACCAAACTAAATCTCCCGCACTCATCATTTTTTCCATCGCCTTTCGATAATCCCAAATCGACAGACCTGTTCCTTTTAAATCCCAATGCCAATAATATTCAGTAGTGATTGTAATGTAATCTTCCATTGCATCATCCATCATTGAAACTCTGATCATGTTTTTACCTACCTTACAGCCTCGGTATGGCGCTGCAACTTCAATGGCACCTAGTTCAATTAAGTTATCCATATCCGCTTGAGACCACCTCTCAAGCTCGTCAGGATAAACATAAGTAACGTATCCAACAATTGTATCACCATCGCGGGCGACAATAATTCTACCTTCTGGCAAATCGGCAATTCCAAGCAGCGCTTTTTGTTGTTTTTCAGGTGGTCGAAATGCTTTAAGTCCTTCGTGGAATTTGTATGAAGCAATTTCTTTTGCAGAAAGAGGTCCTTCAATAATTAATGTCTGACCACCTGCATTAGTTTCTAGTGCATTGTAAATTTTGCTATGAATCATTTATACACCACCTTAAAAAAATAATTAAGAAATTATAACTTATTATACATGATAAAAAGGTGTTTTTAATAATTATAACGAATTTGACACATATGCAGTAAGGATATTTTTAATAATTGAGAAAATTCTCAATTTATATTACAATTATCCATGAGTGAACGATATTAGTAAAGGGGGATTTGGAATGAAAATTCAAACATTTCCTGCAGTGAAGGGAAATTATCATTTAGACGATTATGAAGAAACTGTAGAAAACTTTGATTGGACACAAGTAGAAGAGCAATTCACATGGTTTAAGACGGGTAAAATGAATATTGCATATGAAGCAATTGACCGTCATGCCGAGAGCGATAAGAAAAATAAAATTGCCCTCTATTATAAGGATGCTGATAGGAGAGAAAAGTATACTTTTAAAGATATGTCCGAAAAGACTAATAAAGCCGCAAATGTCTTGAAGGAAATAGGAGTTAAAAAAGGTGATCGAGTTTTCATCTTTATGCCAAGATCTCCAGAGCTATATTTTTGCCTATTGGGAGCGATTAAACTAGGTGCAATTGTGGGTCCTCTTTTTGAAGCGTTTATGGATGCTGCTGTGTTGGATCGATTAACAGATAGCGAGGCAAAAGTATTAATTGCAACACCTGAATTAATTGGACGAGTTGATGTAGTAAAGTTACCTAATTTAGAGAAAATCGCTTTAGTTGGAAAAAATATTGAAGAAAATAATAAAACAATTGATTTTAATACTCGTTTTGCAAAAGCGAGTAATGAGTTTGAAATTGAGTGGGTTAGCCGAGAAGATGGTATGCTCCTTCACTACACATCTGGGTCAACTGGAAAGCCAAAAGGAGTATTGCATGCACATAATGCCATGATTCAACAATATCAAACGGCAAAATGGGTCTTAGACTTAAAAGAAGATGATGTATATTGGTGTACAGCAGACCCAGGATGGGTTACCGGGACTGTTTATGGTGTTTTTGGACCATGGCTCCATGGTGTTACCAATGTTGTCCGGGGTGGACGTTTTAACCCAGAAGATTGGTATAAAACGATTGAAGAATATGAGGTGACAGTTTGGTATAGTGCTCCAACGGCATTTAGAATGCTAATGGGCATTGGCGTGGAGCTTATTGAGCGCTTTGATCTTTCGTCACTCCGACATATTTTAAGTGTTGGTGAACCATTAAACCCAGAAGTAGTTAAATGGGGAGTGAAGGTATTTCAGTTAAGAATTCATGATACTTGGTGGATGACTGAAACAGGAGCAATGATGATTTGTAATTACCCTTGCTTAACGATTAAAGCTGGATCAATGGGTAAGCCGATACCAGGTATTGAAGCGGCCATTATTGATGATCGTGGGAATGTTCTTCCACCTAACAAAATGGGTAATTTAGCAGCAAAAATGGGTTGGCCATCAATGATGAGTGGAATTTGGAATAAACCAGAAAAATATAATGAATACTTCACACATAATGGATGGTATATTTCAGGAGATTCAGCTTACATGGATGAAGATGGGTATTTCTGGTTCCAAGGAAGAATTGATGATGTTATTAATACATCAGGTGAAAGGGTGGGACCATTTGAAGTTGAGAGCAAGCTTCTTGAACACGCTGCGATTGCGGAAGCAGGAGTAATCGGTATTCCAGACCCGATGCGAGGGATGATTATTAAAGCGTTTATTTCATTGCGAGAAGGCTATGAAGAGAGTGATGAGCTCAAAGCAGAAATTCAAATGTTTGTTAAAAAAGAGTTATCAGCGCACTCTGTTCCAAGACAAATTCAATTTCGCGATAAATTACCTAAAACGAGAAGTGGTAAAATTATGAGACGCGTATTAAAAGCATGGGAATTAGATTTACCAACAGGTGATTTATCAACGATGGATGATTAGAACAGTATAAAGTATTAAGTTGGAAAGGTGGAAAGTTGGAAAGGAAGTTCAAAAGCTTCCTAACTTTCTTCCGATTTATTGATCTGCTATTTTTTTATACAGTAACTTAAGACTCTAGTGTTAGTTTTGGATGCACCTAAAGTTTAAACTATATTTTTGTACGTAAAAACCCGATTCTTAATTGAACCGGGTTTTTACGTAGAGGCATAAGGATAACTACTCGTTATTAATCATCAATAGGTTCAGTAATTACCTCATCTTCATCATCTTTAGGTTCCTTTTTAGGAGGTTTACCAGGATTTTGTTTTTCATCATCTTTAGGTTCCTTTTTTGGAGGTTTACCAGGATTTTCTTCCTCATCGTCTTTTGGTGCTTCATCAGTTTTTTTATCTGGAATAATTTCTTTTGGTGGTTTTGGTAGTTCTTTTTGCCAATCGCCACTTATAATACTAACTGATGGCGGGCTTTCTCTTCCCCTCACATCAATTGCAGTAACCTTATAAGCATATGGACCATTATTAACTTTCATTGAAAGTTCTTTATCAGATCTAACGGTATTTATCACGTTAAAGACATTACTTCCGTTTGGTGCCTGATATACACGATAACCGATAATGTTTTTTTCAGGGTGTTCACTCCAATTAAGACGGTCACCATCAAGCTTTGCGCTAGATATTGGAGCAGGTGTTTTACCGTTGTCTTCCGGAAAACGATCTGGGATAATTTCTCCCCAATTTTCGGGAAGATACTCCAGAATACTTTCATCACTAAAATAACCTTCTTTTAAGGCAATTCCATTTTGAGTAAATACATTAGGTGTATTTTCAAAGGCACGGTAAGGTTCTCCTTTTAACATCACATAATCGACTCTCTCTAAACTATCATCGACTTTATTAGGAACAAATTTCGAATTAAATAAATCGGTTTTCACTAAACCGGCTTCACGACATAATTCAGAAGGTAATAGTCCTGAAATGCCACAGAATGAAAGACTGACAATGCCACTAGGCATCTTGAATTTTTCATTGGAACCTAGTAGAAAGTCGCGATCAATTTCATAAGCGGCGTTCGCAAGATTTGCCCAAATTCCTTGAGTGTAACTTCCGATACTTGTTACTTTCCCCATTGATTCATTATAATCGAATCCAATCCAAACACCCATTGTAAAATTAGGGTTATATCCCACAAACCATGAGTCACGGGTTTCGTTTGATGTTCCTGTTTTACCAGCAATGTCCGAACTGAATTTTAACATTGCAGGTAAGCGAGAGGCTGTTCCTGGTACATTTAATACATCACGTAATATATCAGTGACTAAATAAGCTGTTTGTTCTGAGTATACCTTTGTCTCTTTAGGTTTATGCTCATAGATTAGTTCTCCATCTTTGGTTTCGATCTTTTCAATCATGTAAGAATCGATTAAGTTACCACCATTTGCAAGTGCCATATATGCAACGGTGTTCTGCTCAACTGTTGTGTTATGGGGACCTAACGCACTAGATGGTACTACATTAAAATTAAATCCCATTTCGCGTACCTTTTCTTGTGCATAATCGGTAGGTACCAAACCTAGACTTCTAACCGCGGGAATATTTCTAGACCGTTGTAGCGACTCTCTTACTGTAAGTAGCCCCATGTAGTTGTCATCCCAGTTCGTTAATGTCTGAGGAGGATTGCCATAAATCAATTCTGTGTCTGGAAGTATTGATCCAGGCTGGACAAGTCCAAGTTCAAAAGCAGGTGCATAGGCAAGAATTGATTTCATCGTCGAACCGTTAGGACGTCCGCCTTGTGTTGCGCGATTTAATAGATCATCTTCTGTAGAATATCTTCCAGCAACAAAGCTTTTGATTGCCCCAGTTTTGTTTTCTAATAAGACTGCACCAACTTCAATAGGCTTTCCTGTTGAGTCTCTTAGTTGAGGAAATAATGAGTTGTCTTTGGCAATCTCTTGATGAGCATCATAGATGTCTTTTTCAATTGTAGTATAGATATTATAGCCATTACGTCTCATTTCTTGACTTGCTAACAGCTGATATTGATTTGATTTTTCTTTTCTTTCATCATCATCCTCAATATTTGTTAGCTTAATACCATCGGCTTCTAAAAGTCTATCTCTTAAAATGACTTCGGTTCGCCGAATTATTTCAGCAGTTAAGTGTGGATATTTCTCATGGATGGAAGGAGAACGCTCTGTTAAATTAGCCCTAATATCATACTTTAACGCTTTTTTATACTGCCTTTCTGTAATGTAACCTTTATCCCTCATTCTTGTTAAAACAGTTTTCATCCTGTTTAATGAGGGTTCAAGACTTTCCTTTACTCCACCACCTTGTGATAAAAATGGTGTGTATCCAAATGGACTCTGCGGTAACCCCGCTATATATGCAGCTTGTGGTATTGATAATTCTTTCGCTGCTACCCCAAAAATCCCTAGGGCAGCTGATTGAGCTCCGGCAATATTTCTACCGTTTGCATTTCGTCCGAAAGGAACCACATTTAAATACGCTTCTAAAATTTCCTCTTTTTCAAAAAAGTTTTCTAGTCGCATTGCCAATAAGATTTCCTTAGCTTTACGATCAAATGAAACCTCATTTGTCAAAATTTGATTTTTTATTAACTGTTGTGTCAAAGTACTTCCACCAGTTTGAACAGAAGAGTTTGAAAATTCTTGATAAGTTGCTCGAAATATAGCTTTGGGTACGATCCCCTCGTGTTCAAAGAAATACTCATCTTCTGTTGCAATGATTGCATTGATTAAATGTTTTGAAACATCTTTTAGATCAATTTCGCGTCGTTCTAAATCAGAAGGAAGGTCACCTAAGTAAACATCATTAGCAAAATAGAATTCAGTTACTTCTTCATAATTATAGATATCTAATCTCATTTCTTCTGTGCTACGAATTGGTTCATCGATAACGAGAGAAGCAAAAAATCCAGCTCCAGCACCGCCAACAAATAACACCACGGAAACAAGTCCAATGAAGAAAAATAACAATAGATTCCAAACTACTTGATAAGTTATCCGAAAGCCTTTTAAAAATTTTCTTTCATTTAAGAAATCAACAATTGTCTTTATTGAAAATCGTCGATTAGAATGTTTATCTTCCATGAAAAGCACCTCCTAAATGTTCACAAAACATTATATCATACATTATTGATTGATAGATATGAATGATTTAGAAAAAGAAAAGTTTGACATGAAGGTATTTTTTTGATTAAAATTAGTCAATCATTATAATAAGTAAAAGCTGTGAATGGACTAAAGTAGTAAGGCATTTCCCTGTTTTAGAGAGCTGATGGTTGCTGAAAATCAGTACAAAAATGCTTATGAATTACTTCCAGGAGCTTCCTTTGTGAAAAATATTTTTTATAGTGTACCAGATACTATAGAAAGCCTTTTTAGTAGCAAAGGACGGGTAAACCGTTATATTTTTCTGAGGTGGAAGGTCAATTGCCTTCAACAAGGGTGGTACCGCGAATGCAATAAGTTCGTCCCTTTTTTGGGGAGGGGCTTTTTTATATTGGTTTAAAAGCCTAGCTCCCGACAATTTTGGCGCCTTGCGCTTTTTCTAACTAACTAATACATAAGGAGAGAAAAAACATGGAGTTACTAAAAGATTTAGAATATCGTGGCCTGATTAATCAAGTAACAGATTTAGAAGGATTAACGAAAAAGCTGGAGGAAGGTCCAATAACATTATACTGTGGCTTTGATCCCACCGCGGACAGTTTACATATTGGTCATTTATTAACAATATTAACACTACGGCGTTTTCAATTAGCAGGACATAAGCCCTTACCTCTTGTCGGTGGAGCTACTGGACTTATTGGAGATCCTAGCGGAAAGAAAGCAGAGCGAACCCTTAATGAAAAAGAAATAGTTGTTCAATTTAGCGATCATATTAAAGCTCAATTAACCCGTTTTCTAGATTTTGAAGGCGAAAATAAAGCTAAAGTTGTTAACAATTATGATTGGATCGGTTCTTTAGATATTATTTCGTTTTTAAGAGATGTTGGGAAAAATTTCAGCCTTAATTATATGTTGGCGAAAGAGACAGTAGAATCTAGGATTCACTCAGGGATTTCTTTTACTGAGTTCAGTTACATGATTTTACAGTCTTATGACTTTTTAAAATTATATGAAGAGGAAAATTGTCGTCTTCAAATTGGTGGTAGTGATCAATGGGGAAATATTACTGCCGGTCTCGAATTAATTCGCAAGTCAACCGATGACGAAGGTTCAAAGGCCTTTGGTTTCACAATACCACTAGTAACCAAAAGTGATGGAACGAAGTTTGGGAAAACAGAAGGTGGTGCGATTTGGTTAGATGAAGAAAAAACATCTCCATACGAGCTCTACCAATTTTTAATTAATACAGAGGATCATGATGTAGTGAAGTTTTTAAAATATTTTACCTTTTTAGACCATCAAGAAATTGATCACCTAGCATTAGAAGTGAAAACTGCACCTGGAAATAGGAGTGCGCAACGAAAGCTAGCAGAAGAAGTTACAAAATTAGTTCATGGAGAAGAAGCTTTAAAACAGGCGATTCGTATTTCAAAAGCTTTATTTAGTGGAGAATTAGCTAAATTAACTGCGCTAGAAATTAAGCAGGGTTTTAAGGATGTCCCATCATATCAATGTAATGAAAAGGAAATAAGTTTAGTGGAGTTGTTAGTAGCAGCCCAAATTTCACCGTCAAAGCGTCAAGGAAGAGAAGATATTAAAAATGGTGCCGTTTATGTAAATGGACAGCGGACGACAGATTTAGAAAAAGTAATTTCAAAGGATGAACGAATTGAATACCAATTTACAATTATTCGTCGAGGCAAGAAGAAGTATTTTTTAATAAAATATAGTGAATGAATTTCATAAAGTAGATTCTACGCCACTAAGATACTACATCTAGTTGAATTACACATCTTCAACTAGATGTAGCTTGATGTGGCTAATATAATGATATTATGAAATTCACTCTAATGAATTTCATAAAGTAGATTCTACGCCACCAAGATACTACATCTAGTTGGATTAAACATCTTCAACTCGATGTAGTTTGATGTGGCTAATATAATGCAGACTAAATATGAAATTCACACAATTGCTAAACAAAAAAGCCATGCGATTGCATGGCTTTTTTGTTTAGCTTTATTAACGAGAATAGAATTCAACGATAAGAGCTTCTGTAACTTCGGCAGGTAATTCAGAGCGCTCTGGTAAGCGAGTGTAAGTACCTTCAAGTTTTTCAGCATCAAAATCAACATAAGCAGGTACGAAGTTATTTACTTCAAGCGCTTCTTTGATTACGACAAAGTTAGCTGATTTTTCTCTTACGGCAATTTTTTGACCAGGTTTTACGCGATATGACGGAATGTCAACGCGTGCACCATCAACAACGATATGGCCATGGTTAACTAATTGACGAGATGCACGACGAGTGCGAGCTAATCCAAGACGGTAAACTAGGTTATCTAAGCGAGACTCAAGTAAAATCATGAAGCTTTCACCGTGGATACCGCCCATTTTACCAGCAGCATCAAAGATGCGGCGGAATTGACGTTCAGTAATTCCATACATATGACGAAGCTTTTGTTTTTCCTGAAGTTGAACACCATATTCAGATATTTTCTTTCTTTGGGTAGGACCGTGTTGTCCTGGTACGTAAGGGCGTTTTGATAATTCTTTTCCTGTACCGCTTAATGAAACTCCTAAGCGACGAGATAATTTCCAAGATGGTCCTGTATAACGAGCCATGAATGACTCCTCCTTTGTTATTTTAATTTAGAGGTAGTTCTAACGAAAACCTCCGTTTTTGATCAAATAACAACAGATTTAGTAATCCCTTCAAATGCTCATTTTATATTCATGCACTTTCGCTTCGACAGCTGGAAGTTACACAATGCACCTCATTAAACGATTTTCAGCCGCAATTAAATGGGTATAAAATGAGAAGAGTGACCAATTGAAGTTTACCTTGGCTGTCTTATTTCACACAAATTACAGTATATGTTGTACGTAACGAAAAGTCAAGGTAAACTTAATGAAATGGAAATTAAAAAAAAGTAAGTAAAAAATCATCATAAAGTAAGTGTGAATACTTAAACTCAGGGAAAATCTTTTGTATAATATAGCTGAGGATATATTCTGCCGTTGTTACAAGATAACAGCTAATAATAATATTTTTAGAAAATTTTGGGTTTTTATAGTAAATTTGGACTATTTATTATATAATTAAAATATAAAATCCGGTACTATTTAACCTTGCGACGAATGGTGGTGAATTCTTTGATAAAAGCTCTGGAAAAGAAAGTGAATATAAATTTCTCTAAAATATTTCATGTGACATTTGATTTAGATGAACAATTTGAAGAAAAATTTTCAGCGGCGTTCTTTTTTTTAGCCAACCATGACGGTCAAATAATTACAATGCGAGAGATAGGTGGATTTGTTCCAAGTGTATTTGAAGTAGTTTATGGATTAGCGGATAAACCTTGGACAAAGAAGCTTCCGTATGAAGAAAATGGGTATTTTGTAGATGCGCTTCCGATTACAATTGATTTCAACAGTGAAAAATGGAATGGTTACTTCGGTTGTATTTTGGCTGCCGAAGAGGGCGAGCCAGAAACGCTTCGCTCACTTTTAATAGGTTTTAAGCAGTCACTTAAAATGGCGGTTAATTACCTGGAATATAAGCAGAAGTATGAGCGGTATAAGAAGAAGGTTAATACTGATCAAATCGTTGTTCAACTTTTTAAGGATACAAACTATTCCAATGTTTTTGATATTTTTGGTCAATCGTTCCTTGATAAATTAAAGGAACTAGTAAAGGTTGGAGATTTCACATTATTTCTATTAAACCGAAATGAAGATTTGTTACTACCGAGACTTTCAACAAAGCCATCGATCTTGCAAAATACAACAAGTTTTGTTTTATCTTATCATGCTATTTGCAGTGATTTAGATTCTTTGAAAAATAATCAAGTCCCATTTTTATCGAAGGGATTCTCTAAAGAGAGTCGGGAAATTTTTTTAGATGAGTTGTACGAAGATTATGTGATAATCCCTCTTGAAGGCGACGGGAGAATTTTCACTGTAATTGTTTATGGCGTGCAGCACGGTAAGGTCAATTTTCAAATTAATACAGTTCTTGATTTGATAAATGAATTAAAGAGACCTTTACATAATCGGTTAATTCATGAAACATTGCTTAATGATCAAAAACGAAAAAAACTTCTACTTCAGGTTACAAAGAAGTTTCATTCTTCGATGGATGTCAGTGAGATTCTCAGTGAAATTATTTATGCATTAAAACAAATCTTCCCATCCTTTAATACGCAGATTTTACTATCACATGAATGGGAAGTAAGTGATGGTTTGCCAGTTATACAGTTAAGTTATGACAAAGATCCTGGCAATCAGGTCGCAACCAATGCCTATTTAACTGGAAAAATTCAGATTGAAGATATTGTTAAAGAACGTCGCTCTATTGTCTATGCCCCCTTACGCGGAAAACAAGGAGTATATGGAGTCTTAAAGATCATCGCTAATGATTCTTTCGTTTTTCCAAAGGATGAAATTGATTTTATTGAAGTGCTTGCAGATACCGGAGGAAATGCGATCGAAAATGCTGAACTTTATCAGCAATCAAGACGGCTAGTAGAAGATTTACAATTAATAAATAAAACATCACACCAGCTAAATTCTAATTTAAGGCTATCTGAGACGATAAACTATATGACACAACAAATAAAATCATCATTTTCTGCACAGGAAATCGGATTTTTTATGTTACGGGAGAATGGAGAGATTGAGGTAATTGAAGGAAGTACAAATTACTTTTTAAAAGAGTCTTGTATAGAAGAAATTCATGTATTTTGTGATAGAATTAAAAAAGATAAGGATGCTCTCTTCATAGGTGATCTTGCTTCACAAGAGCCTTATTTATTAAAACCCTTCCGATCATTTATAGCTGTGCCAATGATACAAAGTGGTGAATTAAAAGGTACTGTTATAATCGTTCATGAGGAGGCATATTATTTCTCCTTTGATAAATTTAAATTGTTGCAATCCTTGATCGATCATTCAACAATGGCTTTTACAAACTCGATGTTGCATGAAGAGTTAGAAAAATTAGTTATTACTGACCATTTAACAAGGCTTTATGCAAGAAGTTATTTAGATGAAAAAATTCAATATTCTATGGAAAAAGATGCTTATGGTTGTTTTATTTTGATGGATATAGATGACTTTAAGCAAATTAATGATGTTCATGGTCACCAAAAAGGTGATGATATTATTATCCAAGTAGCTAACGTACTGAAGAAAAACATTAAAGATTTTGATATTGCCGCTAGATGGGGTGGGGAAGAACTTGCTGTTTATTTATCAAAAGTAGATAAAGAGGTCGGGAAAATCGTTGCAGAGCGGATCAGGAAAATCGTCGCTAATGAAACAAGTCCCCAAGTAACAATATCATGTGGAGTTGCTGACTGGCAGCAAACAAGCGAGGGTAAGAAATCAATAAAAACATTATTTAATCAGGCAGATCATGCGTTATATACTGCGAAAAGACAAGGGAAGAATATTGTTGTCGTTTATGATGAGAACACGTGCTATTTGTAAACTCATTGATAGGTGTAATGTTATGATGATATGAAGGGAACCTTCACTCATAATGTTACACCTTTTACTGTCAATCAAATTTCCGACCTAATACGTCAAATTATTCTTTTTCACATGAGTATAAAACTAAATGATGACGTTATTTGTTGAAATATTTTCATATATTGTCGATAATTAATTGCAGGATTTACAGAATTTTATTAGAACTTAATTATAATAGCAGAAATCAAAAGGAATAAGTTCCAAGTTTTTCAAAAAAGAGGTGAATGACAAATGGAAAAGGGTGAAAAAACAAAACGTAAAGTAATAGAAGCAGCAGTATCTTTATTTAATGTTAAAGGTTATAGCGGGACTTCGATTCGGGCAATTGCAGATAGAGCAGGAGTGAACGTAGCATTAATTTCGTATTACTTTGGTAACAAACAAGGACTTTTAGAAAAGCTCATGATTGGTTTTTTAGAAGACTATACAAATATTGTCGAAAAAGGTTATCAGGAACTAGATCAAGGAAATTCAAAAAAAAGTTTAATTGCAGTAGTGGAAAACATTTTGAAATATCAACAGCAGAATCACCACTTAGCAAGGTTTGTTCATCGAGAAGTTACGTTAGATTCTGTATTAGTAAGAGAGTTAATGATGACTTACTTTATGAAAGAAAAACATTTTTTAAAAGGAATTATTGAGGCAGGGATGAAAAACAGTGAATTTCGGCAAATCTCCAGCGACTTCGTTGCTATTCAAATTAGAGCGCTACTAACGATGCCCTTTTCTCAGCCGCAATATATTAGAGAGGTATATCATCTTCAGCCTCACGAAGATTACTTCGTCTCAACATATCGACAGCATGTTGAAAAATGGCTAGAAGAATTTCTTTATTATCGGAAAAATGACAATTTAAATAAGCGATTGTCTTTTATATCATCAAAATAGGGTTGCGCTATTTGTCCTAATGTCTCCAAGTTCTTGTCACTTGAGAGATGTTAGGTATTTTTTTCTACTATATTTGCAATTTTTAAAAACATTTTCAAAAAAATAAGTAAAAATTTGTTTATACATGTTATTATATTAATAACTAAAATTATTGATTTTATTTACTTAAAACGACAAACAATTTTTATATTTCCATATATTAACAACACTGGTTACATGGGAAGGAGTTCACTAATGCAATATATTATTTACATATCCTTGATAGTTATTTTAGCTATTATTATATATGGTGCTCTATCAAGAAAAAGAGTTTACAGTGAAGTTGATAGGCTAGAGGCTTGGAAAATTCAAATTATGAACAAACCGATAACAGATGAAATTTCTAAAATAAAAGGTTTAAATATGTCCGGTGAGACAGAGAAGAAATTTGAAATTTGGCGTAATGAATGGGATGAAATCCTTACTCTAAAGCTTCCAGATATCGAAGAAGAACTGTTTGATGTCGAAGAGGCAGCGAATAAATATCGTTTTATTAAAGCGAAAAACATTGCAAAAACGATTGCTAAAACACTAAACAATATTGAGAATAGCCTTCAGGAAATGATGGATGATATTAATTTATTAGTAGATAGTGAGCTAGGTAATCGTCAGCAAATTGATGGAATTCAAAGGTTATTTAAGGATTTAAAGCAATATTATTCGATTAACAAAGGTACTTTGGGAACGACTGCTTTTGTTTTTGAAAAGAGAATGGCAGAAATCGATCAATCGTTTGTTTTTTTTGAAACAGCGACGCAAGAAGGTAACTATTTTGAAGCGAGAGAATTATTGATGATGATGAAAGAGCAGATCGAACTTGAAATGTGGAAAATAGATGAGGTACCGAAAATTCTCGTGCAAATTGAAAATGAAATACCATCTGAATTAGAAGGACTTTCACGAGGGATTCAAGTAATGGAAGAAGAGGGGTATGTTTTTGAACATTTTTCCTTCAAACAAAATATTGTTGAATTAAAGAAACAATTAGATGACCTCCTATCATTTCTTGAAGAAGGAAACATCGAAGCGACAAAGATTCCAATTGCAGATATTCTTAAGGAAATTGAGCTAATTTATGATACTCTTGAAGATGAAGTATTGGCTAGACAGTATGTAACATATGAACTCACAACTATTAAAGATTTAACTAAACTTTTGCACGAACATTTCACAGAGTTAAAATATGAAGTTGAAATGGTCAAGTTAAGCTATCGGATTTCTGAAGAGGAATTAAAGATACATCTAAAGCTTGAGAAGGAATTAACAGAATTAACACATAAATTAAAAGTCATTGAAGATATAATAACAAATAAAAAGCAATCTTATATAGTTATAAAAAAGAGCATTGAGAAGTTTAAAACAGAAGTCCAAGAGTGCCAAGAAAATGTTATAAATTGTCAACAAACATTGACAACATTACGGAAGGATGAATTAAAGGCCCACGGAACTCTCCAAGATCTAAAAGCTAAAATTCGTCAAGGCCATCGATTAATTAAAAAAAGCAATATACCAGGTTTGCCTATATCAATTCTAATGAAATTAGAAGAATCTCAAGCAGCTTTAATAGTAGCTAATGAAAAAATGGAGAATATCCCCCTAGCTATGGAGGATGTCAATGCTTCGATGGAAGAAGCGTTGCAATGCGTAAATGATGTGTATAGTCTTATCACATTTACAATCGAACAAGCTCTAGCAGCTGAACAAGTGATCCAATATGGAAACCGTTATCGAAGTGACTATCCGTATATTTATGTAGAACTAGTCAAAGCTGAACAATCTTTTCGTCTTTATGAATATGAAGAAGCATTAGAGATTGCTTATAAAGCAATCGAAAAAGTAGATCCAAATGTTTTAGAAAATTTAAAGATTACTGTCACAGAAGAGGTTTAGCCTAGTGCTAAACTTTTTCTCTATAAGCTCTGCCCCCAACTATAAGTAACGAGTATATCTCATGCCGAATAAGGATAATAAAGGCTAAGGTAGGTAATACAATAGGAGGTGACATTGTTGAGGTGGTTTTTGCTTTCCCTGGCAAGTATTTCGTGTATAGCGGTTTGGGCTTTTGTAATTATAACTGTCTTTTCAGGTGACGAAGTAATCCTTACTATCGAGGAACAAACTGTAGAAAGTCAAATTGTCAGTGAAATTGTAGTTGAAGATAGGTTAACAACAGAATCTGCTGAAGTCGTGCGAGAAGAAGCAAAAAAAGAAGTAATTTATGGGAATAAAATTATGAAAGAAAGAGGAATACATAAAGGTGATTTTCTTGATATTGCTCCGAATGGAGAAATTTCTATTGATGAGCTTTTATACTTTGTCGAAAAAGACCAACACTAAATTAAAATGGTGTTGGTCTTTCATTTCACATTAAGAAAATATCACTAATATTCCGGCAGTACTTATGCTATTATTATGAGATGCAATGCTGTGTATAGAATGTGATCCTAGCTGAAGAATTTCTTGGTCGCATCGATCTCCTCAGTTTCTGATTATCTTCTCTTTTGAATACGCACTATAAAGGAGTATAGCGATGATTTATTTTGATAATAGTGCTACTACAAAACCATATAAGGAAGTTATCGAAACGTATGGGAAAGTTTCAGAAGTTTTTTTTGGAAACCCTTCCTCCCTCCATGGCTTAGGTAAAGACGCTATGGAGTTATTAGATCAAGGTAGAGATCAAGTAGCGAGGCTTCTTAAAGTAAGTAAAACAGAAATAGTGTTTACATCTGGAGGCACAGAAGGAAATAATTTAGCGATAAAAGGCACAGTATTTGAACATGAAAATCGTGGCAAACACTTGATTACGACGAGTGTCGAACATTCATCTAATTATGAAACTTTTCTGCAATTAGAAAAAATAGGATTTGATGTAACGTATTTAAACGTTAATGAAGTTGGTGAAATAAGTCTAAATGAGCTTAAAAATGCAATTCGTTCTGATACGATTCTCGTCTCAATCATTCACGTAAATAATGAATTGGGTTCTATTCAACCAATTAAAGAAGTAGGCAAATTTTTAAATCAATATCCAAAAATATATTTTCATGTTGACCATGTTCAAGGAATGACGAAAGTGCCTCTTTCGTTTAAAGATTGTCATATTGATTTATGCACGATATCTGGCCATAAATTTCATGCCACTAAAGGGACAGGGGTTTTGTATATTCGCCAAGGTGTGCAGCTATCGCCGCTATTTTCAGGAGGAGCTCAAGAATATAACTTGCGAGCTGGAACAGAAAACATTCCTGGAATTGTTGCAATGGCAAAAGCACTTAGAATTTCAATGGGCCAATATGTTGAAAAAAAGTCGCATTTAAAAAAATTATATGATCACTTAATGAGGGGGCTTAATCAAATTGATGGAGTTGTTATTAATAGCCCAACTGAAGGTGGTGCTCCTCATATCATAAATTTTTCGATATTAAAAGTGAAACCAGAAGTAGTCGTCCAATCACTTGGAGAAAAAGAGATGTATGTATCAACAAAATCTGCTTGTTCGTCTAAATTAGCAAAACCGAGTAGAGTGTTAATGGCAGCTAATATAGGTAGTGAACGAGCCGAAACAGCAATAAGAGTTAGCTTTTCATTTGAAAATACGATTGAAGAAGTAACAGAGTTTATGACAGAATTAAAACAAATCATTTCGAAACTAAAAGAAGTAATGAGGTAAATAATATGAATTATGACCATATTTTAATTCGCTACGCTGAATTGGCACTGAAAGGGAAAAATCGTCACCAATTTGAAAGAAAATTACAGGAAAATATAAACATTGCTCTTAAGCCTTATCCTAATGCAAAGCTTGAACGAACGTTTGGACGGATGTTTGTTCATTTAAATGGAGCTGATCACGAACCAATTATGGAAACGTTGGCAAAAGTAATTGGTATTCATTCGTTTAGTCTTGCGATAAAAGTCAGTAATGAGCTTGAGCAGATGCAAAAAGGCGCGTTAGAAGCTGTTTTACAAATTTTGGATGGTAAAAAAACATTTAAAGTTACTGCCAAACGTGCAAATAAGGATTTTCCAATTGATTCGCAGAGATTGAACTATGAAGTTGGTAGCTTTATTTTAAAGAATACCGAAGATTTAACAGTAGATGTTCACGTGCCAGATATTGACGTAAGGGTTGAGGTTCGAGAAACTTCAACGTATATAACCTGTGCCAATTTTAAAGGTATTGGTGGATTGCCTGTTGGAACAGGTGGAAAAGTTGTTCTCATGCTCTCAGGGGGAATTGATAGCCCGGTAGCCGGATTTTTAGCTATGAAGCGAGGTGTGATAATCGAGGCTATTCATTTCCATAGCCCGCCATATACAAATGAGCGAGCGAAACAAAAAGTAATTGATTTAACTCAAGTACTCACGGAGTACGGTGGCAAAGTTCGTCTCCATGTTGTTCCGTTCACCAATATTCAAATGCTTATTCAAAAAGACATCCCAAGTAATTATAGGATGACAGTCATGCGCAGGATGATGTTTCGGATAAGTGAGGAAATTGCTTACCAACAAAAAGCATTTGCAATAGCAACGGGTGAAAGTCTTGGTCAGGTAGCGAGTCAAACATTGCACAGTATGTATACAATAAATGAAGTGACTAACATGCCTATTATCCGCCCACTTGTTACTGTGGATAAGCTTGAAGTGATCGAGCTTGCTAAAAAGATAGGTACGTATGACATATCTATTCTTCCTTATGAAGACTGCTGTACAATTTTCTTGTCACCAGAAACAAAAACAAAACCATTAAGGGAAAAGGCAAATAGGTTTGAAGCAAAATTAGCTATTGATACCTTGGTCAATGAAGCAGTTTCCAATATTGAAGTGATTGATATTATTCCTGGTAAAAGAACAGATAGTAAGTTTGAAGATCTATTATAAGGCTCCTCGAATGTTTCATTTTAATTTACCATGCAGGCAAAATTACGCCTCTATATGGTAAGTCTTCAACCATTGTCGATGCTACCATGCTTACGCTTTTCTTGCAAAAACTACCAAGGAGTATCGAGTATTGATTTGCTCCCTTGTACACATGATATGTTTACAAGGGAGGTGAGATACATGGCAAACAACAATAGTTCAAACCAATTAGTAGTTCCTGGAGTGCAACAAGCTCTAGATCAAATGAAATATGAGATTGCTCAAGAATTTGGCGTTCAGTTAGGACCTGACGCAACTTCTCGCGCAAACGGTTCTGTTGGTGGAGAAATTACAAAGCGTTTAGTTCAAATGGCTGAGCAACAAATGAATGGAAATCAACAATAATTAAATAAAAATGGCTGTGAGAGGTGACTTTTGTCGCCTCTCTATTAGTTTTTTGATTAATATTCGAATGAATTTCATAATGCAGAGTCTGCACTAATAGGATACTTCATCCTGAAACAGAAGATTTTCAACTAGATTCGGCTTGATATGGCTGGTTTATTGGTATTATGATATTCATTCAATCAAGTGGAAATTAAAGTATTTTCAAAAAAACTAAAATAAATATTCAAAAAACTCTCTAAATTCTGTATAATAAAGTAGAAAGATAAATTAATACTATTTTTAGGGGGAGAAAATATGGATCCGAGTAAATTAATTGCACCGGAGAAGTACAATATTACACAAGAATTCGAAAAGTTTACAAACAAAGAGCGGATAGCTGTTAAATGTTTAAATGAAGAGGGAGAAGTAAGTTCGATCTCGTATGCAGGGCTTATCGTAAAGGCGAATCAGTTTGCTAACGTTTTACTTAGTCAAGGGCTTTCAAAAGGTGAGCGAGTGCTCGTTCTGCTTCCAAGAAGCATAGATGCTTATATTACCTATTTCGCATGTTTAAAAGCTGGGTTAGTAGTTATTCCTTGTTCAGAAATGCTAAGAGCAAAAGATTTAACTTACAGAATTAATCATGGAGAAGCTAAAGCTGTCATTTCATCTCATTTATTTGTAAAAGAAGTAAACAATATTAATGAACCTATTCCATCACTTGCTTATAAGTTTGTTGTCGGCGATGATGTTGAAGGCTGGTTAAAACTTGATCAGCTTGCTAACAGCCAAAGTGAAGATTTCGTATGTGCTGACACTAAACGTGAGGAGATGGCTTTCTTATCGTACACATCAGGAACAACTGGCAACCCTAAAGGAGTTGTACATACACATGGATGGGGCTTTGCTCATATCGAAGTAGCTTCAAAAATGTGGTTAGATGTAAGAGAAGGGGATGTAGTTTGGGCTACGGCTGGACCAGGTTGGCAAAAATGGATTTGGAGCCCGTTCCTTTCTACACTTGGATTAGGCTCAACAGCACTTGTTTACCAAGGTAAATTCGATCCAAATAAATATTTAGAAATTTTAAAGGACAACGAAGTAAGTGTAATGTGTTGCACACCAACTGAGTATCGTTTAATGGCAAAGGTAGAGAACATTAGCGATTATAGCTTACCTAAATTAAGAAGTTCAGTTTCAGCAGGTGAGCCTTTAAATCGTGAAGTAATTGATACGTTTAAACGAGAATTTAACGTTGATGTTCGTGATGGATATGGACAAACTGAAAATACACTTTTAGTTGCAACTATACCAAATATGGAAATTAAAGCAGGTTCAATGGGTAAACCAACTCCAGGAAATGATGTAGTAATTATTAATGAAGATGGTGTTCCGGTAGCTGTAGGAGAAGTTGGCGATATTGCTGTTCATAAAGATGCGCCGGCTTTATTCGAGAAATATTATAAAGATCCAGAAAGAACAGCAATGGCATACCGTGGTGATTTCTATGTCACTGGAGACCAAGCAAAAATGGATGAGGATGGTTATTTTTGGTTTGAAGGTCGTAATGATGATATCATCATCAGTTCTGGATATACAATTGGACCCTTTGAAGTTGAAGATGCGTTAACAAAGCACCCTGCTGTAAAAGAATGTGCAGTTGTTGCAAGTCCAGATGAAGTTCGTGGAAATGTTGTAAAGGCGTTTATTGTTCTAAGGAACCCCGATATTGCAGGAGATACCCTTATTAAGGAACTTCAAGAACACGTAAAAATGTTAACGGCACCATACAAATATCCTCGTAAAGTTGAGTTTGTAAGTGATCTTCCGAAAACAATTTCTGGTAAAATTCGTCGTATTGAATTAAGAAAGCAAGAACAATCATTAAAAAAATAATATAAATCAAAAAAAGCAGACCGCGGTCTGCTTTTTTTGATTCATATTATTTTGATAATCAACCTTGCAAAACTGGTTAAAATTTGTAATCATTAGAAAAGCAAGCTTAATAACATGGTTTATCAAAGAAAGTATTTTGTACTTTTTGAAAAAAGGAATTATTTTTAAGTTTTATCATTTTAATTTTTTTGTCAGAAAGTTTAATTTGTACGTCGTGACAATGACGGATACTTAGTGCTTCATTATCAGCACCGATAATAGGGTAATCATTTCCATCTTGAACAATCTTTAGTGTAATAGTGCTTTCACCGCTTAAAATTAATGGAGCCCCAAGTGTACGGAATTCATTATTGTTTAAAGAAGCTACTTCAGTTAATTGGATAGAATTAATTCGTGGATCAACAACAGCTCCCCCAACTGATTTATTGTAAGCAGTGCTACCTGTTGGAGTAGAAGCTATTAGTCCGTCACCTCTAAATGTTTCAAAATGCATATCATCAATGAATACATCCATTACAAATGTTCGAATAACATTCGAACGAATGGTACATTCATTTAAACAATAAAATGGTTTCTCGTTGTTTACTGAAACTTCAAGAGTTGGATAGCGAAGAACCTCTATTTTTTCTTCTTGCATTGCACTGATAATTGCTTCAAAATCGTTAAGTGTAAAGTCAGTGTAAAAACCGAGGTGATCACCAGTGTTAATTCCTAAGTAAAGACTTTCTTCTTGGAAACCTGTTTTACGCAGTGCTTGTAAAAAAGATCCATCGCCACCAATACTAATAATAATATTAGCTTCTTTATGATCAGAAACGATATTGAAATTAAATTGTGTAACTAACTTTTTTAATGGTGCAATTTTTTCTTCAATTTCTTTTGTAGGTTTGTAAAATAAATAAATATTTCTTCGTGTCGGCATATTATCTTCTCCTTCATATTTAGGTGAATGGTGATAAGCTTATTCTATCACTATTTCTAAAAATCAAAAGGAGTTGTTAAAAATGAGTAGTAAACGATGGATTGCCTTAGGACTAGCTTTTGCACTTTTTTTAGTTTCAATTGCTGTTAATTCATTAACGACTGAACGATCAGGTCAATGGACAGGTTGGTTTGCAATGGAAGAAGAAGAAAAATGGATTGAGAAAACACTTGAAAAAGGTAATAACAAAGGAAAAATTGTTGTTTTATATGTTAATGGTGTTATTCAAGAAGGAAATGATGCACCGTCAATATTTCAAGCGGCAACGTATAATCACGATAACTTTCTTTCAATGTTACGGCATGCTGGTGAGGATCCCCTAGTAGATGGAATCATTATTCGGATAAATTCACCAGGCGGTGGAGTAGTCGAAAGCGCTGAAATTCATGATTTAATAGTAGAAGTCCAAGAGGAGTACCAAAAGCGTATTTATATATCAATGGCTAATTTAGCGGCATCGGGAGGCTATTATATTGCTGCACCAGCAGATAAAATATTTGCACATGGAGCAACAATTACAGGTTCCCTTGGAGTTATCATGCAAACAATTAATGTCAGTGAATTAGCTGAAAAATATGGTGTTAAAACAGAGACGATTAAAAGTGGTCCCCATAAAGACATTATGTCCTCGACGCGTGAAATGACAGCTGCTGAAAGAGAAATTTTACAATCAATAATTGATGACTCTTATGAAGAGTTTGTGGATGTTATTACTAAAGGTCGTGACCTCAATCGTCAAGAAGTAAAAACACTTGCTGACGGGCGGATTTACTCTGGTAAACAAGCACTGGAGAATGGATTAGTCGATGTAATCGGAAATATCGATGATGTCATAGAGGTGTTGCGTGCAGATATTGGAAGAGGGGAAGTTGACGTTGTAAAATACGAATCGCCGTTTAGTTTTCCTTCATTGTTAAAGATGACTACCGAAAATATCATTTCTCGAAACCAAGACCCGCTTGGGTTGAAGCAGCTTATTGGTCAGACAAATTCTCCAAGTTTAATGTATCTATATAAAGCTGAATAAGGTGGCGACTATTAATGGATGAACATGAGGTTAACCAAGAGGTAGGTAGTAATACAGAGAAAAAAGGCTATCGATATGCAGGGTTTTGGATGAGATTTTGGGCTTACATATTAGATTTATTAGTTTTAGCTAGTATTAAGACAATTATTGTAGCGCCTATTTTAACCATCGTTAATTTAAGAGAAATTCGTATCGCCTTTTTTTCTCTCGAGGTACTATTAGTAGCGATTATCACTGTTCTTTATTTTTTGTTACTTACAAAAAAATGGGGGCAAACAATAGGTAAAAGAGTTTTGGGCATTAAAGTTATTAGTAAAAAGGAAGTACCGTTAACGTGGTCGTCGCTAATTTTTCGAGAAGTAGTTGGCAGATATATTTTGCAGGTGTTTATACTTACTTACACACTCTATCTTATTGTTGCTTTTCAAAGAAAAAAGCAAGGTTTACATGACATGATCGGCGATACACTTGTGATTCATGAAGAAATGTGAGTAACGATTTGCGAATAGTAAATGTAAAAGCCCTTTTGTGATTTTAATTCACAAAAGGGCTTTTACATTCATTGCAATTTCAAAGTAAAAATTTTAGTTTATTTTATCAAGGTTCGGGTGATAATGGTGAAGAGGGAGGGGTGTTTCGTGCATTGGATTTGGTGGGTTGTAATTGGGGTTATTTCAATTCTCCTATTGCTTCCTTTTGCAAAAATATCAGTTAAGATCAAGTATTATCATCACCAAGATAATGATGAGCTTAACGTAAAAATGTCCACCTTTTTTGGCCTTGCTTCTTATAAGGTTAGTGTACCGATTTTAAAGATAGATGATGATTCAGCTGCTATCATTGTAAAGGAAGAGCAACATTCGGCTATAAATGATAGTGAAAATACGATGAAGATAACAGCAGATACTATTATTCGGTCAATAAGGGATATAAAAAATTTTTTGAAGCATGTTATTGGTTTTAGTAAGATTATTCGTAAGTTTTTAGGTCGTATTTCGATTACTAAATTTTCATGGAGAAGTTGCCTTGGAGTTGGTGATGCAGCAGCAACAGGAACAATGGTAGGTGCTGCGTGGGCTTTGAAAGGAAGTGCTATCGGTATGATTGCACACTTTATGAAACTTAAAGTTAATCCTATTTTGGATGTGCAACCAACTTTTCAAGTTCCTAGCTCACACACAGAGCTATCGTGTATGATTTCATTTCGATTAGGGTATGCTATAATCGCCGCTTTACAAATTGTCACTCATTGGAAAAGACGCCCAAAGTTTACGACTGAAAATTTGTTTGAGCACAATGGTACTTAAAAGTTAGGAGGTATACTCAATGTCAGAACATCCTATTCAAGGTCTAATGAAAACGGCAATGGAAAATATAAAAGAAATGGTGGATGTGAACACAATAGTAGGAGACCCAGTTGAAACTCCAGATGGAAGTGTCATCATTCCTGTGTCGAAAGTTGGATTCGGTTTCGCTGCTGGTGGAAGTCAGTTTACTATTGAAAAGCAAAGTACAAGTAATGAGAAAGAAAAAGAATATCCTTTTGGTGGAGGTAGCGGTGGCGGTGTTTCTATAACACCAATTGCTTTTTTAATTGTGAATGCATCAGGTGTGAGAATGATTCATCTAGATGAAAATACACATCTTTATGAAAAATTATTGGATTTTGCTCCACAAGTGGTGGAGAAAATTCAGCAAATGATTAATGGTAATAAGAAGGATACTCCACCTACTCCACCTATTCAACCTAATCTATAAACATCATTATTTTTTTGGAAATGGCTTATATTTAGAAAGCTCTAATATGGGAGCAATTACTGGCTAGTTGATAGATAAATGGAAATTTGGACTGAAAGCTAATGGAGATTAAGAATACTTCAATAGCTTACAGTCCTTTTTTTTTTGATCTTTAAATGCACATTACTTGAATAATAATAAAAGTAAGACTATATTTACTGTATACTGTTTTAAAAAATAAGGAGGTCATTAATTTTGGCAAATGTTACGTTTAAAGGAAACCCAATTACACTATTAGGTAATGAGGTAAAAGTAGGGGACAAGGCACCAAATTTTGTTGTCCTAGCAAATGACTTATCGCCATTCACTTTAGAAAGTTTACAAGACAAAGTTACGATCATTAGTGTTGTACCATCTATAGACACTGGTGTCTGTGATGCCCAAACAAGACGTTTTAACGAAGCTGCAGCACAACTTGAAGGGGTAAACATCATTACTGTTAGCGTTGACTTGCCGTTTGCTCAAAAGCGTTGGTGTGGAGCTGCTGGTATTGATAAAGTTCAAACGTTATCAGACCACCGAGAGTTGTCTTTCGGTCAAGCATTTGGAGTAGCTATTGAAGAACTAAGACTATTAGCTAGAGCAGTATTTGTTGTTAATCAACAAGGTGATGTTACATATGCTGAGTACGTCTCTGAAGCAACAGACCATCCAAATTACGACGCACCGGTTGCGGCAGCAAAAGAATTACTGTAAAATAAATAATTCAAAACAGATGTTAAAGTATGCATCTGTTTTTTTTTTTTTTTTAAAATTTATTAAGAAATCGTTACCTGAGTAATGTATATAATCTTTCTGATTATGGAATAAAAGATGGTACAATTAGAAATTGAGAAAGGAGTGATCATATATGGGGCAAAATAAAGATCTAGAATTTGAAACATTTTTTACGAATTTAGATGATAGTACGGTAATTATTCAAAATGAAGTTAAACTTACATATCTAGAAGCGCTAGTGTTGGCAGGTGAAAAGCTTTTTCAAGGTGAAATTAACCAATCGTTAAGCGAATTAGCTGAAAAAAAAATCACTATCGCTCTTAGTAACATTAATTTAGAGGAACTATCAAAAGAACAAATTAGAAAGGCATTTCAATTTGCGATATTAAAGGGTATGAAAGAAGCAACTCAACCCCATCACGCAATGACTCCAGATGCAGTTGCTCTTTTTATGAGTTATTTAGTAAATAAACTAACAGAGAAAAAAGAACATTTTAGTATTCTTGATCCTGCAGTAGGCGCTGCTAATTTACTAACTGCGATATTAAATGGATCCAGTAAGCAGGTGGAAAGTTTTGGTATTGAACCCGATGAGACTTTACTTCGACTTGCCTATGTTAGTGCCAATATGCAGGAACATAATATTGAATTATTTCACCAAGATAGTTTACAAGAAACTTTTATTGCTGCTAATATCGATATTGTCGTTTCGGATTTACCAGTCGGTCACTATCCAAATGAAGCTGTTGCTAGTAAGTATTCCTTAAAAGCTGAAAATGGAATGTCATATACTCATCATTTAATGATTGAACAAGCATTAAATCACGTAAAATCTGGTGGGTTTTTGTTATTTTTGATTCCGAATTTTATGCTTGAGACAAAACAAGCGAAGCAACTGCACAGTTACATCAAGGATCACGCGCATATTTATGCCTTGCTACAATTACCAAAATCGATGTTCAAAGATGAGAAACATGGAAAAAGTATTTTTATTATTAGGAAAAAAGGTGATGGGATTAAAGGTCCAACCCAAGCACTTTTAGCTGAGTTACCATCTTTTTCAAATAAACAAAGACTAAGTGAAATGATTAGTAGTATTAATAACTGGTTTAGTGAATATCTAAAATAATCGATTGAAATAAATGGAGTGAGTAGCCGATGTGGTGAAAGTTCTTTTTTTTTTGAAAAATTTATTTGAGAAATGAATTTCATTCAGTTAAGAGGATAATTAAAAGTGCACAAAAATGGGTTCCTGACAAAATCTTTTACACTATTACAACAGTAGTAACACAGATTCTTTTTATATTATAATACAGATCGTTCTATACTAACCTAACACCTTTAAATTCGTGAGACTTGGATAAATAATTTAAAATCTGTACTATAAATTTATGTCTATTTGATTAAATATCCTTCTGTAGTATTGAAATCTTAACTCAACAATGGTTAAATGAATAAGGTCAATTAATAAAACGAAAAATTAAGATATAGTAATGAATTTCATAATATTAAATGTAATTATGAAATTAACTCATTTGACAGACAAGTCGACTAGTTAATTTAATTGAAGGAGATGTAGGATAATGTCAAAAATTATGGCAATTAATGCTGGAAGTTCGTCGCTAAAGTTTCAACTCCTCGAAATGCCTAACGAAACTGTTTTAACAAAAGGAATTGTCGAGAGAATCGGTTCAAAAGAAGCGACTTTTCAAATTGAGGTAAATGGAGAAAAACAAAACGAAACTCGTGAAATAACAGATCATTCCAAAGCTGTGGAACTATTACTAGAAAAACTTACTGGTTTAGGGATAATTAATTCTTTAGATGAAATTGAAGGAATTGGTCATCGTGTCGTTCACGGTGCTGAAAAATTCAATGATTCGATTTTAATTGATGATCGCATTTTAAAAGGTATTGAGGAAGTTTCTGAATTAGCACCTCTTCATAATCCTGCAAATCTTGTTGGAATTGAATCATTTAGAAAGGTACTACCTAACGTTCCAGCAGTAGCGGTTTTTGATACTGCCTTCCATCAAACAATGCCTGAGCAGTCCTTCTTATATAGTGTTCCCTATGAGTACTACGAGAATTTTGGTATTCGTAAGTACGGATTTCACGGTACTTCACATAAATATGTAACCGAGCGTGCGGCTGAACTTTTAGGAAGGCCAGTCGATCAGTTACGTTTAATTTCATGTCATTTAGGAAATGGTGCTTCAATTGCCGCTATTGAAGGTGGGAAATCAATTGATACGTCAATGGGCTTCACACCATTAGCAGGAATTACAATGGGAACCCGATCAGGAAACATTGACCCTGCACTAATTCCTTATATTATGGATAAAACAGGTCAATCTGCCACAGAAGTTCTCGATGTTCTAAACAAAAAGAGTGGTTTGCTTGCTTTATCAGGGTTTTCGAGTGACCTTCGTGATATAGAAAAACAAGCAGCAGCAGGCCATGAACGAGCAGAATTAGCGCTAGAAGTATTTACTTCTCGAATCCATAAATATATCGGATCATATGCAGCTCGAATGCAAGGTGTTGACGCTGTTATTTTCACAGCAGGAATTGGTGAAAATAGTGATGTCATTCGTGCTCGAGTATTAAAAGGTTTAGAGTTCATGGGTATTTATTGGGATCCATCATTAAACAAAGTGCGTGGAAAAGAAGCATTTTTAAACTATCCTCACTCTCCCGTAAAAGTGATCGTAATTCCAACAAACGAAGAAGTTATGATTGCAAGAGATACAGTTAGGTGTATTAAATAAAATCAAGCACCTATTCATTAATGAGTAGGTGCTTTGTGATAATATTTAATAAGGAGTGATTGAAAAATGAAAGTAGTCGATCGGGAAAACATGGTTTGGGAAGCTATAGAAAATTGGGAACAATCATATTTTATTGGAGTAGAAAAAAATTCTTATTACTCATTGGAAGAAAATCTTAATCACACAATTCGCTCGTGGCGACCAGATTTGCAAACAAAGCTATTAGAAACGGTCGATAGTATTATATTTCATACCCACGTCATTATCCAAAGTACTAAGTACGAAGAAGAAACTGCTTTGAAGGTATTAGACCAGGGTCGGGTCTTCAACGCAAACATTGAAAACTTAGCTGATATGAAGAGGCTAACAATTGATCAGCTTCGATTTATTAGTAATCAACATCTAGCGA
Source organism: Bacillaceae bacterium IKA-2 (assembly GCA_031761875.1). Classification (GTDB taxonomy): domain Bacteria; phylum Bacillota; class Bacilli; order Bacillales; family Anaerobacillaceae; genus Anaerobacillus. The sequence continues at coordinate 3,427,440 of CP134492.1, read as the reverse complement.
AACAACGGCTTGTATCTCTTAGTCAAGGTGGAGTTACTGGAATTGGCGGTTTGTTTTTAATAGCCTTAGATTTACCGTTAATATTAACAATTAATTTAAGGTCGATTCAGCTAATCGCAATGACGTACGGATACGATTTAAAAAAGCCTTATGAACTAATGTTAGTCCTGAAAGTTTTTCATGTGGCAACGCTACCAAAAACAATGCAAAAAGAGGGTTGGCTATGTTTGTTACAAGAATTAGCTGACTATGAAGATGAATGGCTTTTATTTAATGAAAAAAATAATTACAATTCAGCAGTTTGGCTCCAGCAACCGATTAAGCAATTCGGAAAAGGTCTGATGCTATTTTTACTTAGAAAGAAACTTATTCAAGGAATGCCGCTATTCGGTATGGCAATTGGCGCTGCGTCAAATTACTTTTTAGCGAAACAGGTTTCTGAAATTGCCCATAATTTTTATCAAAAACGATTTTTACTTGAAAAAAATAATGATCGAGTAAAAGTTGAGAGCAAATTTGTTTAATATCCTGTAAATTTGTTGTAAAATAAACTTTATAATGGAGGTGCAGACAATTGTATCGATTTGAATATGATGAGCGTTTAGGAATATCGATTCCTGACCTAGAAAAGAGTTTAAGTGATTACAACAAGGCAACGCAAGAGGAAATCTTGTTGCGTTGGGAAGAAGTTCGAGGAAATATTCCTGAGCGTATTTTCGAGCTAGAAAAAGAAATTAACCTTAAACAAGCACTACTTAACAATGAAGCTAACTTTGAGCAGGCTTGTGATTTAAATACTAAAATTTCCATTTTAGCTTCAACAATTAATGATCTCTGGCTGTGGTTTCGCTCCTACGATAAAGTTGATGAAAAAAATCATCATTAATTGATATTGTTTCATGGCATTCTTTTAAGTCGCAGATCATGAAACGAATTCACCATGAAATCAAGTTAGACATTGTTTATTCATTTTTCCCAGCTAACTTCGTTAAAATAAGGGAATAATAGTTATTAAATATTTATACTTTTTTATGAATATGTATTGCAAAAAAGTTATAATTTTGGTAAAGTAATGAATAACAATTAATAGCATCATTAATATTAAGAGTTGGAGAGCTTCTAGTAAGCCTCTTTTCTTTTGAAGGATAATGCATAATTATAATTATTGAAGTATCAATATTCATAAATGGGGGAATGACCAAGTGAGTAATAAAAAAGTTGTTTTAGCGTATTCGGGTGGATTAGACACATCAGTAGCAATTAAGTGGTTAGGTGATCAGGGCTATGATGTTATAGCTGTATGTTTAGATGTTGGTGAAGGCAAAGACCTTCAATTTGTAAAGGAAAAAGCGATTACAGTAGGTGCGATTGAGTCATATACGATCGATGCAACAAAAGAATTTGCAGAAGAGTTTGTTTTACCGGCATTACAAAGCCATGCTATGTATGAAGATAAATATCCTCTTGTATCAGCGCTTTCCAGACCATTAATTTCTAAAAAATTAGTGGAGATTGCCAATCAAGTAGGAGCAGATGCAGTTGCTCACGGTTGTACAGGAAAAGGAAATGACCAAGTCCGTTTTGAGGTTTCCATTCAGGCGTTAAATCCTGATCTAGAAGTATTAGCACCAGTTCGTGAATGGGCATGGAGTCGAGACGAGGAAATAGAATATGCGATAAAGCATAACATTTCAATTCCAGTTAACCTAGACAGTCCTTATTCAGTAGACCAAAACCTTTGGGGAAGAAGTAATGAATGTGGTATTTTAGAAGATCCATGGGCAACACCACCAGAAGGAGCATATGAATTAACTGCACCTCTAGAAAAAACTCCGGACACACCAGAGTATCTTGAAATCGGTTTTGAGCAAGGTGTACCGAAAACCTTAAATGGTAAGGGTTATGAGCTTGATCAAATTATTTTAAAGCTTAACCAGATTGCTGGGAAGCATGGTGTCGGACGAATTGATCACGTTGAAAACCGTCTAGTTGGAATAAAATCGCGTGAAGTGTATGAGTGTCCAGGTGCAATCACGCTTATGAAGGCGCATAAAGAGTTAGAAGATTTAACATTAACAAAAGAAGTTGCCCATTTTAAACCAGTCATAGCAAAGAAGTTAACGGAAATTATTTATGATGGACTTTGGTTTTCACCATTGATGCCAGCGCTTCAAGCATTTTTGAAAGAAACACAAAAAACGGTAACTGGAGAAGTACGTGTGAAGTTATTTAAAGGCCATGCAATTGTAGAAGGACGTAAATCAGAGTTGTCTCTTTATGATGAAAAATTAGCAACTTACACTAAAGAGGATGAATTCGATCATAGTGCAGCAGTCGGATTTATTAAGCTTTGGGGCTTATCGACAAAAGTTCATAGCATGGTTTCGAAGAAGGGAGTAAATCAACTGTGACAGAAAAGCTTTGGGGTGGTCGTTTTACAAAAAAAGCAGAAAGTTGGGTAGATGCCTTTGGGGCATCTATCGGCTTCGATAAAGAATTAGTGAAAGAAGATATTCAAGGCAGTATCGCTCATGTGAAAATGTTAGGGAAATGTGGGATTGTACCTAAAGAAGATGTTGAGAAAATTTTAGCGGGACTGGCCGTCATTCAAGAAAAAGCGAAAAAAGGACAGCTAGAATATAACGTTCAAAATGAAGATATTCACTTGAATTTAGAAAAGTTTTTAATCGATGAGATTGGTGAGGTTGGTGGCAAGCTACATACGGGTAGAAGCCGAAATGACCAAGTTGCTACTGATGTGCATCTCTATTTACGAAACCAAGTGAAAGAAATTCTTGTCTCGATTCGACATCTTCAAGAAGCGATTCTTCAACAAAGTAAGCAGCATGTTGAAACAATTCTTCCAGGATACACGCATTTACAGCGAGCGCAACCTGTTTCATTCGCACACCATTTAATGACCTACTTTTGGATGTTAGAGCGTGACTATGGGCGAATGGAAGATAGCTTCAAACGTATTAATATTTCACCATTAGGTGCTGGAGCGTTAGCTGGAACGACATTTCCAATCGACCGTCATTATACAGCTGAGCTACTAGGTTTCGATGCAATTTATGAAAATAGTATGGATGCAGTGAGTGATCGCGATTATATCGTTGAGTTTTTAAGTAATTCATCGATTTTAATGATGCATTTATCACGTTTTTGCGAGGAATTAATTTTGTGGTCTAGCCAAGAGTTTCAGTTTGTAGAGATTGACGATGCTTTTGCAACTGGAAGTAGTATAATGCCACAAAAGAAAAATCCTGATATGGCAGAATTAATTCGTGGTAAAACTGGTCGAGTGTATGGAAATCTTTTCTCGCTACTGACAGTATTAAAGGGATTACCACTCGCTTATAACAAAGATATGCAAGAAGATAAAGAAGGAATGTTTGATACTGTTCATACTGTAAAAGGAAGCTTACAAATTTTTGCGGGTATGATTGAAACACTTAAAGTTTTAGGCGGAAATATGGAAAAAGCTACAAACGAAGATTTTTCGAATGCTACTGAATTAGCAGACTATTTAGCAACAAAAGGAATGCCTTTCCGTCGGGCTCATGAAGTTGTTGGGAAATTAGTACTTCATTGTATTGAAAACAACAAGTTTTTATTAGATTTAACGGGAACTGAATTTAAAGAAGCAAGCAATTTATTTGAAGATGATATCTATCATGTGCTAGAACCAAAAACAGTTGTAGCTAGACGTAATAGCGCTGGTGGAACAGGTTTTGATCAAGTTAGAGCCGCGTTAGTAAAAGCGGAAAGTATCCTTAAAGAAGATGTACAAAGAGCCTGATAATCAAGCAAGCGAATTTCTTCGTTGGCTCTGGTTAAGCTTCTTTTTTGATAAGTATTTGGAAACTAATAAAAAGGGTCTGACAAAAAAAATGTCAGACCCTTTTTATTAATTTCGAACAATTAAGACGTTACATTTTGTGTGACGAATGATGTACTCTGATACACTTCCGATAAGAAGACGCTCAACAGCATTTAATCCCGTTGCCCCTGTAACAATTAAATCAATATCATATTTAATTGCAAGTTCTTTAGAAACCTTTACTTTTGGTGAACCAAAATCCAAAACTGCAACTGCTTCGACCCCAGCTTCTGTAGCTTCAGCTTTATAGCCTGCCAGCATTTCTTTAGCGTATTCCTCTGCACGTGTAACAATAGATCGATCATATTGTTCAACGGTCGCAAAAGTTCTAGTGTCGATAACATGAGCGATATAGAGTTTTGCCGTTGCTTTCTTTGCTACAGAAATTGCTTTTTCTAGTGCTTTCTTTGATTCGTCCGAGCCATCAACTGCAACTAAAATATTAGAGTAGTTTTCTACCATGAAATTCACTCCTTTTCATAATCATCATAATACCTGTACAATTAAATTATAACATATTTTAGTTTGAATATATTGACGAATTTGTTATAATTCGTGAATAGTTAAAATATAATAGCGGTGAATAAGAGCGTCATAAAAAAGGGGGTGGAGAAACTTGCGTCACGCTTTGATTACAGCAGGAACAAAAGGATTAGGCAAAAAAGTGACGGAAAAGTTATTAAAAGATGGTTATAATGTAACAGTTAGCTATCGTGCCGATAAAGAAGTAGTTGAGCGCTTAACAAATGAGTGGCAACTGTACGATGGTCATTTTCATTTTGTTCAGGCAGATGTAACAAATAAACTAGATTTATTTTCACTTGTTGATCAAGCTTCAAGTACTTTTGGTAACATCCATATTTTAATTAACAACGCTGGTCCATACGTTTTTCAAAGAAAAAAATTAGTGGATTATAGTGAGGGAGAATGGAATGAAATGCTAGAAGGTAATTTAAATAGTGTATTTCATTTATTAAAAAAAGTAATCCCGATGATGCGAGAAGAGAAATTTGGTCGAATTATTACATATGGATTTCAAGGCGCGGAAAGTTCTCCTGGTTGGATTTATCGCTCAGCGTTTGCGGCGGCAAAAAGTGGTCTAGTATCCTTGACAAAAACAATTGCTATTGAAGAAGCAGAACATGGCATTACCGCTAATATGGTTTGTCCTGGGAATATTTTAGGGGAAATGAAAGAAGCAAGCATTGCATATTCGCGAAATTTTGTCGATCATGACACACCTGTTGGAAGGTCAGGGACAGGTGAAGATATTAGCCGTACTATTGCCTTTCTCTGTGACGAAAATTCAGATATGATTACAGGAACAGTTTTGGAAGTAACTGGTGGGGTCGATGTTCTTAATCGTTTTCGCTATAATATAGATCGTTTAACTTAGAAAGTTGATATTTTGCAATTTAAACTGTATATACCTCTTTAAAATTAGCAATAATTTTAAAGAGGTGAAAAAAATGAAAAAATTTAATTTAGTTGTGATAGTAGTAATGGTAAGTATCTTTATGTTTCCAATTCAAGGGAATGCTCTTAATTTAATGGAAAGTTTCTTTTTAAAAATTACTGTTATTGAAAATGGGGTCGAGCATGAATGGGAATACACGAGCCCGGGGAAGTATGAATACGAAAAAGGCAATCACGTCATAAAAACGCTAGAGGCAAAAGAGCAGATGCTTTCGATAGTTAAGACCCTGAATTTGTCTGAAACGGCCAAGGTTGAGGAAATGGTTGAAGACTTGAAGAAAGAGAAATTTCCTAAATTAGAACAACTCGATATTCGCTGGATGAACAAAGAAAGCAAACTGTATACATGGGTTTGGAACAGCAAAGAATAATTAAGAATAGAATGAATTTCATATTGCTGATTAATTGCCACATCAAGTTATTGATGTGGCAATTTTAATATTCTTATGAAATTCATTCAGCAAAACGAACAATTATTTTGTACAATGTAATTTCATAATTCTATTTCACAACAATTAAGTCTTTTGGATAGGTAGTCAAGCAATGATAACCGTTTTTGGTAATAACAACATCATCTTCAATTCGAACGCCACCAACACTAGGTACATAAATGCCTGGTTCAATGGTAAATACCGCTCCTTCTACTAATAATTCATCATTATTATCACTCATTGAAGGAAATTCATGGACTTCAATACCTAGTCCATGGCCAATTCGGTGTGGGAAAAAATCCCCGTAGCCCTTTTCGGTAATATGGTTTCTTGCGGCCGTATCTATATCTCCAACTCTAGTTCCAATTTCACAAATAGAAAGAGCGGCGTTTTGTGCTGCTAATACTGTCTCATAAACGTGTTGTTGTTGCTCACTTACTTGTTGAAAGCCAACTGTCCGCGTAATATCTGAGCAGTATCCATCTAGTATGACTCCAAGATCGAATAACACAAAATCACCCTGTTTAATTTCAGCTAATCCTGGACTTCCATGGGGATTTGCTGTTTTCAACCCTGTTAGAACCATCGTTGAGAAAGACATTTCTCTAATCCCTTTTCGTTTTAGTTCATATTCAATTAAAGCTAAAATATCCATTTCTGTTTTCCCAGCACCAATTGCGTTGATGCCAACTTCAACTCCGAAGTCCGCTAATTTGGCAGCTTCTTTTAAAATGGCTAATTCCTTAGCATCCTTAATTAAACGTAACGAGGAAAGTTTTTCTTCAACTGAAACTAATTGTGCTTGTGGATACATGTTTACTAGTGCATTTGCTCTAGTAAAAGAAATATGTTCTTTCTCAACAGCTATCGAATAAAGTGCTTTGTGCTCCTTTTTTAATCGTATTTCTAAAATTTCCCAAGGGTTTTCGGAGTCGGAGTAGCTAATAATTTCATTTTCCCATCCAGCAGCTTTTGCTTGCGATTTTTCCATATTGGGACAGATCATAATAGGCTCTGCATTTGGAAAAATAGCAATTCCAATTAAACGTTCGTGTGGTTCAAAGTAAAAACCAGACAAGTAAAATACATTTGCCTTTGTTTGGACAAAGGCAAAATCAATGTTTGTTTCTTTTAACCAGCTCATTAGTCTTGTTAATCGTATTTTCACTCATTCACACACCTTATATATATTTTTTTAATTTTAACATTTTTAAAGGGAATTGTTAAATTAATAATAAAAGTAGTGAGAATTTGCTAAAATGGTAATATAAAAGAATGGTAAAAAGTCCGATAATCATAGTAGTCGAAACCGATTATCCACCTTTTTGACCACTCATTATAAAAAATCAACGAGAGGTGATGGAAATGAAAATTACGTATCATGGTCATTCAGTTGTTTTAATTGAAACGAACGGAACAAAAATAATTATTGATCCATTTATTACTGGCAACGGTCAAACTAACCTCAAGGCTAATGAGCTGAAAGTCGATGTTATTGTCTTAACTCACGGTCATAATGACCATGTTGGTGATACTGTGGAATTGGCGAAACAAAACGAAGCTTTGGTTATAGCACCTTTTGAACTTGCAACATATTTAGGCTGGCAAGGTGTAAATGTTCACCCGATGCATATAGGTGGTGCCCATCTATTCGATTTCGGAAAAATAAAGCTAACACAAGCATTCCACGGATCGGCTTATGTTGAAGAAGATACAAAAAATATTGTCTATACAGGAATGCCAGCGGGAATTTTATTTACCTCAGAAGGAAAAACAATCTACCATGCAGGAGACACTGCACTGTTTTCAGATATGAAGATAATTGGCGATCGAAACAAGATTGATGTTGCCTTTCTACCAATCGGTGATAATTTCACAATGGGCCCAGAAGATGCAGCAGAAGCAGCTAGTTGGCTTAAAACAAAAATTGTTATTCCAATTCACTACAATACATTTCCCGTCATCGAGCAAGATCCGAAGACATTTGTTGCTTTGCTTGCTGACGGTATTGAAGGAAAGATATTGCATTCAGGGCAGTCAATCGAGTTGTGAGTGAAGTTAGTTGGAAAGGGGAAAAGTGGGAAAGGAAAAGAGTTGGTTAGTTGGAAAGTTGTATAAAATCGAAAAGATAAACCAAAAGCTCTAAAAGCTCTAGATCTTCCTAACCAACTGAAGGCTAACCAACTTGCCAACTTCACTATAATCTAATCATCTTTAAAGGTTACCCGCATATACTGTAAGTAAGACAACCTATCAAGGAGGCAGTTTTATGCGCAATAATCGTTTGTTTCTATGTCTATTATTAGGAGTTGCCATTATCTTTTATGGAGTTCCTTACTTGAATTTTTTTGGTGATATGAAGACAGTTATTTTTTCAGTTGCATGGTTGCTATTCGCCTTGATGGCTATTAGTGGTAATTTAATAGCATTACTGTACCGCAAGCGAATCAGTAAAAATGAAACAATAAGACAAAACTTAGTCACTCAAAGGAAACAAAAAGTACGTCACTATGGTTAATGCCTTGAAATCAAGCTCACTCACCTTTATACTTGTAGTAGTACAGAATTCGATTTGGATGAATACAGGGGAGAAAGTGGGGAGCTTGATGACAAAACACGAACAAATATTGCAGCATATTGAATCGCTTGAAGTTGGTAATAAAATTTCGGTAAGACAAATTGCAAAAGTATTGTCAGTTAGTGAAGGGACGGCTTATCGTGCCATAAAAGATGCTGAAAACCAAGGGTTAGTAAGTACGATTGAGCGTGTCGGAACTATTCGAATTGAAAAAAAGAAAAAGGAAAATTTTGAGAAGTTAACCTTTGCAGAAGTTGTCAATATTGTTGAGGGACAAGTCCTAGGGGGCAGAGATGGTCTTTATAAAACATTAAATAAATTTGTGATTGGAGCTATGAAAGCGGAAGCGATGATGAGATATGTAGAAGCAGGCAACTTACTAATTGTCGGAAACCGAAATCAAGTTCACAAACTTGCCCTTCAAACTGGGGCGGCCGTTCTTCTAACAGGGGGATTTGATACGTCGGATGAAGTGAAAAGATTGGCCGATGAATTAGATTTACCAATTATTTCAACATCATATGATACTTTTACTGTAGCAACAATGATTAACAGAGCTATCTATGATCAATTAATTAAAAAAGAGATCATTTTGGTGGACGATATTTTTATAAAACTAGAAAAAACTTTTTATTTAAAAACAACAGACAAAATAGAAAAATGGTTTGACTTAAATAATGAGACTAAACATAGCCGCTATCCAATTGTTGATGAAAATATGAAAATTCAAGGGATGGTAACGTCTAAAGATATTATGGGGAAAGATAAACAACTAGAACTTGAAAAAGTGATGACAAAAAATCCGCTTTCAGTAAGTATAAAAACATCAGTAGCATCTGCCGCTCACGTTATGGTATGGGAAGGAATAGAACAATTACCTGTCGTCGACAATCATAAAAAATTAGTTGGAGTGATTAGCAGGCAAGATGTATTGAAAGCATTACAAATGAATCAACGGCAACCTCATGTAGGTGAAACAATCGAAGATTTAGTAACTAGTCGCTTTCAAGAATCAACTTTGAATAATGAAACTTTCTATCGCTGTGAAGTAACCCCTCAGATGACTAATCATTTAGGAACAATTTCTTATGGGGTTTTTACAACAATTGTCACGGAAGCTGGAAGTAGGGCATTGCGCTTTCATAAAAAAGGTGACTTAGTTGTTGAAAACATCACTTTATACTTTATTAAGCCAGTTCAGATTGAAAGTATGATTGAAATTTTTCCGAGAGTGTTGGAGATTGGTCGGAAATTTGGGAAAGTAGATATCGAAGTTTTTCACGAAGGAAAAATTGTAGGAAAAGCATTACTAATGGCGCAGATAATTGATCGCTAATAGAGGTTGTTAAAAGAGTCCGGTATTCATAGCCGTATATAGAAGGAGAAAAAAATGAAAGTAAAAATCATAGAGACTGTCGAAAGTTACACTAAAATTATCATTCATCGCCACGTTCGTCCGGATCCTGATGCGCTAGGCTCACAAGCTGGATTGGCTCATTTAATTAAAAATCATTATCCAGAAAAGGAAGTTTATCTTGTTGGAGACGAAGAAATATCTCTCAACTTCATTTCTGAGATGGATGAAATAAGTGATCAAACCTTTCAAGACGCGCTGATTATTATTTGCGACACAGCAAATACAGAGCGTATTAGTGATGAAAGATTTAGTAAAGGTGCAAAAATCATAAAAATTGATCATCATCCAAATGAAGATCCATATGGCGATTTATTGTGGATCGATACCGACGCTAGCTCTGTTAGTGAAATGATTTATGAACTTTTTGAGACTTGGCGTGATATAAAAGGGATGGAAATGACTGCGGCCGCCGCCCGGTGCATCTTTACTGGTATTGTAGGTGATACAGGTAGATTTCGATATCCAAACACAAGTGAACGAACATTTCGTTATGTTGGTGAAGTTGTGACACAACCATTTTCACCTATTGAAATTTATGAAAAGCTTGAAAAGAAAAGCCTAAATGATGCTAGACTGGAAGGTTATATATTAAATCAATTTCACTTTTCAGACGTTGGTGTTGGATCTATCCGCTTACCAAATGAAATATTAGAAAAGTATCAAGTTACCACCAGTGATGCATCAAGACTGGTGAATACCTTCGCTAATGTGGAGGGATTAAAAGCATGGGTATTCTTTGTTGAAGAGCCAGACAAGTTAATTCGTGTCCGACTACGCTCCAAAGGTCCTAAGATTAACGGCTTAGCACAAAAATTTAATGGTGGCGGTCATCCTTTGGCGGCAGGAGCATCTGTTCATTCTTGGGACGAGGCGGACAAGGTGCTAGAGCAACTTAAAGAGATATGTGCCCAACACAAATAGAGAATTGCAAGAAAGTAGAAAGTAGAAAGTAGAAAGTGGAAAGTTGGAAAGGAAAAGCAAATTCAAAAGCGAAAAGCTAAAAACCAAAGCCAAAAGCGTTTGAATTTCCTAACCAACTAACTAGCCCAACGGCTCTTAAAAGCTTTTGAACTACCCTTCCACCTTTCCCCTTTCCAACTTTTCAACTTCTTTTATTCTGCTAGGTGTATTACAACGAATAATTCAAGGGTTGTAAATAAGTAAAGTTCTTTTATAGTAACTTGATATCGTTTATTATTAATGACAAAGGTTTTGTTTTCAATCGTTTGAAATAATAAATATTTGGAACTTGCTATTGTCTCAATGTTTTTACTTTTGACACTTTTAAGCTCATTTTCAATCGCACTGCGAAGTTCATGAATTGACAATTCACTAAGCTTTAAATCCTTATTATTTTTAAAATAGACTTTTACTTCTTGAACAGTTAACTTTTTTAAATTATCTTTATTCACTTCATCTTGGTCGCTTCTTAAAATTTCAATTGTATCAAGTTGATCTTTTATCGTCGACTCCTGCTTTTTAATTTCAGTGACAAGTTTTTCTTGAACAATTCCGAATTCATAGATGAAAAAAAACCAACCAAATATCATACCAATAATTATTCCAGCAAAAAAACGTTGCCATCCCGCTCGTTTATAGTGTGGAGGAATACGCATCATCAGTTTAAGATTCCTGTGTCATCCACTGAATAATGACACCCCCTGAGTGCGCTCCTGAAAGTGCAACAAAAATCATGAACAACGTTTTCACTATATCAATATGAGACCCATCATAAATTCCTCTTTCGATACTGTATATAGCATCAAATGTGCCGCCGATAGCTGCTACTAAAGCCCAAATTTTCAGACCAGTAGCAAGATCGTTTATTGTTGATAAAGGGGGCTTTCCAATTAGAAAAGCACCGATTCCGCCGACAATCGCTCCACCAATAACTACACCGAAGGCAACGAAAAAATTCATTACTAATGTGGCAATAAACTCCTTATCCATCTGAAAGCCTCCCACTTTTGAATATCTTCTATTAATATTTATTGGACAACATTGTTTATTATGCTAACCATTTAAATTAATCAATGATTTATGTAAAATGTAATTATATATATGGATCATACGTTCTGTCTGGAAAGGGGGAAATATTGTGGATTTTGTACATTTACACATAAATACGGAGTATAGCCTGTTAAAAAGTGCGGCAAAAATCAGCACACTTGTAAAACGAGCAAAAGAACTGAAATTTTCTGCCCTTGCGATTACCGATCAAAATGTGATGTACGGGGTTATCCCGTTTTACAAAGCTTGTAAATTAGCTGGAATTAAACCTATTATCGGACTAGAACTATTTGTTATTGGAAAAGATAAAGCTGAATCAAGACTATTATTGCTTGCCAAAAATAGTCAAGGCTATCAAAACCTCCTAAAATTGTCGAGCATCGCCCAAATTTTACCGACTAATCAAAAAAAACAGATAGAAAAGAAATATTTATTTCAATATTCAGAAGGACTCATTGCAATAAGTTCAGCCTATAAAGGTGAAATCCAACAATGTTTGGCATATGGGGAGAAAGAACAAGCCTTAAATTTGATTCAACAGTATAAAGAGTCATTCGGTGACGATTTTTATATAGGTATACATAATCATTTTTTGGCTGAGGAAAAAAAATTAAACCTCGATTTGCTTGATCTCGCCAAAAATGGAATTTGCAACTTAGTTGCTACTAATCAAGTCATGTACGTCAATAAAGATGATTCACTAGCTCATAAATGTTTACTAGCTATTGAACAAGGGACAACGTTAAAGGAACTTAACAGTGATTTTCGTACAGAGGAGTATTACATAAAGTCCCAAGTTGAAATGGCTGAACTTTTCTCATTTGTTCCCGATGCAATGATCAACACTACGCTTATAGCTGCTCAATGTAATGTTGAGTTAGAATTTGGTGGACAGACGTTACCGAAGTACCCGTTACCAAATCAGGGGAACCCAAAGCAGTTTTTAGAGAATCTTTGTTTCGAAGGCCTGAAAAAGCGTTACTTAGTTAGAACAAAAAAACTAGAGGAGCGACTTCTTTATGAACTTCGTATCATTGATCAAATGAAGTTTAACGACTACTTTTTAATAGTTTGGGACTTTATGAAGTTTGCTCATGATAAAAAAATCATTACTGGTCCTGGACGTGGTTCCGCAGCTGGCTCTCTTGTCGCATATGTACTAAATATCACGAATGTAGATCCAATTAAATATGATTTAATTTTTGAGCGTTTTCTAAATCCAGAAAGGGTTTCAATGCCTGATATAGATATTGATTTTTCAGATACTCGACGGGAAGAAGTAATTGAATACGTTTTTAAAAAATATGGTAAGAATCATGTCGCCCAAATTATAACGTTTGGAACACTTGCAGCAAAAGCGGCACTAAGAGATGTTGGAAAAGTTATTGGAATTCCCATTAGTCAAATTGATTTAATTGCTAAGCAAATTCCATCTAGACCTAATTTAACAATAGAAGATGCTGTTCGTGAAACAACTACACTAAAAAAGCAGGTAAATGAAAACGAAGAAATTAAAGAGTGGTTTCAACTTGCACAAAGGGTTGAAGGTATTCCCAGGCATTCTTCAACGCATGCTGCTGGAATTGTCATTAGCGAAGACCCTTTATCGGACAAAGTCCCTTTGCAAAAAGGACATCATAATGTGCTATTAACCCAATATCCAATGAATACATTAGAAGAGCTTGGATTATTGAAAATGGATTTTCTTGGTTTGAGAAATCTTTCTTTTATTGAAGAGATTGTCAACCATGTTATTGCCATGGAAGGAAAAAAAATTGAATTAGACAAAATTTCATTTGATGATGAGAACACGTTTAAGTTACTAAGCAAGGGTGATACAACAGGGATCTTTCAACTTGAATCACAAGGTATGAGACGCGTGCTAGCAAATTTAAAACCAACAGAATTTGAAGATATCGTTGCTGTGAATGCGTTGTACAGACCAGGACCAATGGAGAATATTCCTCTTTATATTGAAGGGAAACATAAGAAGCGGCAAGTCGTCTATGTTCACAATGATTTAAAACCGATTTTAGAAAAAACTTATGGAGTAATCGTTTACCAAGAGCAAATTATGCAAATAGCTTCGAAAATGGCAGGGTTTTCACTAGGTGAAGCAGATATTTTAAGGCGAGCAGTAAGTAAAAAGAAGTTAGAAACATTAGAAGAACAAAGGGAAAAGTTTGTTCAAGGTTGCTTGAAACTAGAATATGAAAAAAAAGTAGCGAATACGGTTTATGACCTAATTGTACGTTTTGCTAACTATGGCTTTAATCGCAGTCACTCTGTGGCTTATAGCGTGATCTCTTATCAACTGGCTTTTTTGAAAGCCAATTACCCAACGGCATTTTTTGCGGCCTTGCTTACAAGCGGAATTGGTCAACAGCAAAAGATTAACGAATATATTATTGACGCGAAAAAGAAAGCGATTACGATTGGATACCCATCTATCAATAAAAGTAGTGCGCAATTTACTGTTTTGAAAAAGGGCAAAATTCAATTTGGGCTAGCCGCACTTAAAAATATTGGCTTAAGAGCCATTGAAGAAATTACTAAAATGCGAAAAGATACGGGTCCCTATCAGGACATCTTTGATTTTTGCGCGAGAGTTAGTAGTAAGCATATAAACAGGAGAACGTTAGAAGCATTAGTTTCAGCGGGGTGCTTTGACGAACTAGGACACCACCGAGCAGGCTTACTAGCAACCTTAGACTATGCCCAAGAATATGGAGAGAAAGTTAAGCAATTTCAGGAAAATCAGCAGACAGCTTTTTTTACTGAAGAAATAACATTACCAGATTTAATTCAAGTCCCACCATTTAAAGAAACAGAAAAACTTTATTTTGAAAAAGAAGTAATAGGTTTTTATTTATCTAGCCATCCCATCGAAGCTTTTGCTGACTTACTTAAATCCCATAAAAGAATCTTAATTTCTGAATCTTTATTAAAAGAAGATGGTTATGTGACTCGGATTGGCGGCCTTGTTGAAACAGTCAGAAGGATAAAAACAAAAAAAGGAGAACAAATGGCTTTTCTAAAACTAAGTGATGAGAGTGGTGATATTAATGTAACAATTTTTCCAAAGATATTTCAGCAACATCGTTCTGTTTTCCAGGAAGGAGAACTTGCTTTTTTGGAAGGGAAATTAGAAGTTTCTGAATCAAGATTACAATTGGTTGTTAGAAAAGCAATTGACATAAAAAGTCTTTCCAAAAAAATTGAAAATAAAATTATCTTATATTTAAAAATTGTTCAAGATAAATCTAGCTCGATGCAGTTAATAAAACTAAAAGAAAACTTGAAAAATTTTCCCGGAAATGTGCAGATAATACTTTATTATGAGGGGAAAAAGCAGTCGATACAATTATCTGATGACTTTAACGTAACCCCATCAAATCAATGTTTAGAGACGTTATATTTGATGCTCGGAAAGGAGAATGTTGTCTTGAAGGGGTAAGGGGGATGTACAGAAAAGATTGTTCTGTTATAATTGAATTGGGAGAGGTGGTCTGACCACTTTTATATCTAGTTCTAATAAATTTTAGGGGAGTGTGGAGAATTATGGCAACATTAAGGGAAGAAGCATTACATATGCATCGAGTTAACAAAGGGAAATTAGAGGTTGCCTCTAAAATCCCGCTACAAAATGCAAAAGACCTAAGTTTGGCCTATTCACCAGGAGTTGCAGAACCTTGTAAAGAAATTTTTGAAGATGTAAATAATGTTTATGAGTACACAATGAAAGGAAACATGGTTGCAGTCGTATCTGATGGAACGGCGGTATTGGGATTAGGGAATATCGGACCAGAAGCAGCCATCCCAGTAATGGAAGGAAAAGCACTGTTATTTAAGTCGTTTGCAGGGGTAGATGCGTTTCCAATTTGTTTAGCAACAACTGACGTAGAAAAAATTATTGAAACAGTTAAACTTCTTGAGCCGAATTTTGGCGGAGTTAACCTTGAAGATATTGCCGCACCAAATTGCTTTGTTATCGAAGAGCGCTTAAAGAAAGAATGTAATATTCCGATTTTCCATGATGATCAACACGGTACAGCAATTGTAACGGCAGCTGGTCTTATAAATGCATTAAAACTAACAGGTAAATCTATTTCAGAAGTGAAAGTTGTTGCTAATGGAGCTGGATCAGCCGGGATTGCTTGTGTTAAATTAATGCAACGTATGGGTGTGAAAGATGTTATTCTTTGTGATACAAAGGGTGCAATTTATGAAGGTCGAACTGTAGGAATGAACCCAGTCAAAGATGAAATTTCCAAAGTCACGAACCGCGATAAAATCCAAGGTTCATTAGCGGATGTTATTAAGGGTACTGACGTGTTTGTTGGAGTTTCAGCTGAGGGAGCCTTAACGAAAGAAATGGTTTTAACTATGAATGCAGATCCAATCATCTTCCCAATGGCAAACCCAGTTCCTGAAATTATGCCTGAAGATGCAAAAGCAGCCGGTGCAAGCGTAGTTGGAACAGGTCGATCGGATTTCCCAAACCAAGTGAACAATGTTCTGGCCTTTCCAGGGATTTTTCGTGGTGCACTAGACGTTCGTGCAACAAATATTAATGAAGAAATGAAAATTGCAGCAGTTTATGCAATTGCTAGCTTAGTTACAGATGAAGAGTTACATGCTGATTATGTTATTCCTGGGCCATTTGATCCACGTGTTGCGCCTGCGGTAGCAAAAGCAGTTGCAATTGCAGCAATGGAAACTGGCGTCGCCAGAAGAAAAGTAGACCCTGAAGAAATAGCAGAAAAGACAAGGAGATTAGCAGCGATTAAATAAAATTATCAATCGCTAAGCAAACCTTACAAATAGCATAATTAAAAGTTACATTTTCATAAATGAATGAAATTCATTCAAATAAAACATTGATAATTATTAAGAGTTTGGAGACGAGTTTCAACCTGTACTATGAAAGGAAACTCTAATCTCTGAACTCTTGTAATTTAAAAGGAAAAAGGTTGTGAGTGTCATGTCTTCACAACATGATAAGGTTTATATCGAGATAATTAGAGAGTTAAACCGCATTATACAAGAAGATGACTTGAAAATGGGTGATAGGCTTCCCTCTGAAAGAGAGCTTTCAGGTCGTTTAAACGTTGGTCGTTCCTCTGTGAGAGAAGCTCTAAGGTCACTGGAGCTACTAGACTTAATTGAAACTCGTCGTGGCGAAGGGACATTTATTAAAGCGATTGGTGGTCATAAACTAGTAGAAGTATTAGCCAGCTTTTTTTTAAGAGAAAAAAAAGCAAGAAGTGATTTAGCTGAAACAAGAAAAATAGTAGAAATTGAAGCATTACGGCTCGCGTCTGGGAGAATTAGTGATGAGCAATTAGAAAATATTGAAGAACTCATTCAAGAGTCAAAAAAAAGCTGGGAAAAAGGAGCTTTTCCAGTGGAAGAGGACTATTTATTTCACAAGACAATTGTAGAAGCTGGTCGAAATCAATTATTACTTCATATTTGGATTTCTCTTGTGGAGTATAGCAAGGTAGCGTTACGGGAATCCTTGTCTAGGGAAGGGCGACCGGAAGAATCCATTAAAGAACATGAACAAATTTTTCTTGCACTTAAACATCGAAATGAGGAAGCAGCCATTTTCGCTTTGAAAAACCATCTCGAAAACAGTCGTTTTTAAAACGAATTTGCAAGAATTCGTTGGAAAGTTTACCTTGAAAAAATTTAATTTTATATGGTATGATTATGAATATTTTGAATAAAGAAATTTTAGGACAAGCAGATAAAAGAGAGCATTCACAAGTGAGGTGTAATTGTGCTAAGGGATTTATTTTCTAAGAAAAAAAAGTATGCAACAATGCCGTCAGATCAAGCGAAATTTGATATTCCAGAAGGTTTGATGACGAAATGTCCAAAATGCAAAACGATCATGTATACGAAGGAACTTAAGAAAAACCTATATGTATGTGATCTTTGCTGCTATCACCACAGGATGACAGCCCATGATAGAATTGATAGCTTAGTTGTAGAAGGAACATTTATTGAATATGATCAAGAGATGATTTCAAAAGACCCCTTAGGTTTCCCTTCATATGCTGAGAAAACAAATGCAGATCGAAAAAAGACAGGTTTAAACGAAGCAATAGTTACTGGGCAAGGGGAAATCGGTAATTTAACAGCTGTTATTGCCGTTATGGACGCGCGTTTTCGAATGGGAAGTATGGGTTCTGTAGTCGGTGAAAAAATAACTAGAGCGATTGAAAAATCGATTGAGCTTAAGGCCCCATTTATCCTATTTTCAGCATCAGGTGGTGCTAGAATGCAAGAGGGTGTTTTAAGTTTAATGCAAATGGCAAAGACAAGTGCAGCGTTAAATAAGCTAAGTAATGAAGGCGGATTATTTATTTCAATTATGACTAATCCAACCACAGGAGGGGTTTCTGCTAGTTTTGCTTCTCTTGGTGACTATAATTTTGCTGAACCAGGTGCATTAATAGGTTTTGCTGGAAGAAGAATTATTGAACAAACAATTCGTCAAGAACTTCCGGATGATTTCCAAACAGCGGAGTTTTTATTAAAACATGGACAATTGGATAAGGTTGTATCTCGTTTAGAGATGAAAGAAATGTTAACCGCGATTATTGACATCCACCGCGATACTATAACCCAACCATAAAAAAGGAGGTGTTGATTATGGCTAGTGAGCTATCTTTTGAGAAACCGGTAACGGTACTAAAAACAAAAATTGAGGAATTGAAAAAGTTTACTGAAGATAAAGACCTCGATCTTACAGATGAAATTATTAAGCTTGAAGAGCGATTAGAACAGCTCGAAAATGAAATTTACGGGAATTTGAAACCGTGGGACAGAGTTCAAATTGCTCGCCATAGCGAAAGACCAACAACACTTGATTATATCGAACATATATTTACTAATTTTATTGAGCTACACGGAGATCGATTATACGGCGATGATGCAGCAATCGTTGCGGGTATTGCTAAGTTTCATGGGAAACCAGTTACGGTCATTGGTCATCAGCGTGGTAAAGACACGAAAGAAAATCTACACCGTAACTTTGGAATGCCTCATCCTGAGGGATACAGAAAAGCGTTAAGATTAATGAAGCAGGCAGAAAAGTTTAAGCGACCAGTTATCTGCTTTATTGATACGAAAGGTGCTTATCCTGGAAAGGCTGCTGAAGAACGAGGCCAAAGTGAAGCGATTGCTAGAAATTTACTAGAAATGGCAGGACTTTCTGTTCCAATTATTTGTATTGTCATTGGTGAAGGTGGTAGCGGAGGAGCATTAGCTCTAGGTGTTGGAAATCACATTCATATGCTCGAAAACTCTACATATTCTGTTATTTCTCCTGAAGGAGCTGCTGCTCTTTTATGGAAAGATGCTAGTCTTGCTAAACGTGCTGCTGAAACTATGCGAATTACTGCGCCTGATTTAAAAGAATTTAATGTGATTGATGAGATTGTTCCTGAAGTAAGAGGTGGAGCTCATCATGGTGTAGTGGAGCAGGCAAAAGAGATTGAAAAAGTAATTACAAAATCATTGGACGAGTTAGCAGGTTATTCAGAAAAAGAACTAATTGATCATCGTTATAATAAATTTAAAAAAATAGGGGAGTATGGTGTTGAAAGCGAAACCATTACTTTTAAATAAGGAAGTCAGCTTTCTCTAGTTTAGAGAAGGCTTTTTGTTTTTAATTTTCAGCTATTGTCTTTAGCGAAAAGAAATGGTATTTTTAACACATAATGAATATACTATTAGAAGCTGTTTAAAAAAGTCCGTGAACATTGCTGTCGAATCTCTCGTTGGCTAGCTTCTGTGGAAACCGTTACTCCAGTATCACTTTTTTTACTCGTCGAAAGGTAGAAAAGAAGTAATTGCGTGTAGTAGTCTTGCTCACACGAATTAACAAGTTACATTCCGTTCAAAAGATGGTGCCTTAATCTTCTCAGCTCTGGTTATTCTCTTTTTTTGATTTGAATATGTAATTCTAATAATTAGTACAAGTTATTTATTTTGTTATGAGGTGGTTTAAACATGAAACGAATAGGAGTATTAACTAGTGGTGGAGATTCGCCAGGAATGAATGCGGCAATTCGAGCCGTTGTTAGAAAAGGAATTTATTATGGCTTAGAGGTTTATGGGGTTTATTATGGATTTTCAGGCTTGATTTCTGGTGATATTAAAAAGTTAGAAATTGGTTCTGTTGGTGATATTATTCATCGCGGTGGTACAATGCTTTATACAGCGAGATGCGAAGAATTTAAAACGATAGAAGGTCAAAGAAAAGCCATTGAGCAGCTAAATAAATTCGGGATTGAAGGACTTGTAATTATCGGCGGAGACGGTTCATTTCGGGGGGCGAAAGCCTTAACTGATCACGGGTTTCCATGTATTGGTGTTCCAGGGACAATTGACAATGATATCCCGGGTACTGATTTTACAATTGGATTCGACACGGCCTTAAATACAGTTATTCAAGCTATCGATAAAATTCGCGATACAGCAACATCACATGAACGTACATATGTGATTGAGGTTATGGGTCGTAACGCAGGAGACCTTGCATTATGGTCAGGTCTTGCAGATGGGGCAGAAACGATTTTAATTCCAGAGGAAAGCTATAATATGAGTGACATAATTACTCGTTTAAAACGTGGCCATGACAGAGGAAAAAAGCATAGTATTATCGTTGTCGCTGAAGGCGTCGGAAGTGGGATTGATATCGGGAAAATGATCCAAAGCCAAACAAACCTAGAAACAAGGGTAACTGTTTTAGGTCATATTCAACGTGGTGGTTCTCCAACAGGATTAGATCGTGTATTAGCAAGCCGCTTAGGTGCTAAAGCGGTAGAAGTATTATTAGCTGGAGAAGCCGGTAGGATGGTTGGAATTTTGAAAAACGAACTTGTTTCACTAAATATCGATGAAGCATTAACAATAAAACGTGTAGTTGATAAAAATTTGTATCAACTATCAAAAGAACTTTCTATCTAAATTTTACGTAAATTTTATTATTTTATTTAAAAGTTAATTTTAAATCCTATTTATAGGTTTTAATGAGTTAATTATTACATACTTTATCGAAAATCACAATCATAAAGTATGTAATAATTAGCGAAAAGCAATAATATTTGAGGTTTTATATAGAGTAGGAGGCTTTATCATAATGAGAAAGACAAAAATAGTGTGTACCATTGGGCCAGCAAGTGAAAGTTTAGAAAAGTTAACGCAATTAATTGAAGCAGGTATGAATGTAGCTCGCTTAAATTTTTCCCATGGAGACCATCAGGAGCACGGTGCTAGAATTAAAACGATTCGAAAGGCAGCCGCAAGTGCTGGTAAGTATATAGCAATCTTACTCGATACTAAAGGTCCTGAGATCCGCACAAATAATTTTGCAGATGGTACAGCAGAGTTAGTAGTTGGACAAGAAGTAATTATTTCTATGGACGAAGTCTTAGGAACTGCTCAAAAATTTTCGGTGACATACTCAGGTCTTATTAACGATGTCGAAGTAGGGTCTAAAATTTTACTTGATGACGGGTTAATTGAGTTAGAAGTAATCGAAGTTGGTAGTAATGAATTAATAACAAAAATCTTAAATAGTGGGACTATTAAAAATAAAAAGGGTGTCAATGTCCCAAATGTGAGTATCAACCTTCCAGGAATCACAGAAAAAGATGAAAGTGATATTCGTTTTGGAATTGAACAAGGTGTTGACTTTATTGCTGCTTCATTTGTTCGCCGTGCTTCTGACGTATTAGAAATTCGCGGACTTCTTGAAAGTAAAGGGGCGGAACATATCCACATCATTCCAAAAATTGAAAATCAAGAAGGTGTCGATAATATTGATGAAATTCTAGAAATTTCTGATGGTTTAATGGTAGCCCGTGGTGATCTCGGTGTTGAAATACCGGCAGAAGAAGTCCCATTAGTTCAGAAAAAATTAATTAAAAAGTGTAATTCTATGGGGAAACCAGTTATTACAGCGACTCAAATGCTGGATTCGATGCAGCGAAATCCGCGTCCGACAAGAGCAGAAGCAAGTGATGTAGCCAATGCTATTTTTGATGGTACCGATGCGATCATGCTTTCAGGTGAAACAGCTGCTGGTGAATACCCGGTAGAGGCTGTTCAAACCATGGATAAGATTGCCGAACGTACTGAGTCAGCTTTAAATTATGAGGAGTTACTGAAGAGAAAAGGACGAGAAAGCGAAAGAACAATAACAGATACTATTAGCCAAGCTGTTGCTCACACCGCTCTAAACTTAAATGCAACTGCAATTGTTACAGCAACTGAGAGTGGTCATACAGCAAGGATGATTTCTAAATATCGTCCTAAGTCAGCGATCGTTGCGGTTACTCACTCTGAGGAGGTCTGCCGTAAACTATCTTTAGTTTGGGGAGTGCATTCACAGCTTGGTGTAAAAGCAAGCTCAACAGATGAAATGCTTGAAAGTGCTGTACTAGAAGCAGTAAAAACAGATTTTATCGATCATGGAGATTTAATCGTCATTACAGCAGGAGTACCTGTCGGTGAAATTGGTACAACCAATTTAATGAAAGTGCATGTAATCAGTGAAGTGGTAGCAAGAGGACAAGGAATTGGCCGTAAGACGGCAGCTGGTAAAGTTGTTGTTGCTAAAAATGCTAGCGAAGCTTTATCGAAAATGGAAGAAGGGGCAATCCTTATCACGGTGGGTACCGATAGAGATATGATCGCCGCCTTTGAAAAAGCCGCTGCTGTTATTACTGAAGAAGGTGGTTTGACAAGCCATGCAGCAGTAGTAGGGTTAAATTTAGGGGTTCCAGTAATTGTCGGCGTTCATCGAGCAACGGACCATTTTGAAGATGGAGAAGAGATAACAATTGATGCAACTCGTGGAATTATTTATAGGGGCCATGCAAGTATTTTATAAATTGAATTTCCGAAAGAGACGGTGATTATCCGTTTCTAAGAACATCCTAATTTAAAGGAGTTTTTTATGTTAAGAATATTAATTCTATTACTTATAATTGTTCCGGCGCTAGAGATTTATATTCTCGTTCTTTCAGGGAGTATGATCGGTATCACTTGGACGATCATTTTAGTAGTCCTAACGGGTGTACTAGGGGCGTGGTTAGCTAAAAAGGAAGGTTTACAAACTATCCGCTTAGCGCAACTTCAATTGCAACAGGGACAAATACCAAGTGGGGTTATTATTGATGGAATATGTATATTAATCGGGGGAGTAGTTTTACTAACGCCAGGTTTTATAACTGACGCTATTGGATTTTTCCTATTAATACCAACTACAAGAACTATCGCAAAAGCATTTTTTCAAAAAATCTTTGAACGGATGATCAAAGGCGGTTCTATTCTGTTTATTAATAGAAGATGATACGACAAAAATGTTAAGTTAGCCACATCTAAGTGGTTAACTTAACATTTTATTTTTGGTTGGTAAGGGAAAGGGGCAAGAGTTTAAGGTTGGAAAGGAAAAGCAAGGTCAAAAGATAAACCAGAGCCCTTAAATTCTTTGAACGACCAACCAACCAATACCTAACTGCCCATTATATAATTTTTTAAATCACGAAACACGTTGGCGTTATGGAGAGTTTGGGTGAATACGAGGATAACGGGTCCAATAATCAACCCCAAAAAACCGAAAATTTTGTAGCCAACAAATAATGATAGTAATGTTGCTAAGGGATCAACGCCTATATTCGAGGATAATATCTTTGGCTCCATTATCTGTCTTTGAATAACAACGATCCCGTATAAAATCGATAACCCGATTGTTAGTGACAATTGATTGGCAAAAAAACTATAAAAAATCCAGGGTAAAAAAATTAGCCCGGTTCCCAAATAAGGTAGTAAATCAACGATGGCAATGATAAAAGCAACAGTAACAGGATAGTCGACACCTAAAATTAATAGACCAACCAATACAATACAACAAGTGATCGATATAAGAGTAAATTGAGCAAATAAATAACCAGCAAAAGCTTTTTTTAAGCCTTTCATGACATGCTTAGTTTTTTCGACAAGGCCTGTAGGTGACCAGCGTCGAAGTAATAAAACAAACCTATACCAATCTTTACTAATAAAGAAAGTTGCTAATAAAGAAATAATAATTACTGTAGCTAAATTCGGTAACCCTAATAAAAATTCAGATACGCCATTTAAGATCACTTGTATAGTTGTACTTACACTAGCGGTAATATGAATGGCAATCGTTTCTAAATAGGCTAATATGGTATCTTGATGGTCGATTTCAAGTGAATAAAATAATGCTGATATTTGATTATATATTGGAATAACCTTCTCAAAAAATAGTTCCTTTAACTCATACACTAACGATTGAATATGAAATGGAACTGATTGAGATAAATAATTGGTCCCCATAATAATCTCTGTGATTAATATCGTGATAGAACCGATTACTACGCCTATAAACAGAATTAATACAGTAGATACACAAAGCCATCTAGGGAGCCTTCCTTTTTCTTGGAAGATGTTAACAATCGGATTAATGAGATAGGCAATTGTTATCGCAATTATAAAGGGTAATGCGTATTTAAAAGTAAGATACCCACCAACGAGTATAACGACTACAACCATTAGAACGAAAAGGAGTCTCATAAAGACTTGAAAATAGTTTTGGTTCACCTTTAGGTACTCCCTTCTAAGTAATTTTTATCGTTTTAAACTAGTAACTCTCACTTTAAAATTCTCGAAAGTGGGGAAGTATTCATTAATTAGCCTATGGCTTGTTTACATTATTTAGAATGGAAATTTAAAAGTAAGAAATATAAATCAATTATTTACAAAAAGAAAATTTACACTTACAAATATTTGAAATATTTAACGAAATAGCTTGGTTGGATGGCGAAATGGTCAATTGTGTGATAAAATGAAATTTGTATGACCTATTCAGGAAGGATGCAATTCTTTTGTTATCATCGGCGACAGTATTTATGCTAATTGTTCTACTAATCGGTATCATAGCAAAAAACCAGTCATTAATTATCGCGATAGTTGTTCTTTTGGCTATTAAATGGTTTGGTGTAGGAGACAAAATTTTTCCTATATTGCAACAAAAAGGAATTAATATTGGGGTAACGATAATCACAATTACAGTACTTGTGCCGATTGTTACAGGTCAAATTGGATTTCGAGAGTTAACTGAGGCTGTGAAGTCTACATATGCATGGATTGCATTAGGATCAGGTATATTGGTTGCAATTATTGCGGCAAACGGAATTGAATTATTGCAAACAGATCCCCATATTACTGTTGCTCTTGTTTTTGGGACGATTTTAGCGGTTGCACTTTTTAATGGTGTAGCAGTTGGACCTTTAATAGGTGCTGGGATTGCTTATTTTGCAATGAGAATTTGGGGCTTTTTTAGCTCGATCGGTTAAAAGAGGAAATGTTCGTGAAAGTTTTCACAACAATTTAAATAATCAAATTTATTTAAAATATCAGTTCACAAAACTGTGAAATATGTTTATAATTAAATTTGGTTAGGAACATTTTTGTCTACATAGTTTTTATCTTAGAAAAAGAGTGAATTCAAAAGCCTTAATTGCAAAAAAAATATTAAAATGCTGACGATTAGCAAGTTATGTTCAATTTAGTACAAAAAACTATCTTGCCATAATTACTAATCTTTTTAGATCGAGTTTAATAGAAATCATAATTCGTCAGCAAATAGCTATTTAAGGACTTTTTGGATGGCCTTCTTCGTATAAAGAAACAATATTAGTATTAATAATTTGAATTTTATTAGTAAAGGAGAGGTTTAGAAATGAGTAAAACTAAAGGTCTTGAAGGTGTTGTCGCAACAACGTCGAGCGTAAGCTCAATTATTGACGGGGTGTTAACGTATCAAGGATTCGATATCGACAATTTAACTGATCATGCAAGTTTTGAGGAAGTAATTTTCTTATTATGGAATGGTCGTCTTCCAAAAGAGGACGAATTAAAGCAACTCACTGAGGATTTAGCTGGATACGCTGAAATTCCCCAAGGTGTTATTGATCAAATGAAGAGTTACCCGATTGACCAGGTTCATCCTATGGCAGCGTTACGCACATCCATTTCAATTTTGGGATTATATGACACAGAAGCGGATGATGCATCTGAAGAAGCAAATAAGCGTAAAGCATTAAAATTGCAAGCACAAGTGCAAACGATCGTGACAGCGTTTTCACGAATTCGTGAGGGCAAAGAGCCTGTCGCACCTCGTAAAGATTTAGGCTTTGCAGCTAATTTCTTATACATGCTAAACGGCGAAGAGCCGGATGCAATTTCTGTTGACGTCTTTAATAAAGCATTAGTTTTACATGCTGATCATGAATTAAATGCATCGACGTTTACAGCTCGTGTTTGTGTCGCTACACTATCTGATATGTATTCAGGTATTACAGCAGCAATTGGAGCGCTTAAAGGACCTCTACATGGTGGCGCAAATGAAAGAGTAATGGCTATGCTAATGGAAATTGGCGAAGTTGAAAATGTAGAACCGTATATTATGAATGAATTAAATAATAAAGTTAAGATTATGGGCTTTGGACATCGTGTATATAAAGATGGAGACCCGCGCGCTAAGCATTTAAAAGAAATGTCTAAGCAGTTAACCAAAGTTACTGGTGAGTCAAAATGGTATGAAATGTCTATTAAAATTGATGAAATCGTAACACGTGAAAAAGGTCTATTGCCAAATGTTGATTTTTATTCAGCAAGTGCGTATCATAGCTTAGGTATTAAACATGACTTGTTTACACCAATCTTTGCAATTAGTAGAATGTCTGGATGGATTGCACACATAATGGAGCAATATAGCAACAACCGTTTAATTAGACCTCGCGCTGAGTATATCGGTCCGGATAAACAAGTATATGTTCCAATGGAGAAACGCTAATTTAATGTAGTAGGGGAATATAACCGTAAAAATAGATAAAAGGTTATTATATGAAAAACTGATATTTGTGTGAGTTAACAAAAATCTAGTTTTTCATAACTCTGAATACATATTTTTAGAAAAAAAAGAATCTTTCAGGAGGTAATTATTAATGACAAACGGCGAAAAAATCACAGTACAAAATGGTATTTTAAACGTTCCTAACAATCCTATAATCCCTTACATAGAAGGTGACGGTATTGGACCAGATATTTGGGCTTCTGCTTCTCGTGTATTAGAAGCTGCTGTTGAAAAAGCGTATAAAGGTGAAAAGAGCATCGTCTGGAAAGAAATTTTGGCTGGTGAAAAAGCTTTCGATCAAACAGGTGAGTGGTTACCAGAGGCAACACTACAGGCAGTACGAGACTATTTTATTGCTATTAAAGGTCCGTTAACAACGCCAATTGGTGGTGGTTTCAGTTCCCTTAACGTAGCTCTTCGTCAAGAGTTAGATTTATATACTTGCTTACGTCCAGTTAAATACTTTAAAGGAGTACCTTCTCCAATAAAGAGACCTGAAGATACAGATATTGTTATTTTTCGTGAAAATACTGAAGATATTTATGCTGGTATTGAATGGAAACAAGGAACTCCAGAAGCTGAGAAGGTTATTGCTTTCTTAAGAGATGAAATGGGTGTTAAAAATATTCGTTTCCCAGAAACTTCTGGTATTGGAGTTAAGCCGATTTCACAAGAAGGAACGGCTCGTTTAATGCGTGCAGCAATCGAATATGCAATTAAAGAAGGCCGTAAGAGCGTAACAATCGTTCATAAAGGCAATATCATGAAGTTCACAGAGGGAGCCTTTAAAAACTGGAGTTATGAATTAGCAGAAAAGGAATTTGCTGATAAAGTATTCACTTGGGCTGAATATGATTTGATTGTGGAAAAAGACGGTCAAGATGCAGCTAACAAAGCTCAATCTGCTGCAGAAGCAGCTGGTAAAATTATTATTAAAGATTGCATTGCTGACATTTTCTTACAACAAATTCTGACGCGACCAAAAGATTTTGATGTAGTAGCTACAATGAACTTAAATGGTGATTATGCTTCAGATGCTCTAGCGGCTCAAGTAGGTGGAATTGGAATTGCGCCTGGTGCAAACATTAACAACGTAACAGGACATGCAATTTTCGAAGCTACACATGGTACAGCACCAAAATATGCTGGTCTTGATAAAGTAAATCCTTCTTCTGTAATACTTTCAGGAGAGTTAATGCTTCGTCACTTGGGCTGGAATGAAGCTGCTGATTTAATTATCACTGCTATGGATAAAACAATTGCAAGTAAAGTAGTAACATATGACTTTGCACGCTTAATGGATGGAGCAACAGAAGTAAAATGTTCTGAGTTTGGTGATGCATTAATTAATAACATGAACTAAGGCATTATTTTCTTGGAGATGCCTAATGTTAAAAAAATAAGTAGGTTGGCTCCGATAAGGTGAAAAACGCATTCTTATAGTGTTGAATCCTTGTGAGTCATCCTTCTCTTTTTTGTATGATAAGACAAGCTAAGCTACGTGCCTATAAGTTTTCTCTGGAAATGAGAACTTCTATGCGTATGTAAATACACTCTAAAAAAGATAGGGAGCGAAAAAAAATGGCAATTAAAAGAAGAAAAATTTCAGTTATTGGTGGCGGTTTCACGGGAGCAACAACAGCATTAATGTGTGCTCAAAAAGAATTAGGTGATGTCGTTTTAGTTGATATTCCACAAATGGAAAACTCAACGAAAGGAAAGGCATTAGATATGTTACAAGCAAGTCCAGTCCAGGGATTTGACTCAAACATTGTTGGAACTTCAAACTATGAAGATACAGCAGACTCTGATGTTGTTGTAATAACTGCTGGTATTGCTAGAAAGCCTGGTATGAGTCGTGACGATTTAGTTAATACAAATGCTAAAATTATGAAAGCAGTAACAAAGGAAATTGTAAAACATTCACCAAATTGTTATATTGTGGTTCTTACTAATCCAGTAGACGCTATGACTTATTCGGTATATAAGGAATCTGGATTCCCAAAAAATCGTGTCATTGGCCAATCAGGCGTTTTAGATACTGCGCGCTTCCGTGCATTTGTTTCTCAAGAATTGAATGTATCAGTTGAAGACGTAACAGGTTTTGTATTAGGAGGACATGGTGATGACATGGTGCCTTTAGTACGTTATTCATACGCTGGTGGAATTCCTTTACAGAAACTAATTCCTGCAGAGCGTTTAGAAGAGATCGTTAACCGTACGCGTAAAGGTGGCGGGGAAATCGTCAATTTATTAGGTAACGGCAGCGCGTATTATGCTCCAGCAGCAGCGATTGTTCAAATGGTAGAAGCAATTATAAAAGATAAGAAACGCATTATGGCAACGATTGCATATTTAGAAGGTGAATACGGCTATACTGATTTATACTTAGGTGTACCAACCATTATTGGTGGCGATGGCATTGAGAAAATTATCGAACTAGATTTAACTGATGATGAAAAAGCAGCATTGCAAAAGTCAGTTGATTCAGTTACAAGTGTAATGACTATTCTAAATCAATAAATCAATAAATCAATAAAATCCATAAGTGAATGAATTTCATTTAAGTAGAAATCCGATATAAAAATAATCGGATTTCTATTTATGGGAAAATGAAAGCGCTTCCTCGGTGTGATTGAAGTGGGAGTTTACAGATCAAAAGCGGGGTGCATTTATCATGTTTAACAAAAAACGTCGAGTGGGCAGAAATGTTAGTTCGATGAAAGTTGGCGAAAAGTTAAAATTAACGAAAAAGATTAAGGACAAGGATATTTTGTTGTACTTGGGAATAACAGATGATGCTAACCCACTTTTTATTCAGCATGATTACGCATCACAAACACCATTTGAAAAACCAATTGTTCCTCAAATTATGATGACAGGATTTATTACTGCGGCAATCTCAAAATATTTACCAGGACCTGGGAGTTCCGTCGTTAGTCAGGATTTGAGATTCCCGAATCCTCTCTATCATTATGGGTCACTAACTCTTTTACTTGAGACAATTGTTATTGATGAGAAAAATCATTTTGTTGAGTTAAAGGTAGAAGGGATAGACGAATTTGGCGTTGTAATTGTCGAAGGTAAAATGGGAGTTTGTCCTCCCTACGAGTTAAAACAGTTAGGTTTTAAAAGTGGCAATTTTGAAAACTTTTAAAGGATTGAAAAAAGAGGTTGCTCACGTAAAAGTGTGTAACCTCTTTTTTACTTTAATTTTAAGACGGTAAAAAAATAATTTAACTGTTATGTGGCCAAATATGTGCGTTTTGGGGCCTTCATTACAAGAGCAAGATCTTCTTTGTAATATAAATGAAAAAGGAGTAATATAAAAGCAGGTATTTCGAACGAGTAAACCCTTACTAGGATAAGAAGTTTTTCCAACATGACAAGGAAATCGTTAATTTTTGGACTTAGAATGATAATTAGCTCCAATTCCTGACGCACACTAGTGAATGTAGCAGAAATAAATATAGGGTTTGTAATTTACATAGGGAGGTCAATAATGGGTCAGAAATTATTAGTTGTTGATGACGAAGAATCAATTGTTACATTATTGCAGTTTAACTTGGAACAAGCAGGTTATCAAGTGGAAACAACCATGGATGGAAAGTCAGCATTTGAACTCGCAATGCAAGGTAAATTTGATTTAATTATTCTTGATTTGATGATTCCTGAAATGGATGGATTGGAAGTTTGTAAGAAGTTAAGGCAAAATAAAATTACTACACCTATTTTAATGCTTACGGCTAAAGATGATGAATTTGATAAAGTACTAGGACTAGAATTAGGTGCTGACGACTATTTAACCAAACCATTTAGCCCGAGGGAAGTCGTTGCTCGTATTCGTGCAATTCTTCGTCGTGTCAGTAACTCAGCAGATGAAACCACGGCTGTCGAGTTTAAAAAAGAATCCTTGAAAATAGGAGAAGTTGAAATATTCCCAGAAAACTATCAGGTATATAATAAAGGAAATCTACTTGAACTAACACCAAAAGAATTTGAGCTATTATTACACTTAGCCACTCACAAAGGTCGAGTCTTAACAAGGGACAGACTACTTAGTGCGGTTTGGAATTATGAATTTGTTGGCGATACAAGAATAGTTGATGTACATATTAGTCACCTAAGGGAAAAAATTGAACCAAACACAAAAAAACCAATTTATATAAAAACAATCCGTGGACTCGGTTATAAGCTAGAGGAGCCATTATTGGATGCATAAATATCGAGTTAGATTAACTTTCTCTTTATTAGTTGCGATTTTACTCGTATTAGTAGGTTTAGGACTTCTATTAGGTCAGATGTTTAAAGGATTTTATATAGATCAACTAAGTGAAAGAGTATC
This sequence comes from Bacillaceae bacterium IKA-2, assembly GCA_031761875.1. Taxonomy (GTDB): domain Bacteria; phylum Bacillota; class Bacilli; order Bacillales; family Anaerobacillaceae; genus Anaerobacillus. The sequence continues at coordinate 3,396,338 of CP134492.1, read as the reverse complement.
AAAAGAAGCTAAAATTGTTGCGATTAACGTTCGTGAAACAGGGCTAGAAAATCCAAACTTACAAAACATCGTTAACGAAATAGGTGAACAACTTGCTGCAAGAGTAACAATTATTTTAGTAACTGGAGAGGTTATTGCTGAGACTGAAACGAATTCGACGGAGATGGGAAATTATTTAAATAGGCCTGAGATAAAGGGAATTGGGCAAATTGGAGAAGGGCAAGCAATACGTTTTAGTAATACTATCGGTGCTAAACTTTTTTATTATGCAGTCCCCCTCGAAGAAAACAATCAATTAATTGGTTATGTTCGTTTAGGATTACCGATAGATTTTTTAGAACAAGTTTATAAAAAAATATGGGGATTGCTCTTTTTTAGTTTTTCGATTGCATTTCTTATTATTATTTTTCTAAGTTCAAGAATAATGAATGAAATGGTAAAGCCGATCGAAGAAGCTACTGCAGTTGCCAACCACCTAGCAAGAGGTAATTTTAAAGCAAGGACTTCTCATGTGAAAAATGATGAAACAGGCCAACTAAGCAAGTCGCTAAATGTGCTTGCGAAAAACCTTGAGGAAGTAACGAGTATCTATCAAGCGCAACAAGAAAGACTTGAAACATTAATTGAAAATATGGGCAGCGGATTAATTTTAATTAATATTAAAGGTGAAATAAGCATTATTAATAAATCTTGCAAACAAATATTTCAAGAGGATACTGATAACTGGCTTAATAAGATTTATTATAGTGTTATACCTCATAAGGACATCAATAAAATTATTCAAGATATATTTTTGACAGAAAAGCGTCAAAAAAGACATATAATCTTACCAATACAGTTAGAGATGCGTCATTTTGATGTGTATGCTGCACCAATTATTAGCAGTGGAGGAAAAGAATCTCTAAAAGGAATCGTCCTTGTATTTCATGATATAACCGAACTAAAAAAGCTTGAACAAGTCCGTAAAGATTTTGTAGCTAACGTTTCTCATGAACTAAAAACGCCAGTAACTTCAGTGAAAGGATTTACTGAAACATTACTAGATGGCGCGGCAGAAGATGAAACACTTCGGAAACGGTTTTTAAAAATTATTTGGGAAGAGTCTGAGCGGTTGCAAGTTTTGATCCAAGATTTACTTGAGTTGTCTAAAATAGAACAAAGTAAATTTCAACTTAACTGGCAGCGTGTTGATTTAAGTATGCTCACCGATGATGTAATAGTCATGCTAAATAGTAAAGCTGATCAAAAGAAAATTAAGCTAAAAAAAGAAAAAGATGGTTCAGGTGTCATTGAAGGAGATCCGTTAAGGATTAAGCAAATCATGATTAATTTAGTAAATAATGCGATTACGTATACACCAACTGGTGGACATATTGTTATTTTTATTAAAGAAACTGAGGGAATGATACTGTTTACAGTAGAAGATACCGGAATCGGGATTAGAAAAGAAGAAATCCCACGTGTATTTGAAAGATTTTATCGCGTAGATCGGGCCAGAAGTCGAAACTCAGGCGGTACAGGTCTTGGTTTAGCTATTGTTAAGCATTTAGTTGAAGCTCATCATGGTGAGCTTTCAGTGGAAAGTGAAATGGGAAAAGGAACGTCGTTCACAATTCGATTTTTAAAAGTACAAGCAAAAAAGTAGTTATATTAAAAATATCAACTAGTAATTTAATTTTTCATAAACTTTGTCATGCCAATTCAGTGTTTCGTTATCGAAACAAAAATATAAAATGGAAAGTTCTGAAACTTTTATTTTATTAGAAACGTACGTATAATGGTAGCAGTATAGAAATATAAAAAAGGAAAGTGGGGAAACAAATTATGGTAACAGTTAAGCAATTAATTGTCGGCTTTTTTTCACTTATTATTATCGCCGTATCGGCTTTGTTTTTGACAACAGGATGGTATATAGTGGATGAATCTGAACAAGCAGCTCTGATTACTTTTGGTAAAGTAGATGAACATATTACTGAACCAGGATTAAAGTTTAAATTGCCTTGGCCGATTCAACGAGTGGAAATCTTATCAAGAGGCACATACACAACTACGCTTGGTTATGATGAACAAGATGGGCAAGTAGTTGAGTATCGTGATGAAGCAAAAATGATTACCGGAGACGAAAACATTTTACTTGCTGACTTAGTAGTACAGTGGAGAATTACAGATCCGGAACGCTTTTTATTTAATTCTGATGACCCAGAACAGATCTTATTTAGTGCTACTTCTGCATCTCTCCGTGGAATAATTGGAAGTTCACGTATTGATGACGCCTTAACAGATCAACGACCTGAAATTGAAGCACAAGTTTGGGATTATCTAGTAGGGTTAATTGAACAATATGATATTGGAATTTCGGTTATGGATGTAAAACTACAAGACGTTGAGTTGCCTAATGAAGATGTGCGACGTGCGTTTATGGAAGTTACAGATGCTCGTGAAGAACGATTAACAAAAGTAAACGACGCAAATAAATACCGCAACCAAATAATCAATGAAGCTGAAGGTGAGAAAGATGCAATTATTTCCCGCGCTGAAGGAACAAGAACCGAACGTTTAGAGCGAGCTCGTGGTGATGTTGCAAGATTTAATGCTCTTTATAGTGAATTTTTAATTAATGAAGAGGTTACAAGAAGTCGTTTAGTTATTGAAACCCTTGAAAAAGTGTTACCTAATACAGAAATTTATATTATGGATAGTAGCAGTGATACCGTAAAATATTTACCAATTCGTTCTCTTGAGCGAACAACGGAGTCTGCACCACCAGTAGCAGCTCCAGACCCAGCACCAGCTACTGAAGGGAGTGGTAACTAATGAGCGATAAAATTATTGATTTTAGTGAAATGAAACCACCAGAGGAGTGGAAAAAATATTCAAAGTTGGCGATTGTTTTAGTTATCCTGATTGGTCTTTTCCTTTTTTTACTCAATAACTTATTTATTGTTCAACAAGGTGAGTATAAAGTAGTTAGACAATTTGGAGAAGTAGTTAAAGTTATTGATAAACCAGGTATAAATGTTAAAGTTCCATTTATTCAATCTGTTTCAACGCTAACTAAAAGACAAATGATTTTAGATGTCGAGCCAACCGAAATTAATACGCGTGATAAAAAACGTATATTAGTCGATAATTATGCGATTTGGAAAATTGACGATCCACAGCTAATGATCGGTAACGCTCAAACAATTGATCGTGCTGAAGCAATTATGATGAATTTTATTTACTCGATCATCCGTGCTGAACTTGGCCAGCTAGACTACGACGAAATTATTAATGATGAATCCGCATCTCGTGGTAGTTTCAATGACCGTATTTTAGAAAGAGTAAATATGTTGTTAGACCGAGATAATTATGGAATTTCAGTAACCGATGTGAGAATGAAACGAGCGGATTTACCGGAAGAAAATGAGCAGGCTGTTTACCGCCGGATGATTTCTGAACGTAATTCTATTGCTCAAGATTACCTATCTCAAGGGGATGCAGAGGCAAATAGAATTAGAGCTAATACAGATCGTGAAGAAAAAGAAATTGTCGCAATCGCAAATGCTGATGCAAATGAAATTATTGGTGAAGGGGAAGCAGGCGCAGCGCAACTTTATAATGAAGCTTTCGGTAAGGATGTAGAATTTTATAACCTATATCGAACCCTACAAAGTTATGAAAAAACAATTGATGATCAAACTGTAATTGTTCTGCCTGCCGATGCACCATACGCTCGAATTCTAATGGGCTATACTGAATAAACCTTTTTAGAAGCTCCTCTGAACTATAGTTCAGAGGAGCTTCTGTTTCATATTGACTAGTAAATCGTGATAAAATAAAAGCAATAAAATAAACTGATGAGGTGTACTTATTGAAAAACAAATTAGTAATGATTGATGGAAATAGTATCGCTTACCGAGCTTTTTTTGCTCTCCCCCTCTTAAATAATGAAAAAGGGGTTTATACAAACGCCGTCTACGGCTTTACAACGATGCTTTTAAAGGTTATTGAGGAGGAGAAACCTACTCACCTATTAGTTGCCTTTGATGCTGGAAAAACGACTTTTAGACACAAGACGTTTAAAGAATATAAAGGTGGTAGACAAAAAACACCGCCAGAATTAGCAGAACAATTTCCACTGCTAAGAGAGTTACTTGATGCTTTTCAGATAAAGCGTTTTGAAAAAGCTAACTATGAAGCCGATGATATTATCGGCACGTTAGCTAAGGAAGCGGCCAGTAAAGATTGGGAAGTAAAAGTTTTCTCGGGTGATAAAGATTTACTTCAGCTAGTTTCACCAAAAGTCACCGTAGCCTTAACAAAGAAAGGAATTTCCAACGTTGATACATATGATGAGGCTGCTATCCTTGAAAAATACGAGCTTACTCCAATACAAATTATTGATATGAAAGGTTTGATGGGTGATGCCTCGGATAATATCCCAGGAGTTCCAGGGGTTGGTGAGAAAACAGCAATTAAACTTTTAAAGGAATTTGGTTCAATAGAAAAAGTCCTTGACTCGATCGAAGTTATTTCCGGGAAAAAGTTAAAGGAAAAGCTTACTGACAATAAAGAACAAGCGATGATGAGTAAGGAGCTTGCGACCATTTATTGTGAAGTGCCTATTGAAATGTCTTTAGAAGAATTGTCTTTTGGCGAATACGATGAGCTAAAAGTAGCTGCCCTCTTTAAAGAACTAGAATTCAAATCGTTATTAGAACGCTTTGATATCGGGGAAACGGAAAATACTGAAGCGATCGAAGAGCTTGACTATACAATTGCTACTGAAATAACAGCTGAAATGTTAACAGTAGATTCGGCTATCGTAGTAGAAGTGTTAGCAGAAAATTATCATCAAGCTGATGTGATTGGACTTGCGATTGTAAATGAAAACGGACGATTTTTCATTGCGAGTGAGTTAGCATTTGAAAGTACTGAATTTAAAAGTTGGGCAAAAAATAAAGAAGCTAAAAAAGCGATTTTTGATGCGAAAAGAGCTGTTGTTGCTCTTGGTTGGAAAGGTATTGAATTGGAAGGAATAAATTTTGACCTTGCGATTGCCTCGTATATTATTGATCCATCCGCGGCTTCTCATGAAGTAGCTGATATAGCTAACCGAAAAGGAAAACGAATTGTTGCTAGTGATGAAGCCATCTATGGTAAAGGTGCAAAACGAAAAATTCCTGAAAGAGAAGTGCTAGCAGCCCATCTCACCAAAAAAGCAAATACAGTTTATACATTAAGAGAAGAAGTAAATAAAGAGCTAACTGATAACAAATTGAACGAACTTTTTTATGACCTTGAAATGCCACTCACGATCATTTTAGGGAAAATGGAAATGACAGGAGTTAAGCTGGATATTGAACAATTAAAAATAATGGGTAAAGATCTCCATCAGCAATTAGAGAAGCTAGCAGAGGAAATTCACAGGCTCGCTGGTGTGAAATTTAATATCAATTCACCGAAGCAGCTTGGAGAAGTACTTTTTGAGAAATTAAGTTTGCCTGTGATCAAAAAGACAAAAACAGGAGCCTCTACTTCTGCAGATGTGCTAGAAAAACTAGCTTCAAAGCATGAAATTATTCCAAGTATCTTGCATTATCGTCAATTAGGAAAATTGAATTCGACATACGTTGAGGGGTTACTAAAAGTAGTTCATGAAGATACCCATAAAATCCATACAATATTCAATCAAGCATTAACACAAACAGGCCGCTTAAGCTCTACTGAACCTAATTTGCAAAACATACCAATCCGCTTGGAAGAAGGACGGAAAATCAGAAAATCATTTATTCCATCTGAGCAAGATTGGATTATCTTTGCTGCTGATTATTCACAAATTGAGCTGAGGGTGCTTGCACATATTGCGAATGATGAAAATTTAATCGAAGCATTTAATCAAGGAATGGATATTCATACGAGAACAGCTATGGATGTTTTTCATGTCGAAAAGGATGAAGTAACTAGTCTGATGCGCCGAAATGCCAAAGCAGTTAATTTTGGAATTGTCTATGGTATTAGCGATTACGGATTATCCCAAAATTTAGGAATTACACGAAAAGAAGCAGGGGCTTTTATTGAACGCTATCTAAATAGTTTTCCTGGGGTGAAAAATTATATGGACGATATTGTTCAAGAAGCTCGTGAACTTGGTTATGTTACGACTTTGCTCAACCGACGTCGTTTCCTTCCAGAAATCAGCAGTCGAAACTTTAATTTACGCAGCTTTGCGGAGCGAATGGCGATGAATACACCAATTCAAGGAACCGCTGCTGACATAATTAAAAAAGCAATGGTTGACATTATCGCCAGAATTGAAAAAGAAGGAATGGAAGCAAAACTATTACTACAAGTTCACGATGAACTAATTTTTGAGGCACCAAAAGCAGAGTTAAAAAAATTAACCGAAATCGTACCAGAGGTAATGGAGTCAGCGATTAAACTAAAAGTGCCATTAAAAGTTGACTATTCATATGGCAACTCATGGTATGAAGCTAAATAAAAGTGTAAATTGCGTGACAAGTTTATATCTAGAAGGGGGTGAATTTATGCCTGAATTACCTGAAGTAGAAACCGTTAAGCTAACGTTGCAGCAGCTTGTTATTGGAAAAACAATTAAGGAAATTACCGTTCATTGGGGAAAAATAATTAAACTTCCTGATGATGTAGCAGAGTTTTGTCATTTACTTGAGGCTCAAACAATTATTAATGTTGAAAGACGGGCTAAATTCTTAAAAATATTCTTCAATGACTATGTTCTTTTATCACACCTTCGTATGGAAGGTCGTTACGGTATGTTTTCCGAGGGAGAACCAATCGATAAACATACTCACGTTATTTTCCAGTTTACAGATGGAACAGAGCTTCGCTATCAAGATGTAAGGAAATTTGGAACGATGCACTTATTTTTAAAAGGAGAGGAAGACTCTTCGCTCCCTTTAGCACAATTAGGAATTGAACCTTTTGATGAAAAGTTCAGTCCCAAAATGCTCAAACAATTGTTTCAAGGAACGAATCGTAAAGTCAAAGTAACTTTGCTTGATCAAACAAAACTTGTTGGTTTAGGGAATATTTATGTTGATGAAGCGTTATTTCGCTCTTGTATATACCCTGAACGGATCGGCAAAGATTTAACTTTAAAAGAAATTAAGAAATTGCATCTAGAAATAAAAGCTACCTTAAAAGAAGCCATCGATATGGGAGGAAGTTCTGTAAAGTCTTATGTAAATGGCCAAGGTGAGATGGGGATGTTTCAACAACAACTTTTTGTTTATGGTCGAAAAGGAGAACCTTGCAAAGTTTGCGGTTGGGCAATTGAAAAAATTATTGTTGGTGGCAGAGGGACGCATTACTGCCCGAAATGTCAGGGGAAAAGGGGAAAGTAGAAAGTAGAAAGTAGAAAGTAGAAAGTAGAAAGTAGAAAGTTGGAAAGTTGGAAAGTTGGAAAGGTAGTTCAAAAAATGTATAGTTCTTAAAGCTTTTGAATTACCTTTCTAACATTTTACTTTAACATTCCAACTTCACTAAAGGGCGCTTGCGCTTTTCTCTGTCTAGCTTCAGCGCCTAGCTTCTAGAATATTTCAACTTTCCATGTAGAGGCAAAATGCGCCTCTTCATGAAAAGCTTCCAATATTTTTCGAAGCTCCCAAGGCGCTTGCGCTTTTCTTAATAAAAAGTAAGTACGTTGGATAGGCTCCGACCATATACTATCGTATCAGTGGTAGGAAGGAGCTTTTAAAATGATTGAAATCCTTTCCTTATTTTTATTGGCATTAGCCGTAAGTTTAGATAGCTTTGGTGTTGGGTTAACATATGGTTTAAGGAAAATGAAGCTACCCTTTAAATCTTTAATCTTTATCGCTTCGTGTTCAGCCGGCTCCATCCTTATTGCGATGATGATTGGTAATTGGATTCAGCAGTATTTGTCCCGCAGTGTTGCAGAAACAATTGGTGGGCTAATTTTAATCATAATTGGGGCTTGGGCACTTTATCAAATTTATCATCCTGTTAAACAAGACGAAAAAACAAATCATGATGCTGTAATTTTAAATTTTGAAATTGAAATTTTAGGTGTAGTGATAAAAATTTTACGTAAACCAATGGTTGCTGATTTTGATAATTCTGGAACGATAACAGGTAGAGAAGCGTTTTTTTTAGGAATCGCCCTTTCTCTTGACGCATTTGGAGCTGGAATTGGAGCTGCTTTGATTGGGTTTTCGCCGTTATTTATGGCTCTTAGTGTAGCGTTTATGAGTGCTATTTGCGTCACTTTCGGAATGAAGAGTGGATATCTATTTTCGGATTCAAAAATAATGCAAAAATTTTCATTTATACCAGGATTATTATTAATAATTTTAGGTGTATGGAAATTGTAATAAGGCCACCTAAAGAAAATAGCCATCATACTGATCAATTTTTTTTTTGGAGATGCCTAAATAGGATAGGAGACTTTCAATGATAATCGGATTAACAGGTGGTATTGCAAGTGGGAAAAGTACGGTATCAAACATGATTAAAGAGTTAGAAATACCTGTAATTGATGCGGATATCATAGCAAGAGAAGTTGTTGAGATTGGCGGGACAGCATATGCAAAAATTGTTGACTACTTTGGACGGGAAATATTAAATGAAACAGGCTCTTTAAATCGAAAAAAATTAGGAGCAATTGTTTTTAATAATGAAGAAAAACGGTTAGTTTTAAATGGAATTGTTCATCCAGCTGTTCGAATTAGAATGAATGAAAAAATTAAAGAACAGAAAAAAATAGGCATTAAAGCGATTGTTCTTGATATTCCACTATTGTTTGAAAGTAAGTTAACTTACTTAGTTGATAAAATTATTGTTGTATTTGTTGATCAAGAAATCCAAAAGCAACGTTTGAAATCACGTGACCAATTCTCAGAAGAAGAAGCGCTAGCTAGAATCGCATCCCAAATGCCTTTAAAAGAAAAACTTGCTCTCGCTGATGAGGTTATTCATAATCATGGTTTACTCGGCGATACAAGGGAACAACTTATGAGAATATTTAAAAAATGGAATTGTTTATAAATCCGAAGGAGGGCCGCTTAATGCGGTTCTCTTTCCATTTTGTCTATGAGTAATCGAATGATTTAATAGGAAGGCAAGATGGAGTAGTTAGGCTGTATGTAGACGCATTCACTAAGCATTGAACCCAATTTAATGTGTAATTATAAAAAATGGAAAAATTAGCTCTTACATCGTACGTTATGTGTTATACTAATTTTATAAAAAGCTAGTTTAGTATGACATATTGCTGTAGGAGGCGTATCATATATGAAGATAAAGGTTGCAATAAATGGTTTTGGAAGAATTGGAAGAATGGTTTTTAGAAAATCGGTTCTTGATAATAAGTTGGACGTAGTTGCAATAAATGCAAGTTATCCAGCAGAAACATTAGTTCATCTAATTAAACATGATAGTGTTCATGGTCGGTTTATGGGAGATATTAAAGTAGCTAGTGAGGATACGATTTTAGTTAACGGAAAAATCATCCACTTAATTAGAGAACGTGATCCAAAAAAGCTTCCTTGGAAAAAATTAAATGTTGAAATAGTCATTGAGGCAACAGGTAAATTTAAATCGAAAGAGTTGGCATCTTATCACATCGAGGCAGGTGCTGAAAAAGTTATCATTACAGCGCCAGGTAAAAATGAAGATATTACAATTGTCATGGGTGTTAATGAAGATAAATATGATCACGAAAAGCATAATATTATTTCAAACGCCTCTTGTACGACAAATTGTTTAGCTCCAGTTGCTAAGGTAATTGATGAAAAATTCGGGATTGAAACTGGATTGATGACAACGATACATTCCTTTACAAACGATCAAAAAAATATTGATAATCCTCATAAGGACTTACGCCGAGCTCGATCGTGTGGACAGTCAATAATTCCAACAACAACAGGAGCAGCAGAGGCATTGGCTCTTGTACTGCCACATTTAGAAGGAAAGCTGAATGGTCTTTCTATACGTGTACCAACACCTAATGTTTCTTTAATTGACTTAGTTGCGACAGTAAAAAAAGACGTGACGGTTGCTGAGGTTAACGAAGCTTTTGAAGAAGCAGCAAATACTGCTTTAAAAGGAATTATTGGAATTACAATGGAACCACTTGTATCAATTGACTTCAATGGTAACGAAAATTCCTCGATAATTGATGGACTATCAACAATGGTAATTGGTAAAAAACAAATTAAAATTTTAGCTTGGTATGACAATGAGTGGGGCTATTCTTGTCGAGTAGTTGATTTAGTTACCTACGTTGGTAATAAGTTAAAGCAACACGCAGAAATTGGCGCTTCTTAAGAGAAGATTTAAATTAATAAGCAATAGAATGAAATTCATCAATAATAATTGTATTAGTCGATCTTCCTAGTAGACTTAATTTTGTAAAAAAAATTGCAGATTTCATTGCAAAAAAAAAGCAAAACAAGTATACTAATTTTCGTGAACTTCATCATAAGCAATTAAGGAATGCTGTTTACTTGAAAGGGTTAGGACCTCTCTGGACTAACTTTCCCCCGTAGTAATCAAACTTCCTGCATGCTGAAGAAGGCATGAATATTTAAAAGGGGGATTCAACTATGGATACAATGGGTCGTCATGTTATCGCCGAATTGTGGGGATGTGATCTAGAAAAGTTGAATAATATTATTTTTATTGAACAGTTATTTGTTGATGCAGCTTTAGAAGCTGGAGCAGAAGTGAGAGAGGTTGCATTTCACAAGTTTGCACCCCATGGAGTAAGTGGTGTAGTTATCATTTCAGAATCACACTTAACTATTCACTCGTTTCCTGAACATGGGTATGCAAGTATCGATGTCTATACTTGTGGTGATCGTATCGATCCTAATGTTGCTTCCAACTACATTGCCAAAGGCCTTGAAGCTAAAACAGTTGAGCATGTTCAAGTTCCAAGAGGAATGGGACCGATTAAAGTTGGAAAGCCAAAAGTAACTGCATTTTAATCAAAAAAGTAAAGAGGTGTATAAGATACACCTCTTTTTTGTGTCTAAATTAGCAATTATTGATTTTTTTAACTATAATAGAGTTATTATATTTTACAGAGGTGAGTTATGTGGGAATTAAAGATACGCTAAATAAATATACATCAAAACATACAGAAACGAGAGAAACTCATTCAGATGAGGCTTTAAAAACTCGTTATTATAAGGCAATGAAAGATAAGGCTTTCAATGAATTAATTACAATGTTTAATGATAGTAATCAATTTGAAGTGAAATCAACTTCTAATGAACGTGGTGAAATGATTGTTACCGGTATTGGAAAGATGAAAGTATTTATCATCGCAACAGTCATTATGGTTACTCCAAATCGAACAGCGATTGATTTTGCTGTTTCAACGGAAATATTTTTGCCAACTGATTTTGGTCATAGTGCAAAAATCATAAAAGAAATCTATAAACAAATTGACAGCAGACTAGAGTATATAGGCTCAGGACTAGGAGCTTAACTTTGTTCAAAAAGTCCGATTACCATTGTTTAAATATCGGTAAATTCAACTTTGAAAGTTGAGCTTGCTGACTGTATATCTTCGTGGGCTCTCGCTCTTGCGTTGAGGTTTTTAAAATTAGGCACCACTAAATATTTTACTGACTCTATTGTAACAAGCCGTAATTATGAATAACTCTTGTACTAATTACTTTTTTTTAATATCATTAGTTAGAGGAGTGCCGAAATCATCCGAAAAAAGTGACCAGAGATAGTATCAATTAGCATAACAAAAACTAAGATAAAGCTATGGAGATGATAAGTATGCGCTGTCCAACATGTAATCATAATGGTTCTCGAGTACTTGACTCACGTCCGAGCCATGAAGCCCGTTCAATTAGAAGAAGAAGAGAATGTGAGGAGTGTAATTATCGATTCACGACTTTTGAAACTGTTGAAGAAACTCCATTAATTGTCGTCAAGAAAGACGGTAATCGAGAGGAATTCAGTAAAGAAAAAATTCTCCGTGGACTAATTCGTGCATGTGAAAAGCGACCTGTACCATTACAGAAATTAGAAGAAATTGTCGACCTTGTTGAAAAAGACTTGAGGAATATTGGATCGGCTGAAGTAAAAAGTGAAGATGTTGGTGAAATAGTCATGGAATATTTATCAGGTGTTGATGATGTTGCCTATGTTCGCTTTGCATCTGTGTACCGTCAGTTTAAAGATATAAACGTCTTTATTGATGAGTTAAAAGATCTTCTCCAAAAAGGGGAAAAAAAATAAAAAAGGAGCTGAAAGATAAATGATCTTTTAGCTCTTTTCTATTAGAATACATTTCTAAAAATAACCAATTTTGGTTTAAGAAAAAAAGCTATTTCACAACAGTTGTGTCAAAAAAATGTTAAAATAGATTAGTAAATTATTAGATATAGGTGATGAAATAATGGATTTGCATTGGATGCACTTATTACCCGTTGATCGCTATTTCGTTCGAACAAATTCGATCATTAATGAAAGCGATCAAGAAATTTTGACACTTTTATATCAGCCGCTCATAGGTTCTCTTGCTCATAGTTTATATTTGTGTTTGCTTAGCGAACTAGAACGTGATCAGTTTACTAGTAAAGAAACAACTCATAAAACATTAATGACAATGATGGGTATTCATTTAGATAAAATTTTTGAAGAGCGTAAAAAACTAGAAGGCATCGGCCTATTAAACGTCTATAAGAAAAAAAACAATGAAGATATTACTTACTTATATTTATTACAGAAGCCATTCTCGCCTGTTGAATTCTTTAAAGATGATGTTCTTAGCGTCTATTTATATAATAGAGTTGGAAAACACCGCTATCTTCAATTAAGAGAGCGATTTACTTTAGATAAATTAAATAAAGAAGAGTATAAAGAAACAACGGTTTCGTTTAGTGATGTTTTTACGTCTTTACACCATTCAGAAATATCGGCTAAACAAGGCGAATTAGCTTCTGCTCTTGAAATTGATGATAATAGTGAAATTATTAGTAATAAGCACGAAAGCAGTTATCATATTGCAGAAAATTCTTTTGATTTTTCTTTACTAATAGTTCATTTGTCAAATATGATTGATCCTCAAAAACTACTAACTGATAAAGTTAAAGATACGATTGTTCGCCTAGCATTTTTGTACCGGACTGAACCTTTGGAAATGAGTAGAATTATTCAAGATTCGCTCTTACAAGATGATACAGTAGATCTTGACGTGATGCGAGAAAAAGTAAAAAGTTGGTACCGCTTTACGTATGAGAGTGAGCCACCAGCATTAGGGTTACGAACACATCCTGAAAAACATCGAACGATGGTTGGAATTTCCTCCTCAAACGAAGAAGAGGAAACAATCTTGTATTATGAAACTGAATCACCTTTAACGCTTTTAGAAAATAAATCACCATCAGGTATGAAAGTCCCTTTATCCGATGTTAAAATTGTTGAGTCTTTGCTATTAGATTATAAACTTCTACCTGGGGTCGCGAATGTTCTTATTGAGTATGTTTTAGAGATTAACGATATGAATTTGACCAAAGCATTTGTAGAAAAGATTGCTGCTCAATGGGCTCGAAAAAATATTAAACAGGTAAAAGAGGCAATGGAACTGGCAAAAAGTGAATTACGTAAGCGTGACGAATGGAAGCAAGCAGCGAAAGAAACGGCTGCAACGAAAGACAAGCCTAATCTGCGCACTAGTAATAATCGTTATGTTAGAAAAGACCGTTTGCCGAAATGGTTAACAGAAGAAAAGAAAGCAGTTTCAGTTGAATATGATGGGGATATTGAAAAGCTGAAAGCAGAACTTGATCAAAAAATGAAGCAGTTTAAATCCCAAGGGGAGGTATAGATAGCGTGGAATCAATCCAACAATCATTAAAAAAGATGCCTAATTCAAAAACGATCATGAATAAGTTTCAACTTTTAAAAGAAGAAGTTCTTGCTGATAAGTTGGTTATTGAGTTTATCCAAGCGAATCCGGATATTCCCGAAATGGAGCTTGACCGTAATATTTCTCGATTATTTGAATTTCGTAACGAGCGTGATAATTGCTCTGTTTGTACAAGCTATCATACATGTCCAAATATGATGAAAGGATTTCAGCCTGAGTTATTTATAGAACGAAGTCAAATTCAGATTCGTTACAATGTCTGTGATAAGAAGCTAGCAAATGACGAACAAAAACGACAACAAACACTGATCAAAAGTCTTTATGTACCAAAAGAAATTCTATCGGCATCGTTTGATTCGCTTGAACAAGATAATCGTTCAAGAATTAACGCTATTGGAAAGGCATTTGAGTTTGCATCAACAATAAATCCTGGAGAAACAGGAAAAGGTCTTTATTTGCATGGCGAATTTGGTGTTGGCAAAACGTATATCATGGGTGCAATAGCAAATGTGTTGGCCAAGCGAAATATCTCATCGATGCTTGTTTATACCCCAGATTTTTTCCGTGAACTAAAAAGTGGTATTCATGACGGTTCATACATTGAAAAACTTGATCTTGTTAAAAGCGTTCCTGTCCTCATTTTAGATGACCTCGGTGCTGAAACGATGTCTAGTTGGATCCGTGATGATATTTTAGGAGTTATTCTGCAACATAGAATGCTAGAAAATTTGCCGACATTATACACGTCAAATCATGATTTTTCGTTACTAGAAGAACATTTATCATATTCACAAAAAGGTGGCATCGAGCAATTAAAGGCAAAGCGAATTATGGAACGAATTCGCCACTTTTCAGAATCAATTTATATCGAAGGAAGAAATAGAAGAGGTAATTAAAAAGGCGATAATGGAAAAAATGGAAAGTTGGAAAGTGGAAAGGTAAAAGCTAAAAGCTAAAAGCTAAAAGCTAAGAGGTATAACTGTCTTTAATCCTTTGTAACTGACTAACCAACTAACATCTAACCAACTGTCCAACTAACCTCACCATTGTTTTCAAGATAAGCAGTTGACATTCAAAATTGAAACAAAATATGTTAGGATAATAGAAGACTTACTAGATTTTGAGATATCACTAAAGAGACGGAGGTTTTTTCCATGACTATAGATCATATTCTTAATCGAGCAACCAACGGTGAACGGTTAACAATTGAGGATGCAATTTCCTTATACGAAAGTAATGAAGTTGAAAAAATTGGGGCAGCAGCGAATACAATAATGGAAAAGTGGCATCCAGAGCCGATAACAACATTTGTAATTGGAAGAAATGTTAATTATACAAATGTTTGTGATACGTATTGTAAGTTTTGCGCTTTTTATCGACCACCCGGACATGAAGAAGGCTATATATTAGAAGATGAAGTCATCTTAGAAAAAATTCAAGAAATGGTTGATGTTGATGGAACTGAAATTTTGATGCAAGGTGGCACACATCCAGACCTTCAGCTAAGCTATTATACAAATCTTTTAAGAAAAATTAAGGAACGTTTCCCTACTATTACGATGCACTCATTTTCACCTGCTGAAATATGGAAGATCGTTGAAGTTTCAGGGTTAAGTTTAAAAGAAGTATTATTGCAGCTTAAGGAAGCAGGTCTTGACTCTGTTCCTGGTGGTGGTGCTGAAATCTTAGATGATCGGACAAGACAAAGGATAAGTAAGATAAAGAGTTCATGGCAAGAGTGGATTGAATGTATGAAGATGGTAAAAGAAGTGGGCATGCATGGGACAGCGACGATGGTTATCGGTTTTGGCGAAACATACGATGAACGCGCTATGCACTTACAACGAGTTCGAGATGCCCAAGATGAGGCAGATTGCTTTTTAGCGTTTATTCCTTGGACGTTCCAACCTGACAATACAAATCTTAAAGGTGAAAAAGTAACTCCAGATGAATATTTAAAAAATTTAGCAATTGCAAGATTATTTTTAGATAATATACCTAATTTCCAATCATCGTGGGTAACAATGGGGCCAGAAATTGGCAAAAAGTCACTTTCGTATGGAGCTAACGATTATGGAAGTACTATGATGGAAGAAAATGTTGTATCAGCTGCTGGAGCGACTCATAAAGTTGACACAAACTTAATTTTACGATTGCTTCGTGAAGCAGGTAAAATTCCTGCCCAACGCAATACAAAGTATAAAACTCTTCGTGTTTTTAAAGAGGATGAAAAGTCAGATAAAGATTTTGTGATGCAAAACTAACTAGTTAATATTTTTAATAGAAAAAGAATGGAGCAGACAATTGTCTGCTCCATTCTTTTTTCTTTCAGAAAATATTTAATCATTTTTTAGGATAGGCTCCCATATACTTGTATAGAAAAAAGAACACTAGTAGTGCGTGGTCCAAAAGAAGGGCAAGCAGATTCTTGTGCTTGATTACTGGATTTTTTGAACATCGTCTAGTGGGTAGTTCGTTTGTGTCTAATTGGTTTGGGAGGGGCTTCTATTGATAGAGATATATTTACAAGATAAGCTCGATCATTATCATCTGCTTAAAGATTTAAAAAATGGGTTGCGTACCTTTATAAAAAATGGGGTAATTGAACTTTCGTTAGCGAGTGACCGTTTGATGATAATTATTGATGAAAATTTTAATTTTGATGAAATAATTAAACCGGTTATCGCCGAAATATTAAAGAAACATGTAATCGAATCAAAAGAAGAAATTTGGCTTTTAGACATTATTGATAATATCTTTTTTTATGACGATCGTGAGGAGCAAACAGAAATTTTAGCTATGGCAAAATCGATTCTTTCTGGAGAACGTTTAGATCTTCCAAATGTGACAAAGTTATTTTTAACGGAACAACTTATTTATAGTGCATTTATGGATTATTTAACGAGAGATTCTAAGTTTTGTTATGAATCATTTTTAACTTTCCGGTTAAAAGGCTACTTTGATAAACTGATTGATTGTGTGGAAATGTCTATCGATGAATACCAGCTTGAGCAAGAATATCAAAATTTAGTGGAAAGTTTCCGTTATTATTTAAAAAGTAGGTCACCAGAATTAACGTGTGTTCATCTCGTTATTGATGAAGATTATTTTTTCTATGATGAGTTTTTCCAGTTAATTAGCGGTGAAAAATTAGCATCTTATCTAGATATGGAAATTATATTTGAGATAGGTGTACCAACAGAAGAAATGGTAATAAGCCCATTGGTAAGCATTGCGCCTATGGAAATTCATCTTTATTGTGATGAAATTGATAATACCGTGATTCACTCAATTCAAAATATTTTTCAAGAGAGAGTGAAACTTTATAATAAAGAAGAGTTTCAAGTTATTAGCAGCAGTCTAACTTAATAATGATCATCAATAGACAGATAAAGAAAATTAACTTGATTTTCTAATCATAAATCCATATAATACGTACATAAGACAAATTAGATCAGAAAATGTTTTGATGAGGACATGGGTTTTATTTTACGGTTTAAAGAGAGGGGAGCCACGGCTGAAATCTCCCTAACGCGAAAATATTACTTACCACCTTTGAACTTCAGTAGGGAAATTTAAAGTATCTACTGACGGCTACAACCGTTATATCTCATGAGTCACATATATTTTTATATGTGAGAATGAGGGTGGAACCACGAGTACAACACTCGTCCCTTTCTTGGGATGGGTGTTTTTTGTTTTCTAAAATATTTTAATATAATTACGAGGAGTGTTTTAAATGGAACAAGTGAAAATAACGTTTCCTGATGGTGCTGTAAAAGAATTTGATAAGGGTGTTACTACTGAAGATATTGCTGCATCGATTAGTCCTGGGTTAAAGAAAAAAGCTGTTGCAGGTAAGCTAAACGATATAGTTGTCGACCTCCTATTACCAATTACAGAAGATGCAAAAGTTGAAATTGTCACGCTTGACTCAAAAGAAGGTTTAGTAGTATATCGTCATAGTACAGCACACTTAATGGCGCAGGCTCTTAAGCGCCTGTATCCAGATATTAAATTAGGAATTGGGCCAGTGATTGAAAACGGCTTTTATTATGACGTTGATATGGAGCATGTCCTAAAGCCAGAAGACTTACTACTAATTGAAAAAGAAATGAAAAAAATTATTAATGAAAATGTAAAATTCGAACGTAAAGTAGTTGTTCGTGAAGAAGCTTTACGTATTTATAAGGAAATTGATGATCACTTAAAAATCGAGCTAATTGAAGAGCTTCCTGAAGGTGAAGAAATTTCAATTTATGAGCAAGGTGAATTCTTTGATCTTTGCCGGGGACCCCATTTACCTTCAACTTCAAAAATAAAAGCATTAAAGCTAATGAGCATTGCAGGTGCTTATTGGCGCGGTAATAGCGACAACCAAATGCTCCAACGAATTTATGGCACAGCTTTTCCAAAACAAGCTCAACTTGATGAATACCTACACTTCATTGAGGAGGCGCAAAAGCGTGATCACCGTAAATTAGGCAAAGAGCTAGAGCTGTTTATGTTTTCTGAAGAGTCTCCAGGTATGCCGTTTTATTTACAAAAAGGACAAATTATTCGTACAGAATTAGAGGACTTTTCAAGAGACTTACAACGAAAAGCAGGCTATGATGAAGTTCGGACTCCGTTTATGATGAATCAACGCCTTTGGGAGCAATCTGGTCATTGGGATCACTACCATGAAAACATGTACTTCTCTGATGTAGACAATACAAAATTTGCGCTGAAGCCAATGAATTGTCCTGGTCATATGCTGATTTTCAAAAATGAGCTTCACTCATACCGTGATCTCCCGATTCGGATGGCTGAATTTGGACAAGTTCATCGCCATGAGTTAAGTGGTGCGTTAAACGGCATGTTGCGTGTTCGGACATTTTGTCAAGATGATGCTCATATTTTTGTAACACCAGAGCAAATTGAGAGTGAAATTAAAGAAGTGTTTAAGTTAATCGACAAGATTTATACAACATTTGGTTTTGAGTATTCTGTCGAGCTATCGACTCGCCCTGAAAACTCAATGGGTGACGATAAGCTTTGGGATCAAGCAGAAGACGCGCTTCGTAACGTACTCGTCGATCTTGAACTAGATTACCAATTAAACGAAGGTGATGGAGCTTTTTACGGACCGAAAATTGATTTTCATATTAAAGACGCTCTTAAGCGTTCGCATCAATGTGCGACAATTCAAGTTGACTTCCAAATGCCAGAGAAATTTGATTTAACCTATATCGACGAGAATAATAATAAGGTTCCCCCTGTTGTCATCCATCGTGCTATTTATGGTTCAATTGATCGTTTCTTTGGAATTTTGATTGAGCATTTTGCTGGAGCATTCCCAACATGGCTGGCACCTGTTCAAGTGGAAATCATTCCGGTAAATGATGTTCACCTTGACTATGCGAAAGAAGTGAGAGCAAAGCTTCAAGAAGCTAATGTTCGTGTTCACATTGATACTCGTAATGAAAAAATGGGCTATAAAATACGTGAAGCACAAATGAAAAAGATTCCTTATCTTCTTGTTTTAGGTGATAAGGAACAGGAAGATGTAGCAGTGAACGTTCGTAAGTATGGTGAACAAAAATCCGAAGCGACTGGGTTAGAAACTTTTATTTTTAGTATCAAAGAGGAAATTTCGTCGAGAAAAAATAATTTATAAGTTTAAACAGGGCGATTTTTACCCTTTTTAGGTTTCCGGAATCATCAAAGGTAACGTTAAGGGGCAATCGTGCCCTTTGTTCCAATCTAGCTCTATATGAAAACGCTGTGAATGATATCTTCACAGCGTTTTCATATTTTTGATACATTTCATGAAACTGTCGTATTGCTAAGTCATCTGTCTTTCGTAATCATATATAATGAAACTACTACTAAAGGGGGGGATATAATGTTTCTACTTCGCAAATCGTCAAGTATAATTCTCTTTGTCATTTTTTCGATTATATTTACTACAGCCTGTTCTAATCAAAACATAGATTCTGTTATTTCATTAAAGGTCGCTGCCGAAGCTGAAATAGAAGCACAAGTAATAGAGGATGAGTCATTTAAATTCGCTATCGTCTCGATCCATTCAATTCGTAAAACTCATCGAATGTATTATAAATTTATTAATTACTTAGAAGAGGAACTAGGAATACCAGTAGAAATCATTCAAAAACAAACATATTCAGAAGTAAAAGAAATGTTTGAAAATGGCGAACTTGATGCTGGGATTGTTTGTGCGTACTTAGCGGTCATTGGAATAGAAGAAGGTATTTTGAAAAAGATTAGTATGCCAATTGTTAATGAAGAAGAAACTTTCACCTCCTATATTATTACTCGAAAAGATAGTGATATTGAAGAATTTGACGATCTCCAAGGGCGGAGCTTTGCTTTTTCCGATCCGCTTTCATATTCTGGATACTTCTATACTAATTACGATCTTGAAAAAAATAATCATAATATAAATACTTTTTTTTCGAAAACATATTTTACTTATAGTCATGATAATACAATTTTAGCTGTTGCAAATGGATTAGTGGACGCTGGTGCGACACATAGTTTGGTTTATCAACAGCTTAAAGAGAATAACGATCCACTTTTGAAAAAAATAAAAATAATAGCTGAGGGACCTTATGTAGGAAATTCACCTATTGTCGTAAATCCAAATATTGATGAAGATTTAAAAAATAAACTTAAAGATGTTATTCAAGGAATGCATTTAAATGAGGGAGGTAAAAAGGCTCTCGAAAAACTAAATACCGATCGATTCGTTGATCCAGATCCAGAGTTGTTTCAGCCAATTATTGAAATGATCAGCGAATTAGGAGAACTACAATGAGAAAATTCATTGTCCAAGGCTTAAAAGATAAAAGTGTCAAAACGAAAGTACTAGGGATGGTCGTCGGCCTAGTTCTATTAATGGCTTTAACGAGTACGATTATTTTAAGAGAAATATTAGTCGTTAAACTAAGTGAAGACCTAGATGTGACCGTCAAGTAGAAATGAACACTTTTCGCCAATTAACTTTGAACACTTTCTCCACCAAAAATGGAAGATCGGTGCTTCATTCGATAACTGTCATTATCTAAGTGAATAACTTCAGCTCGGTGAATGATCCTATCTAAAATGGCTGCTGTAATACTTGAATCGCCCATCAACTCGCCCCAATCACTTGGGGCCTTATTTGATGTGAGTATAATAGAAGCATTATTATATAAATAGTTTATTAAATGGAAAAATAGGTTGGCTTCACGTTGATCCATTGCCATAAACATAAGATCATCAATAATCACTAAATTTGAATTTCTAATTCTGCTCATTCTAGTCTGTGACTTTCGAGTGATTTCTTCTGTTTTTAACGTATGGATTAAATCACCCATAGAAATAAACGAAACTTTATATCCGCGGTTGATTGCCTCAATCCCTAATCCTATTGCTAATAAAGTTTTCCCTGCACCTGGCGGTCCCAATAAAATAATGTTGTACAGCTGCTCTACCCATGTTAGCTCTTTTAATTGATTAAACTGTTTTTTACTTAATGATCTCTGTTCATCAAGATTAAAGTCGATCATCGTTTTATGATACGGAAATGTAGCCCATTTTAAGCGTTTTTCTGTTTGTTTTTCTTCCCGGCGCTTTTGTTCAAATGTTAATATCGTTAGTAGAAATGATGTATAGGAAACTTCGTTTGATTCTGCTTCTTTAATTAGTCTTGTTATACTAGTAGATGTTTCCGATAATCGGAGTGTCTTTAATAACTCCTGCACTTGTGCAAACTGACTCATCAAACATCACCTGCCAATACTGACAAATAATCATTTATATCTCTGGTTGCTGGTTTCGTATTCACTAACGATTGGTTGTTTTCATGAAGTATTTTAGTTGTTTCATCGTTATCAGTTGGAGGTGTAACAATCATTTGTCGTTGTCGGTCAAGGTACTGAACCATATCGATAAAATCTGTTGCACAAAATAGTTTCCGGTTAACACATTCTTTTAAAGCTTCATTAATAATTGACTGCTCATGACATTTTATTTCTTTTGATATCAGCTGGAGTTGATCCCTAATGTATCGCGGAAACGCTGATTTAATCGTTTCTAGAAAAGAGAGTGCCATATCTGTATTTTCGAATTTTTCTGCTACTGACTGTATATAAGCTGTAACCCCTTTTGTTCGATCACGCGTATGTTGTCGATCTTGAATTAATTCTCCTTTTGCAACAGACAGTTTATGTTTCGCAAATATTTCCCCTGTGTCAACTTCAACGATCATTAAATAGGCATCGTCGACTTCAGATATTGCTACTTCTGGATACTTTTCAAATGTTCCGAGAGGAACTGAGTAGCGATTAGATTTATACCAAATCGTATTGTCCTTTCGAACCGTCCTTGTTATAATAGATTGGAGTTTAGTTTGACTACCTGCAGGTAAACTGCCAGTAGCCGTTGAGACTGGTCGTAAGTGTTGCTTTTCAAGGAGAAACACTTCGCACGGTCTTTTTTTTGTTGTGTTATGAATCTTATAATTACCCGTACGCTTCAGCCACGCTAACCCATCTTCATTCCATTTATCAATATTTTGAAATATCCGATGTTTGGAAAAGTTCACTTTCACAAAACCTACCATATTTTCAATTTTTCCCTTTGTCTCTGGATCTGCTTTACGACAAACCCAAATCGTTAACTTCCGATCTTCTTTGTACGCTTGAAACTCTTTTGTTAGAATTAAATCACCTCCATTTTCGCTAACGACAAGAAGCGCATCTTGATCATAAACGAGTTCCCTAGGAATTCCAGCAAAATATTGAAAGGCATTTTCATGGGTACGTATAACATCTTTGGTGGTGAAAGGCCGATCCACCCATTCTTTGTATTTGTATCTAGAGTGGGATAGAACAAAAGCTATGAAATAAAGTCTGACCGTTTTTCCCACGATTGTCTTTTGAACTGTTTGTCCAAAATCTACTTGAATTTGTTCGCCCATCGGTAACTCTGCCACGGCTTCATAATCACGCATAGTTGTTTCTTTAGAAATATCATATGATAGTCGTAACTCTCTTACATAGGCTCTTACTGTACTTTCAGAAACATCTTTTACCTGTTTCTTTTCTTGTAGCCAATCATAAACCTGGGCAGCTGTCATATCAGGATGTGAATACAACCACGAAAGGATCAATTCTTTGAATGGGTCTAGCTTTTTTCTTCTACTTTCAAGTTGAACCACCCATTCACTCATGTCACTTGGCGTACTTTTTAAATAGCGATAAACCGTTGTTCTTGAAACCCCTAACTTTCCAGCTACTTTCGATTTACTGAATCCTTGCTTTAGTAATTGCTGAATTTCCATATACATTTGCCACTTATCCACCTTTTTCCTCCACACTGTTGAAAATCTAAGAAACTACTTATCATCATACAGTGTCTTGGTCTTATTTTAAATTTATAGAGAAAAGGAAATTGTTTCTATAGGTGATGGCCCTACGGTCCATCACCTATAGAAGTGCTACCCTTCCTCCTGGAAAATAAGTGTTCATTCTTATCTGGCGGAAACTGTCCAATTTAGTTTATCACTCACACTAGATAGGCGAGCGATTTCTATTTCAAGTGATTTAAGTTCTCGTAGCGTTGATTTTACAATTTTGAAAGACATTTATAATCTTCATAATTTATTGCTAGACACAATCCAAAATAACCCAGACATCGAATATATTTTTGTAGTCGACCAAAACTTAGAAATAATTATCCATACATTTGGGCAAGATTTTAAAGTTTCAGAAGATTTATTGAAAGCAAATGTATTAGAAGGAAATGAATGGGGAGATGATACTCAACAGCTAGAATTCTTAAACTCGGAAGTAGGAGTCATTCATGATGTCGTTTCACCTATTTTAGGTGGTGAAGCAGGCTTTATTCGCGTTGGTTTAAATGAAAAGCAAATTTATCGAACGATAGATGATGTAACCTTTACGATTATTTTATCAACAGTTTTCATCGGATTACTTGGATTTATTATTGCTTTTTTCTTAACGAAATATATGTATCGAGATTTAACTCATATTATGAATATAAGTAAGCAGGTAGGAACAGGAAATTTAGAATGTCATGTTGAAATTGATTCTAAAGATGAAATTGGTTTACTGGCTAGAGAATTCAATACAATGATTACACGTTTAAAAATAAAAAAAGAAGAGAATAATCACTATTTAAAAGTATTACAAATGCGAAATAGTGAACTTGAGTTATTACATCAGCTTGCAGTTGGGTCCGCTGATATTAAAAATTTCGAAAAGCATCTTGAAAATGCTACGGAACGTCTTATCGATGAACTAGATATGAATAGTTGTACAATTGAAATTGAACTAAGTGATGAAAAAATTACGACTTTTAAAAGGAATCAACGCTGTCAAATTTGTAGTGATGATTACGAGACTGAGTGTATTAGGCTTAATCATTTTACTATACCTATTGAAGCAAATCAAAAAAATATTGGCTATATTAAAGGTTGTTTTGAAAACAAAGCAGATGATACAACATTGAAGTTTATGACTTCATTTGCTAGGCAGTTATCAGTAATAGCTGAAAATGTTCAACTTTGGAAGGAAATTAAATACAAAGAGCAACTTAGACTAAAGTTACTTGATCGAGTAATAACGGCCCAAGAAGAAGAGCGAAAACGAATTGCAAGAGAATTACACGATGAAACAAGTCAATCAATCACCTCTATTATCGTTGGTTTATCGTTATTACACGAGCATGAGATAAGTAAAGAGATGAAACAAAAAATAGCTGAAATCAAAGAAGTTACCCAACAAACGTTAGATGAAATTCATTATATATCATGGTCACTAAGACCAAGCGTATTAGATGATCTTGGTCTAATACCCGCAATTAAAAAATATGGCATTGAGTACATGAAAAAATATGAGATTGATATCGATATTCAAGTGATTGGCTTAAATCGTTTGCGATTATCTTCATTGATAGAAGTTACCATCTATCGTGTTATTCAAGAGGCTTTAACGAATGCAGCAAGGCATGCTGAGGCGGACAATATTAGCATCATTTTAAAATACGCTAAAGGAATAGCGACAGTTATTATTGAGGATGATGGCAAGGGATTTGATGCAAAACAAATTTTGAATGCTGATCTGACAAAAGATCATTTAGGGTTAAAAGGAATGCAGGAACGGATTGAGTCTATTGGCGGAAAGCTTGTAATAGAGTCTAATAAAGGAATTGGCACGACAATATATGTGCAGGATATTTGGATTGGGGAGGAGGATTTAAGTGAAACCGAAAATAATGATAGCTGATGACCATGGTGTTTTATTATCAGGTATTAAATTACTGCTTTCTAAAGTAGAGGAATGGGATATAGTTGGTACGGTCTCTTGCGGTGAGGAAGCTATTAAAAATGCGGAAAAATGGAAACCAGATTTGATTTTAATGGATATCTCAATGCCAGGGATCGGAGGAATTGAGGCAACGAAGCAAATCAAAGAAAAATTCCCTTTTATAAAAATAGTCATGCTGACAATGTTTTCAGAAGAAGATTATTTAAAAAAGGCGCTAAAAGCTGGCGCTTCTGGATATGTATTAAAGAAGGCAGTAGATACGGAATTAATATCTGCAATAAAGGCAGTGCTTCAAGGTGAAACTTATATTTATCCGACAATGTCTAGTTTTTTGTTTAAAAGTTTTGCAGAAACAGATAATGCAAAAGATAAGGCTAATGAGTGCCCATTAAGTGCTAGAGAAATGGAAGTTTTGAAATATGTGGCACTCGGTTTTACCTATCAAGAAATAGCAGACGAATTATTTGTTAGTGTGAAAACAATTGAAACACATAAGTCGAGAATTTCAGACAAATTAAATATGAAAAAGAGATCTGAACTAGTCCGTTACGCGGCTAGTCAAGGCTTAATATCGATAAATGAGTAAAAAAGTCAGGGGATGTTCCCTTGGCTTTTTTCTTTTTGTTTAGATGTTTCTGTTTCAATCGTCGATGATGTTTAGACGGGTGTCAGGTAAATACCCTACATGGAGTAAGGTTATTTATCTATATCAGACTATTTAAATCAGGGTTTAAAGACAATGAAATATGAATTTCGCTGATAACGGAATGTGTGAGAATATGTGAAAATATGAGTAACAAGAGATGCAAAGTATTTCGAGTTTAATTTCAAACAATGGAAAACTAATAAGGAGGAAAAAAAATGAAGAAAAGTCGATTGCTAGTTTATGCAGTGTTCTTTATAGCTATGGCAATAATTGTTTCAGGGTGTTCTTCTAAAGATACTGCGGTTCCATCCCCAGTAGTTGCAGCAGATTTATCATATTATGATAAATTTGTTGGTCCTGACAAATGTGCCGATTGTCACGATGATCATACTGAAAAATGGGAAACATCTTGGCACACGAAAAAAACAGCAAAGGGCCCCAATCTTGGGGGAGGAGAGCTTGTTTGGGACTGGGTTCCCGAGAAATGGGATGAAATGGATTCCTACTTAATCCTGGATCAAAAAGATAAGGATACTATTTACCTTAGTACTAAAAAGTATGAGTTAGAGGAAGTCGATTATACAGTAGGTAGCATCCGTAAGCAGCGTTACATGGTTTACTATGACGGTTCACCTCAGGAGGCTTATTTATCAACTACTGAAAATGGTGGTATTAGCTGGAACATAGATAAATCAACAACGGTTCAATTTGAAGGAAATCTAGAGCGTGCTGGGTATAATTTCTTATACTTAGAATTACACGCTGAGGATGATATTAGAACGTATGGTACTTGGCGTTCATGGCAAGAACAGTGTATTGGCTGTCATACAACTGGATTTAATCCAGATGCTTGGGCGGAAGCGAAAGACGAGTTTATTAACGGAGAGCGTGAAGATTTAAGAGACACTTTCATTACTACTGTAGAAATCAGTTGTGAAAGCTGTCATGGTCCAGGAAAAGATCATGTTGAATTTCCGTTAAGAGAAGGAAACATTATTAATCCTGTTAAACTAGACATGGATGATCCAACACGTAAAATGGTTTGTGAGCAATGTCATACACGTGCTCAAACAAACCTTGTTTATGGAAATGGTGCAAATGATAACCGCGGCTTTATGTTAGGCGAGCACGATTATATGGATATTATGCAATATACACGACCTGCTTGGGGCACTGGGAACCGTCAAGTTTCCATCGATGGTAAAGGCCGTCGTGACCACCAACAAGATATGGATATGAAATTACAAGATCACATTAAAGGTGGAGAGACAATCCACGGACAATTAGCTTGCTTTGACTGTCATGACTCTCATAATGTCGGTAATAATCCTGATAACCCACGTACATTTGGTGAGGTACCAGTAGATAACTGTAGAACTTGTCATGGACTTGAGTCAGAAGAAAGAATGGAAGTTCTTAACGGTAGTCTTGGCTGGGAGACATTCGGTTATGACAACTGGGATAACGAAGGTGGGCGTAATCGAACTAGGCAGCATGTTTTTAACCTTGATGAAGAAGGAAGAACCTTCGGACTTACTCCAGACCAATATATTTGGGCACAGAAGAAAGATGGCAATGCTGCTGAAGAAGATGGTTGGGAATCAATTTGGCCTTGGGAGCAAGAACATTATGAAGAAAATGGTCAAAAAATCTACATTGGCGCTACGCCATGGAAAGTGGGTGAATAGATATGACTTTTACTAAAAAGAAGTTATGGTTGATTATTTTAGCCGCTATTTTTGTAGGAATCGTTATTTCTGTCCTCACTGTCAGTACAACTAGTGCAACAACGAAAACTAGCTTTTGCTTAAACTGTCACGATGCACCAGAGTTTGAAGGAAGTCGTTCAGATACTCCTCATGGAAACTTAGAATGTTTAAGCTGTCATGGAGAAGGCTTCATTAAAGACAAAATTAATGGTGTCGGTCACGTCATAAGTACTGTTACTGGAAAAATGAACCCAAATTCATATACTGAATATGGTGCTGAAGTAACAAATGACTCATGTTTATCGTGTCACAATATTGAAAATAGCAAGCGAAGTCGTAATATTGTTGATAGACATTTAGAGGTTATCGAGAATGATATGGAATGCACTCGCTGTCATGATACATTATTCTTCCACGGACATGGAGTAGAATAAGTAGTATCTGTACAACAAAGGTTGGCTAATATGAAAAAACTGCTGTGGGTTTATACCTGCAGCAGTTTTTCTATTGTATAGAACCAAGGCGCTTGTGCTTTTCTTACAAGTTATATGTCGTCAATTTTTTCTGTCAAAGTTAATTGTTTGTCCTTCAAATGTTATGTTCTTTAATAGTTGTAACTTATTTTTTTGCTTCGATTTTAGATACTGTTTTTCGTAAGGTCTGGCGAGATCTTCCGAGAGTCCATTTACACTAATTTCCTGTTTCAACGAAGCTAAAGTAATCTGGAAATATTCGTCAATCTCCCGTTCTAACTGTTTTCCCCTTTCTATATAGGCAAAAAGAATCGGAAGTGTCAGTTCGTTATTTGCCTTCTTTACCTCATACTCAATATAAGCCTGGTCAATCAAATTGTTGAGTTTAGTGATAGCTAATAATTCAATTTCTTCAAAAAGTGGCAAGTATTTTTCTTGTAAGATCTTTTCTTGGTCAAAACCAAATACCGTTTGGCTTATTAGTAGTGAGAAAACCAACGAAATCAATAAACTTTTTTTCATTACAACACCTTCAATCTTCATCTATTACTTAAACTTCCCATATCTATAGAGAGTATCGACATATTTCACGTTTTTATCCATCCATAAGACTAATAACATGAAATAGTCATATTTTCCCTATTTTACATCTAAAAAAAATGATAAACTGATAAAAAAAATGATAAACTGATAAAAAAAATGATAAACTGATAAAAAAAATGATAAACTGATAAAAAAAATATCAGAATATGACATAAGTGTAGACATATAAGTTTGATGAGGAGTAGGAGATTCTTCAAAGGGGGATTTATATGAGTAAGGATTCAAAAAATAGGGAATTATTTGAAAATGATTTCGGTCAAGTAATGAAGAGCTTAGATAACTTTGTTTTTAAATTAAAAAAGTGCGAAGTAAACGGTTGTGTTTTTACATTAATTACCGGTAAATTAGCGAAAGAATTAAATTTAATAGAAAGTAAACATTTACACAAATCGCTTTCCAAGTTGCTACCTGAGGACGTCTATGAAAAACTACTAAAACCTGTAGCAAAAACTTTGAATGGCGAGTCATGCAGATGTGAGCTGAAATTCCAAAATAAAAACTTATTTGTGACGTTAGCGCCTCTTTATCTAGGTGATGAAATAACAGAAATAGTTGGTTCGATGACTGATATTACAGATTTGAGAACTTCAGAACTTATTGTTGAGCATATGGCCTATCACGACTCGTTAACAGATTTACCGAATCGAAGAGCGCTTGACAGAGACTTATCTCAGCTGATAATAGAAGCAAACCTGGCCAATAAAAATGTCGCTGTTGTCCTATTAGATTTAGATCATTTTAAACATATAAATGATACATTAGGACATACTGTTGGCGATTATATTTTAATTATGGCTGCCCATCGTTTACAAAAAGTTAACTTAAAAAACATTGGCTATTATAATTTGTATCACTTCGGAGGAGATGAATTTGTTTTTATCTTGTATGACATTGATGAAAATATAGCTAAAATGGCATGTGATTATGTATTAAAGATTTTTGAGAGTCCATTTTTATATAAAAATTATGATATTCATTTACAAATTAGTATGGGTATTAGTCAGTATCCACTAAGTGGAGATACTCAAGAGGACTTATTGAAAAATGCTGATATTGCGTTATCTTCCGCTAAAGCTGATGGTCGCAATACGTATAAGTTCTATACACCCGTTATGAATGCACTTTTACTAAGAAAGCTCCAAATAGAAAACGACCTGAGAAAAGCATTAGCTGTTGATGATCAGCTACAATTGTATTATCAACCACAAGTAAATATCGAAACAGGCGAAATTGTAGCTGTTGAAGCGTTAATTCGTTGGCGCCTTCCTGGTAGTGGAATGATTTCGCCTTTAGATTTTATCGGAGTTGCCGAGAAAACAGGGTTAATTATTCCTTTAGGAAATTGGGTACTAAAAGAAGCTTGCACGCAGGTCAAAAAGTGGCATAATCAAGGCTTTTCTACTTTAAGGATGAGCATAAATATTTCTACTAAACACTTTAAAGAACCTAGATTTATTAAGGATATCACAAAAATATTAGCAGAAATTGATTTGGCTCCACATTTACTCGAACTCGAAATAACCGAGAATAGTCTATTAGATAACACAATAGAGATAGGTAATACATTAACAAGCATTCGTGACTTAGGAGTTCAAATTGCCATTGATGATTTTGGGACGGGCTTTTCATCGCTAAGTTATTTGAAAACCTTCCCCATTACAACGTTAAAAATCGATCAAAGCTTTGTCTATGAACTTCCTGTAAATAAGGGGGATCGAGCAATTGTCTCGTCAATCATTAATTTAGCTCATAATTTAGGCTTGCGAGTTATCGCGGAGGGCGTTGAAACTGAAGCAGCTTTAGCTTTTTTACATCAAGAAAAATGTGATGAGATACAAGGGTATTTTTTTAGTAAACCAATACCTGCCAATGAGTTGGAAAACTTATTGGCAAAACATAAACATCGCTCATAGGGTTGACAAAGGATATTTCTCTTGGTATACTCTCTTAGTGAATAAAATATTTGGAACCATTTCAAGAAGGGGCGCCCGCTTCTCACCTGGCTGACACAATCGTTTGCAGGTTACGAAATATTGATTATAAATCAATACAGGTGTGGGCGCATTATGCGTTCGCACCTTTTTAGTTTGAAAAAGGTTATTCACTTGCTGGGGTCCTTCGAAATATAACCATTCAAATTCTTTATTGGTTATAAAGACAATAACACTAGGTGTTCTAGTTTTCAAAAAAACATGGAGGTGGATAGTTATTAGTAAAGACATGTTGGTCAATGAGGGCATTCGTGCCCGAGAAGTTCGTCTCATTGGGGCTAACGGAGATCAAATTGGAGTTCAGACAAGACAAGATGCTCTCGAAATGGCTCAAAATGCAAACTTAGATTTAGTTATGGTTGCACCAACCGCTAAACCGCCAGTATGCCGAATTATGGACTACGGAAAGTTTAGATATGAGCAGCAAAAGAAAGAAAAAGAAGCCCGTAAAAATCAAAAGATCATTACAACAAAAGAGGTTCGCTTGAGTCCGACAATTGAACTGAATGATTTTAACACGAAGCTTCGAAATGCTAGAAAGTTTCTTGAAAATGGAGATAAAGTAAAAGCGGCGATCCGTTTTCGCGGTCGTGCCATTACGCATTCTTCAATCGGTAGAGATGTATTACAACGTATGGCTAAAGAATGTGCAGACGTTTCAACGGTTGAATCGGCACCAAAAATGGAAGGCCGAAGCATGTTTTTAATTTTAGCACCAATTGTTGAAAAATAATTAAGCTTTTACTATAGAACTTTAGCTTAAAGATGAGAAGTTCTTTAATAGTAGTAATCAATAAGGGAGGATTTACCTATGCCTAAAATGAAAACTCACCGCGGTGCAGCAAAGCGTTTTAAAAAGACAGGTAGTGGCAAGCTTAAGCGTTCTCACGCATTCACAAGTCACTTATTTGCAAACAAATCTACAAAAGCAAAGCGTAAGCTTCGTAAAGCTGCAATTGTTTCTAGCGGAGACTACAAACGTATTCGTCAAATGTTAACGTACTTAAAATAATTGGATGTCTTCAACTTAGTTGAAGATTTGAGGAGGGAAACACGATGCCAAGAGTAAAAGGCGGCTATGTCGCTCGTCATCGTCGTAAAAAAGTATTAAAGTTAGCCAAGGGTTATATTGGTTCAAAACATAGATTGTTTAAATCAGCACAAGTACAAGTAATGAAATCATTAATTTACGCTTACCGCGATCGTCGCCAAAAGAAGCGTGACTTCCGTAGATTATGGATCACTCGTATTAATGCAGCAGCTCGCATCAACGGTCTATCATATAGCCGTTTAATGTTCGGTTTAAAAATTGCAGGTATTGAAGTGAACCGCAAAATGTTAGCTGATCTTGCTGTTAATGATGAAAATGCATTTGCAGAAATTGCTACAAAAGCAAAAGCAGGCTTAACTAACTAACTAAAATACAATTTAAAAGTCACTCTCAAATGTGAGAGTGACTTTTCTTTATTTTTTCTTCTCTTAATGAAAGTGGGTTAATGTAGTGACAATTGAAATACTTGTAGCATATGCTTTTTTTATCAACGTTATTTCTCTAGTATATATGTATATAGATAAGCAAAAAGCGATCAAAAGTCAATGGCGTATTTCTGAAAAGTCACTGTTTTTATTGGCAATTATTGGTGGGAGCATTGGTATAATGATTGGGATGAAGCTATTTCGGCATAAAACCAAGCATCTTAGCTTTAAAGTAGGAATACCAAGTATTTTCATTTTACAAATTGTCCTAATCAGTTATTATTATATTTAGGAGATTTAAATAAAGGTAAATAGAGAGGAAGGAGATTATGATTGAAAATCTTTCTGAATCGATCCCAGCCTATATAGAGCAAAGTGGTATTATTGCACCTTTATTATTTGTATTATTTCATCTAATTCGTCCCCTTCTATTTTTGCCAGTTCTTTTTGTCTGTATGGTAGGTGGTTATTTATTTGGTATCATTTATGGTTCGATTTTTTCTGTAGTCGGTTTAACGCTTATGTGTATTATTTTCTATTTTGTCGTCCAAAAATTTCCTAATACATTATCAATATTTGCAAAAATGAATAAAAAAATGCTAAAAAGTGGTCCAATGACAATAAATCAAATTATGATTTTGAGGATGGTTCCTTTTGCTCATTTTCACCTATTGTCACTATATGTTATGGATCAAACATCAAGCTTTAAGGAATATGTAAAGTACTCTTTTTTAGGAGTAATTATGCCTTCAATTGTTTTTACTAGTTTCGGACAAATGATCATTGATCTTCCTTTAATTTACTCAATTATTCTCTTAGCGCTTTTATCATTACTGTTTTTTTATGTTAGAAAAAAAGGGTTAGAAAAACAAACTCGTGTTAAGTGGAAGCAATTTTTTAAAATAAAAACAAGTTAAAAGCGGTAAATGCCAAATTTCTTACCAAGAAAGCGCATTTATGCTTATTAACTTGTTTTTTGTCTAGCGCCAAGACACATCTGTGAGTTGCTGCATAGTCGATTTTAAAACGAGGAACCATAGGGGCTAGCGCCTATGGTTCCTGAATGTTCCAACTTACTCGCACAATTCGCTTGTGTTTGTCTTATTATTTCAGTAGTAATTCTTTTATTGGGCTTTTCCAATTAATTTTTGCATTTGGATATGCGGAGACAATTTCTTTTTCAATAAAATAAAAATCTTCTTTATTTAAGCCTTTTAGTTTGTCGGAACTTTTAACCCAAAGGTCAATTGTTACGACTTCAAAAGAATTTTCGGTAGTACCTAAATATTTTTCGCCTTCAAAGAGCACACCACGATACGTAATTAAAAAGTTTTTTTGGACATTTTGAGCTTCATCTAAAAAGAAAAATTGCTTTTTTTGATGGGCCAATTCAAGCTTCCGTTTTGGATTTACAATATATTTAAGGGCACTATATGCTAAAATAAAAACGGCCATTATAATTAGAATACGGAACAAAAATACAGCCATACAGTATCACTCCTAGTAAAAATTCATCTTTAAAGTACGTGTCCATAAAAGCGGATAAGCAAAGCAGACGAAGAGATTTGATTGCTATGTCACCGAGATAAAGGAATATCTCTTGATAGTATTACATTTGTTTCTATCCTTTACTTACGTATGGAGAGAAAATAAGTTTCAAAATAATAAAAAAGGAATTGTTCTAAAAGAACATGGACTAAAGAAAGGGAATTTTTTATGAATATTGAAAAGTTGTTTCAAATGCAAACACAATTAGACGATAGGATTAGACAAGAGCACAATTTAATAGAGGAAGATTTAATGGATGAAAAAATCTTGGCATTTCAAGTTGAGCTAGGTGAATTAGCTAATGAGACGAGGTGCTTTAAATACTGGAGCATAAAGCCAGCTAGTGAAAGAGAAGTGATTTTGGAGGAGTATGTTGATGGGGTTCATTTTTTACTTTCAATTGGACTAGAGTTACAAACTTCTTCCTTGTCAGCGCGTAACAGAAAAATTGAAAATCAGAGTTTGACGAAGCAGTTCATGGTGCTTTTTCAACTTAGTAGCCAGTTGGGGGATACTAAAAAAATTGAACTTTTTGAAGATCTATTCCAACAATATTTGCATTTAGGGGATTTATTAAATTATTCAATTGAAGATATAGAAATAGCTTATATAGGAAAAAATGAAGTGAACCACCAAAGGCAAAATGAGGGTTATTAATGCGGTCACAAAAGAAGGGTAATTAGTACTTAGTTGGGAAATACACCCATTATATGGTGTGTTCGACCCTTGGGTATCCTCCGCACTTGAGAATTATAAGGCTGTGTTAGCTGAGTTTTTAAATACCTCTATTGGTCGTTAAAGTGGTATCAATACCGCGTAATACCAAGCTATGTGTTGAGTATTATTTCGGAAACCGTTATAATAAGTCTGTAAGAATGAAGTTCATTCAAATACATACTAATTTTTAATAGGAGGTACATAAGTATGGATAATACGTTAAAAATGTTAAAAGAATTAACGGATGCAAACGGGATACCAGGTAATGAACGTGAGCCACGGGACGTAATGAGGAAATATATTGAACCATTTGCAGATGAAGTAACACAAGATCATCTCGGGAGTTTAATTGCTAAAAAGGTTGGATTAGCCGAAGGACCGAAAATTATGGTTGCTGGTCACTTAGATGAGATAGGCTTTATGGTAACGAGTATTGACGATAAAGGATATGTACGTTTTCAAACAGTTGGTGGTTGGTGGGAGCAAGTGATGCTAGCGCAACGTGTGACGATCATGACACGCAATGGTAATGTACAAGGGGTTATTGGATCAAAGCCACCCCATATTCTTACGCCTGAGGCTCGTAAAAAAATAGTCGATAAAAAAGATATGTTTATTGATATTGGTGCTTCAAGTAAAGAAGAGGCTACCGAGTTTGGAGTTCGTCCTGGAGACGGTATTGTACCAGTGTGTGAATTTACTGTCATGAAAAATGAAAAAATGCTCATGGCCAAGGCTTGGGATAATCGAATTGGCTGTGCAATTGCAATTGAAGTACTTCGCCAGTTAAAGGGTGTTGATCATCCGAACACAGTTTATGGTGTTGGAACTGTTCAAGAAGAAGTTGGGCTTCGTGGTGCCCGTACGTCAGCTCATTTAATCCAACCTGACATTGGTTTCGGAGTCGATGTTGGAATTGCTGGAGATACTCCTGGAGTAACAGAAAAAGAGGCGTTGGCCAAAATGGGCGAGGGTCCTCAAATTATCATGTACGATGCTTCAATGATCTCTCACAAAGGACTTCGCGACTTTGTCACGGATACTGCTGATGAGGCCGGAATTCCATATCAATTTGACTATGTTGCAGGTGGCGGAACCGATTCTGGAGCGATTCACTTAACAGCTAACGGTGTACCATCGCTTTCGATTACGATTGCGACGCGTTACATTCATACACATGCTGCAATTTTACACCGTGATGATTTTGAGAATGCCGTTAAACTAATTGTCGAAGTAATTAAAAAGTTAGACAATGAAACTGTAGCAAAAATAACGTTCGACTAATAAAAATAGGCTCGCTCAAGATTTTAAACTGTATCCTATAGAGTAGACACTTAAAAAAAGTCTACCTATAGGGTACTTTTTTGTAATCCCGAATGGTGTCAGACACCATTCGGGTAAATTTGTGAACACTCGGGTGCGGTACTACTGCCTTATTGCACTCATTTCACATGGTGTCTGACACCGCTTATGGTTTTAAATCTTGTTGATAAAACGGAAAAATGTCCGTATGTGGCCCGAGAATAACTAATAAGAGCAAAACACCAATAAGAACTGCCAATTATGGCAGTTCTTATTGGTAAGTAAGATATTATATGCTTTTGCTTGTTATTTTTGTAAACCTTGAGAAATCGATGAAATAACTTCTTGTTTGTCTTGCTCGTCAGCATGCTTCCAATAAACCTCAAATAAAACCCCTAAACCAGGCAACATTTTTTCTTCGCCATTTTCCATTGCATCAACAATTGTTGCTTTTACATCGTCTTCACTACTATTGGCTACATTTTGTAATATCGCGCCACGTAAATTGAAACCCATTATTAACAGCTCCTTTTATGGTAAACTATATTAGGTAACTCCAAGAAAATAATTGACCAGTACAATGGTCTGTTTTGTGGCATACATCGTCGAAAGAACCCGTAGGTAACCCTGTTACCTTTGGGACTTGTCGCCTTCTCTAACACAAATTACGTGATCATCTTTGATCAGTTATTTTCTTAATGATTCCCTAAAGCCTGACAATTCACTTATAGTATGACAATAATTGGACGAAAATATTTGTATTTAGAAAAGTAAATTTTAGAATGTAGAATTAGATCGTAACTGACTATTGGTGTTTTATCCTATTTTACATTCATAGAGGGAGTTTAAAATGGAACGGATTGAATCACTAAATAATCTAAAAATTAAAAACGTTAAAAAGCTACACACACGGAAAGGCAGAGAAAAGTTAGGTAGCTTTTTTATTGAAGGTGAACATTTAGTAGAAGAAGCCTTAAAAAGTGATGTTATCATCAATGAAATATTTATCGAAGAAAACTTCAGAATCCCCTCAAGCTGGCAGCTAAATAATGCTTCTGTCTATATGGTAGATGAAAAAATAATGAAGGGCATATCTGAGACAGAATCCCCACAAGGTGTCGGAGCAGTTTGTGAACTTTTAGGAAGAAAGCCATTTTCGATAGAGAAACCAGGAAAATACTTATTAATTGATCAAATTCAAGATCCTGGTAACTTAGGGACAATCATCAGAACAGCAGATAGTGCGGGGCTATCTGGAGTTATCCTAGGTAATGGAACCGTTGATATATACAACAGTAAAGTAATTCGCTCTACTCAAGGGTCATTATTTCATTTACCTTTTGTCAAAGCTGATTTATCTGAAATAGTTGAAAAATTAAAAAAGAAAGATATTCCTGTTTTCGGCACAGCTCTGAATGAAACAGCAGTATCTTATAAAACGGTTTCGGCTCAAGATAGCTTCGCTCTTATTGTTGGAAATGAAGGAAGTGGAATTTCGCCTGAGTTATTAATTGAGACAACTGAAAACCTATATATCCCAATATACGGACAAGCAGAATCTTTAAACGTATCGATTGCAGCTGGTATTTTACTCTACCATTTGAGAAAATAAATTTAGTCATAGAAAACAAAAAAAGTAATGCTCTTAACATTTTAATAAATGAATCAATTTCCTAATACCAATAAACTAGCCACATCAAGCTCTATCTAGTTAAAAATCTAATTCAACTAGATGAAGTATCCTAGTGGCCCAGAATCTGCATTACGAAATTGATTCAACTATATTATTTTAAGAAGATTTGCCTTCTTCTTAAAAATATCTTATAATTTTAATGAATTTCATAATTCTTACTCAGTGCACTAAGATGTAACTCGATATGGCTAATATATAATGATATTTTGAAATTCAGTCGATTAAGGCGTTGAAAAAAAAATAATAGACCGTCATACTGATCCATTATTTTTTTGGAAATACCTAACTTCAAATTTAATATTTACAAAGACACTGAAAGAGAGTAGTAAACTGTCAAACATCATTCAGGGAAGAAGTGCCAAAGAGATCGTATTCAAAAAAGAAGGATAAAATCGGCTTTGTCGAGAAAATGCCATGTTGTGCGGCATTTATCGATATAGAAATCGAACAGCTATTTTTCCGGACTTTTAGAATAGTCTCTTAGACTGAAAGCATTTCTATGATTGTTTAGTTGAATTCACTCTTGAGTTGGCGCCGGAACATAAAAAGCTTACTTGGTTTTTTATTAAGGTTGCATCGGTCAAAAGACCGTTATCAATTATTAAGTGAACGATTTACAACAGAGTCGTTAATTAGGGTGGTACCGCGAAGTCTTCGTCCCTTGTTGGGATGAGGTCTTTTTTGTTTAGCTTCAAAACGAGTCATCTGAGTTACTTCATTGCGGGTTCTGTAAAGAGCAACCGCAAGAGCAGCTGAAATAATACGCTTATGCTTTTTCTTTACATATAAAGGGAGGATAAAAACATGCAAGCACGATTACAAGAGCTTCAAAACGAAGCGATAAACCAAATTGAGGCAGCTAAATCATTAAAAGAGCTACAAGAAATTAAAGTATCTTATTTAGGGAAAAAAGGGCCGATTACAGAAGTATTGAGGGGAATGGGAAAGCTTTCTGCGGAGGAGCGCCCAGTGATCGGACAATTGGCTAATGATGTTCGAAGTGCTATTTCGGAAAAACTCGAAGAAAAAGTTGCCGATTTTGAAGCACGTGAAGTAGAAAACAGGTTAGCTAGTGAGAGCATTGATGTTACATTACCAGGACGCCCTGCTCCAATAGGTGCTAGACATCCACTAACAGCGGTAGTAGAAACTATTGAAGATATTTTTATCGGTATGGGCTTTGATGTTGCGGAAGGACCTGAGGTCGAGACCGATTATTATAACTTTGAAGCATTAAATTTACCGAAAAACCACCCAGCCCGAGATATGCAAGATACATTTTATATTACAGAAGATCTTTTGCTTCGAACTCATACATCGCCAGTTCAAGCAAGAACAATGGAAAAATTTAAGGGCGTCGGTCCAGTAAAAATTATTTGCCCAGGGAAAGTATTTCGTCGAGATGATGATGATGCAACGCATTCACATCAATTTATGCAAGTTGAAGGACTTTTTATTGATGAAAATGTTCGTATGAGTGATTTAAAAGGTGTTTTACTTGAATTCGCAAAAAAATATTTTGGTCCTGATCAAAAAATTCGTTTACGTCCAAGTTTTTTTCCATTCACTGAGCCATCGGTGGAGGTAGATCTTTCTTGTGTCATGTGTGCCGGTGCGGGCTGCCGAATTTGTAAAGATACAGGTTGGATTGAAGTTTTAGGGGCTGGCATGGTTCATCCTCACGTACTAGAAATGGGCGGATTTGACCCAGAAAAATATTCAGGATTTGCTTTTGGAATGGGTGTCGAGCGCCTAGCGATGTTGAAGTATGGCATTGATGATATTCGTCACTTTTATTTAAATGATAAGCGTTTTTTAGAGCAGTTTAAACGAGTTTGATTAGTTGGGTAGTTGGAAAGTTGGCTAGTTGGTTAGGAAAAGAAAAAGTAAGGTCAAACCAACTAATCATTAACCAATAAATTTTAGGAGGAAACATACATGTTAATATCTTTTAATTGGCTTAAAGATTATGTTAGGCTAAATGACATTTCAGCCGTAGATTTAGCAGAGCGCTTAACGAGAAGTGGTGTGGCTGTTGATATTGTTCATTCATTAAATAAAGGGGTTAGTAAGGTTTTTATTGGTCATGTGATCAAATGTGAACAACACCCTGATGCAGATAAATTAAGTTTATGTCAGGTTGATGTAGGTGAGGAAGAGCCCCTACAAATCGTCTGTGGAGCGAAAAACATTGCCGAGGGGCAAAAAGTAGCTGTTGCAAAAGTTGGAGCAGTATTACCAGGGAATTTTAAAATTAAAAAGGCAAAGTTACGTGGACAAGCATCAATGGGCATGATTTGTTCTCTTCAGGAACTAGGAATAGAAACAAAATTTGTCCCAAAAGAAATGTTAGAAGGAATTTTTGTTTTTCCTAAAGATGCCGAAGTTGGCAAAGATGCATTGGAATACTTAAATTTAAACGATGAAGTTTTGGAATTAGATTTAACTCCTAACCGAGCAGATTGTTTAAATATGATTGGAGTAGCTTATGAAGTTGCCGCTATTTTAAATAGGGATGTTACGCTTCCAACACCGATGCTAAAGACAAGTACCGCTAAGGCTTCTGATTTTATCCAAGTTCGTGTCGAAGCAATTGAAGATAATCCTCATTATCAAGCAATTATTATTAAAGATCTGAAAATAGCTCCATCACCATTATGGCTCCAAAATCGTTTGATGGCCTCTGGGATTCGTCCAATTAGCAACGTTGTTGATGTGACAAACTACGTCCTCTTAGAGTATGGTCAACCACTTCACGCTTTTGACTATGATCGTTTTGGTTCCAAAGAAATTGTTGTTCGTCGTGCGACTGAAGGAGAAGAAATTATCACATTAGATAATTCAGTACGTAAACTTTCAAAAGACCATCTCGTTATTACAAATGGAACAGAACCAGTAGCAGTAGCAGGTGTTATGGGCGGTGCGAAGTCTGAAGTCCAAACCGATACAACAACAATTTTGCTAGAAGCAGCATATTTTAATGGGGCAACGATAAGAAA
Organism: Bacillaceae bacterium IKA-2; assembly: GCA_031761875.1. Taxonomy (GTDB): domain Bacteria; phylum Bacillota; class Bacilli; order Bacillales; family Anaerobacillaceae; genus Anaerobacillus. Next base: position 3,355,966 of record CP134492.1, on the reverse strand, counting down.
AGCATCAAAAGATTTAGGACTGAGAAGTGATTCTAGTGTCCGTTTTGAAAAAGGAATTGATCCAAATCGAGTCGCACTAGCCGCTAAACGAGCTGCACAGCTAATGTGTGAGCTTGCAGGTGGAGAAGTGCTTGAAGGCGTTGTTGAAGTAAATGAACTGGTTGCTAACCCTTTAACGGTTGAGATTTCTCTTCAGCGAATTAACAAAGCATTAGGCACAGAGCTTAAAATCGGTGTTGTTGCCGAAATTTTTAAAAGACTTCAATTTCTTTATTCTCAAAAAGAAGCAGGATTTACTGTATTTGTGCCAACTCGACGTGGCGATATTACGATTGAAGCTGATTTAATTGAAGAAGTTGCGAGACTTTATGGTTATGATCAAATTCCAACAACATTACCAATTGGCCTTACGACTGCTGGATCGTTAACAGAAAGCCAAAAGCGGCGCCGCAAAGTACGTCGTTATTTAGAAAGTGTTGGCTTAGATCAAGCAATTACCTATTCACTAACAAGCGCAAGTAAAGCAAAGGGTTTCGCTAACAAGTCAATTGATCTAACGCCTGTTTCTCTTGCAATGCCAATGAGTGAAGATCGTAGTACATTACGAACGAGTTTAATTCCGCATGTCCTAGATGTTGTTCAGTACAATCAAAATCGTAAAATAACAGACCTCGCTATTTATGAAGTAGGTTCGATCTTTTTATCGGCAGAAAAACAGTTAACGAAACAACCAGTAGAAACAGAAATGGTAGCTGGAGCTTTGACAGGCATATGGGAAAGTCATTTGTGGCAAGGTGAAAAAAAGAAAGTTGATTTCTTTGTAGCAAAAGGAATTTTAGAAGGATTATTTAAGCTTTTAGGTATCGATGCAAAGATCCGCTTTCAAAGTGTCCAAAAGGATAGTTTGCACCCAGGAAGAACAGCGGCGATCCTATTTGATGGGAAAGAAATCGGTTTTGTTGGTCAAGTTCATCCTTCACTACAAAAAGAATTAGCTTTAAATGAAACATTTGTGTTTCAATTAGATTTAACAGCAGTTCTTAGTGACAATGAGAAAGAAGTTTTTTATGATCCGATTCCTAAGTATCCTGCTATTTCAAGGGACATTGCTCTTGTTGTTGGTGAAAAAATTGATGCTCAAGTTGTCAAAGATGTGATTATTGACAATGGTGGAGAGTTGTTAAAATCTGTGCAGCTCTTTGATTTGTATCAAGGTGAAAAAATTGAATCAGGCGTAAAATCATTAGCATTTTCTCTGACTTACTTTGATCCAACGAGGACACTTACAGATGAAGAAGTAACGAAAATTCATCATCAAGTGTTAGCTGGCCTAGAAGAAAAATTGGCAGTTACGTTACGCGCTTAACAAATTAAACGGAAGGGGAGGTCCCCTTCCGTTTTTCTAATTGTCCAGCTCCAGCGCCTAGCCGCTCGAGGTCACTTCAACCTATGACATATAGCCCAAGAGTAGGCTATATGTCATAGGCCTCCAGTGCTTGTCGCGGCTGACCAAGGCGCTTTTGCTTTTCTAATTGTCCAGCTCCAGCGCCTAGCCGCTCGAGGTCACTTCAACCTATTACATATAGCCCAAGAGCGGGCTATATGTAATAGGCCTCCAGTGCTTGTCGCGGCTGACCAAGGCGCTTTTGCTTTTCTAATTGTCCAGCTCCTTTTTTTCGAGTATAGTGAGAATGAATGAATAGAAAAGGTGGGGTGCGATATGTATCAAATTTCCAATATAGATTTGTGTAAAAAAATTGATTTTTGTGTTTGGAATGTTGTTTTTCGAATGGACGATAACCCATTACAATTCACAACTGACTTCCTTTACTTAATAAAGGAGAAGAAATGGGTCTTTAATTCGCTTATTACTCATGAATTAATTAGCGTTACGCAAGGTCATACATGTATTTACTGTGGTCAAGAAAAAATTGCTTGTTTTGTAGCAAGTAGCGAGAATAAACTAATTAAAGTAGGTATTATTAAAAATGAATTTTTCCGTAACGAAGTTAGTAGAGAAATAAACCTTCCCTTAAATGATATCCCAATCGATTACGTTATTGTAAACGAGCTAATTGAATGGAAAAGATTAGCAGAAGAAAATCGTTTTTATGGAAATATTATTCGAATTCAAAGTAAAAATGAACAATAAGTAATTGAGAATTTGAGCGACTGTAATAGCTTAGTGCAGCCGCCCAAAAATCTAATTTTACATTGAAACCTCGTTAATTTCAAAGTAGCTTTTTTGCTTTCTCTGTATTAGCGAAATGTATTTTACAAAACTTATTTAAGGACTCCATGCCTTGTGCTTCAATTAATTTTGCTGCAGCTTTATCAACGTGAGCCCCGGCTCCTTTTGGCACTTCAAACCCAGCTTCGATACTTAATTTGTCCATTTCTTTAACGAATGCATAGCGGGCGATAATCGACGCAGCCGCAACTGATAAATGCAATGATTCTGCTTTAGTATGGAAAAAGACTTTTTCGCCTGCTACTTTTTCCTTTTGATCGGCAATGTACCGATAATAAATACTAGGCTCGGCAAACTGGTCGATTAAGACTCCATCAAAAGGAGCCCCCGCTAATTTTTTTTGTAAGTGGAGTAGAGCTTGGTTATGTAATAAGGCCTTGATTTTCCCTTGGTTCATTCCTTTGCTTTGCAGTGAGTTATATTTCTCGTTTGGAAGAATAAGCAGGCTGTATGGAATTTGCTTAATGAGCAGTTTCGCTATTTTACAAATTTCTGGGTCCTTCATTCCTTTTGAATCCTTTACTCCAAGCTGTTTTAACCTATCAAAATCAGCTACTTTTACAAAGGAAGCAGCGACTGTGATCGGTCCAAAATAATCGCCAGTTCCAACTTCATCAGAGCCAATTAGCGACATCCTAGAAAAATCAACTTTTTTACTTGCTTGTTTAGCAGGTGTTTGGTTAAGTGTTTTGGAACTAGGTGAGTTCAAACTAGCCTTTGTAAACTCAGACCAAATAGCAGCTTCCTCTTGGTGATTGGCACCTTGAAATAAAACTTTTCCTGATTTGTAAGCAGTAACTGTGCAATTAATAGGCTTTGCCGAAAAAATAGCTCCAGGTGGCAATTTAGATTGTAAGTCATCTTTATAAAATTTCTGCATTTTTTGAATTAAACTAGAACTTAATAGTAATACTTGTTGCCCCAATACAAAAACCCCTTTCAGAGGATGTTTTAAAAGTTCGGAAAAAAACTGCGAATCTGTCCCCCTATTTTGAATATGAACTTATTTTTATTGTACCAATTCTCCCAATCTTTCTCAATTGGCATTCGACATATTTCCAATCACGTATGTTCGTGTTATGATAGAATGTAGTATTTTCAGTTCTTACTATTACTATTAATTTAAGAGTTTTAATAGAGAAGGATAGATTATTGCGCCTTAAACTAGGCGGGAAAGCTATCGTTTTAAGGAGGCTTGTTGTGTGGGCGAAGAAAAGGGTAAACGTCGAACCATGGTATCAATTAGTGGGCAAAATTATGTTATTTCAGGAAAAGCTGACGTCAGTCATATCGTTGAGGTGGCAAATTTTGTCGACGAAAAAATGAAAAAAATGCGAGAAGTTAAGCCTTATTTAGATAAAACACAGCTTGCTGTCTTGACGGCTGTTAACATTAGTGATGAATATTTACGATTAAAAAAACAATACGAAAAAGAGAATAAACAGAAAGATGGGGAAAAATAAAAAATGCTTAGTTTACTGTTACTAATTATTTTGATAGCTAGCTTCTTTATCGGTTTTCGTCGAGGATTTATTCTACAATTAATTCATTTAATTGGTTTTATCATTTCTTTTATGGTTGCCTATCTTTATTATGGAGAACTAGCCGTTCATATTCGTCTTTGGATACCTTATCCGCAGTTTTCATCTGACAATCCAGCATTTATGATAATCGAAGCTTTTGACTTTGAACATGTTTATTATAGTGGCATCGCTTTTGCAATTTTATTTTTTGCAACAAAAATTATTGTCCAAATAATTGGCTCAATGTTTGATTTTTTAGCTCATTTACCGATTTTAAGTATAATTAATGGTTGGTTAGGTGGGGTACTTTGTTTTTTAGAAACAGTCCTTATATTAGTTGTAGTTTTGCATATAGCAGCGCTATTACCTATCGAATTTGTTCAAGAATTACTTAAAGAATCTTCACTAGCAAAACTAATTTTAGATTACACACCAATTTTGTCTAATCAATTAAAGGAACTGTGGATCGAAAATAAATTTTGAACAGGAATAAACTTTAAACTTCTTACTTAGTTAAGAAGTTTATTTTAATTCAACTAGATGTAGTATCCTAGTGGCGGAATTTGCATTATGAATTTTATTCACTTACTAATTATTTGATTTATTATAGTAAATCTCGGTATGATTAGGTCAAGTGGTAAGCTCTCAATTGTCTAGCTCCACTTATGCTTTCTAAAAAGAGAGGAGAGGGAAGATGAATAAAAAACAAATCATTGGTGAGTTAGAAATGATTGCTATATATATGGAAATTAAAGGTGAAAACAGCTTTAAAGTGTCTGCCTATCGAAAGGCAGCTCAGTCGTTGGAAAGCGATGAAAGAACCTTGGCCGAAATTAACGATGTTTCAAAGCTAAAGGGGATAGGTAAAGCGACCGCAACGGTTATCGAGGAGTTAATAAGTAGCGGAAAATCGAGTCTTCTTGAAGAATTAAAAGCAGAAATGCCGGAAGGGTTGATCCCATTATTAAAATTACCAGGTCTTGGTGGTAAGAAAATTGGGAAACTGTATCAAGAACTCGATGTTATTGATGTTACAACACTAAAGCAAGCTTGTTTAGCTGGGAAAGTTCAAGCTTTAGCTGGCTTTGGAAAAAAAACCGAAGAGAAAATAGTTGCGGCAATCGAAGAATTTGGAAAACAACCGGAGCGCTTGCCGATCGCACAAGTTTTACCTATTGCAAAGAAAATTGAAGCCATCCTCGCTAAATTAGTGGGAATTAGTCAATTCTCTCGTGCGGGCAGTTTGCGTAGATATCGTGAAACAGTTAAAGATTTAGATTATATCATTGCTAGTAGTGATCCCGAAATCGTTCGTGAGCAACTTCTCAACTTTGAAAATATTGGCGAGGTTATCGCAAGTGGAGAAACAAAAGTATCTATACAGTTAGAGCTAGATGAGGTCCGTATGTCAGTCGATTTTCGAATCGTCAAGGAAGCGGAATTTGCAACAGCACTTCATCATTTTACAGGTTCTAAAGATCATAATGTCCAATTACGCCAAATTGCCAAAGAGCGCGGCGAAAAAATAAGTGAATATGGTGTTGAAAATATTGAAACCGGTGAAATAACAACATTTGATTCGGAAGAACAATTTTTTAACCATTTTGGACTTCAGTTTATTCCTCCAGAAGTGAGAGAAGCAAATGGTGAAATTGAGGCGTGGCAAAAATTAAATCAGCTAATTTCTGTCAAAGATATCCGTGGCGACTGCCATATGCATTCAACCTGGAGTGATGGCGCTAATTCTATTGAAGAAATGGCCGAAGCCGCTCGAAAAAAGGGTTATTCGTATATTGCGATTACTGACCATTCGAAGTTTTTAAAAGTAGCGAATGGATTATCGGTAGCTAGACTTGAAAAGCAACATCAAGAAATTGCACGCTTAAATAAAAAGTGGGATGATTTCAAAATTTTTACTGGAGTTGAAATGGATATTTTACCAGACGGAAGTCTAGATTATGATGACGATGTAATCAGCGGAGTTGACTTTGTGATCGCCTCAATTCACTCAGCTTTTTCTCAAGACAAGCAGTTGATTATGGAAAGATTAACAAACGCATTAGAAAGTCATCATGTTGATTTAATTGCTCATCCTACTGGACGGATTATTGGGAGGAGACCTGGCTATGATGTTGATATAGATGACCTCATCGAGATAGCGAAAAAAACCAACACAGCACTAGAATTAAATGCCAATCCTAATCGCTTAGATTTAGCACCAAATTGGTTAAAAAAGGCTCAAGCCAAAGGGGTTAAGCTTATGGTCAATACAGATGCCCATAGTGTAGAAATGTTAAATGATATCGTAATTGGGGTAGGAAGTGCAAGAAAAGGTTGGCTAAAAAAAGAATCAGTCATTAATACCTGGGATCTAGTCGATGTAGTCAAATATTTAAATAGAAATAATTAAGGGGTTGGGGTTTTGTTACAACGTGTATGTCGTCTCCTTGAGTACGATAAAATGAAAGATCAGTTAATTCAACATGTAAGCTGTTCACTTGGAAAAAAAATAGTTGAGGAACTTAAGCCAATGCTTAATCTTGAAGAGATCAAGCAAGCCCAAAACGCAACATTTGAAGGAGCAAAAGTTTTACGTTTAAAAGGTCAGCCTCCACTAGGTGGTATCCGTGACATTCGAGCAAGCGTAAAACGTGCTCAAATTGGCGGAATGCTAAACGAGTTGGAACTTTTGGATGTATCTAGTACGATTTATGGTGGCAGAAGGTTCAAAAAATTTATTGAAAATATGATTGAAGACGAAATTGAACTGCCGATTTTAGAAGAACTAGTAAGAGCTATTACACCGTTAACGGATGTTGAGCGGGAAATCATTATCTGCATTGACGATCACGGGCGTGTACTAGATTCAGCAAGTCCAACGCTCAGGACGGTTCGTCAACAAATTAAAAGTCATGAGGCAGCCGTTCGTTCAAAACTAGAAAGTGTCATTCGCTCTTCCAGTAATCAAAAAATGCTCTCAGATACGATTATTACGATTCGAAATGATCGTTTTGTTATTCCCGTCAAGCAAGAATACCGTAGTAGCTTTGGAGGACTTATTCACGACCAATCTTCTTCAGGGGCAACGTTGTTTATTGAACCGCAAGCTGTTGTCACAATTAACAATCAATTAAGAGAAGTTCGAATTAAAGAAAAACAAGAGGTTGAGAAAATTTTGCAAGCTCTTTCTTTACTTGTTTCTGAAGCCGCTGAGGAGCTCATTGAAAATATTCTCATGTTAGCAGAAGTAGATTTTATTTTTGCGAAGGCATCATACGGGAAGATCATAAATGGAACACAACCTGATTTAAATGATTATGGGTTTATTAAAATAGAAAAAGCACGCCATCCATTGATTGAGCGTGACGAAGTTGTTCCAATTGATGTAGAGTTAGGCAAAAATTATAGTTCAATTATTATTACGGGTCCTAACACTGGTGGTAAAACAGTCACATTAAAAACAATTGGTCTACTGACTTTAATGATGCAATCTGGTTTGCATGTTCCGGTCGAGGAAGGCTCTGAAATGGCAGTCTTTCAATCAATTTTTGCCGATATTGGTGATGAACAGTCGATTGAGCAAAATTTAAGTACGTTTTCCTCACATATGGTCAATATTATTAATATTTTAGAGCATGTCGATCACGAAAGTCTTGTTTTATTTGATGAACTTGGTGCAGGCACAGACCCGACAGAAGGGGCAGCACTAGCAATTGCAATTTTAGATGATGTATACAGCCGCGGCGCGCGCGTTGTAGCGACGACCCATTATAGTGAATTAAAGGCTTATGCTTATAATCGACCTGGGGCGGTAAATGCGAGTGTTGAGTTTGATGTAGAAACATTAAGCCCAACGTATCGACTTTTGATCGGTGTTCCAGGTCGAAGTAATGCATTTGCGATTTCCAAACGGTTAGGCTTGGGTTCAGATATCATTGATAAAGCAAAAGCTCAAATCTCAACTGAAACAAATAAAGTAGAAGAGATGATTTCTTCTCTGGAAACTTCTCAAAAAGAAGCGGAAATAGCAAAGCAAGAATCGGTAAATATTCGTAAAGAAGCAGAAGCGATCCGTAAGGAATTAGCAGATAAACTTGCAGTTTTTGAAAAAGAAAAAGAGCAGGTTTTTGAGGAAGCAGAAAAGAAAGCCAATGATGCGGTAGAAAACGCAAAAGAAGAAGCTGAATTTATTATTGAGGAACTTCGAGAATTACAAAAACAGACAACTGTCGTTAAAGAACACCAGCTTATTGATGCCAAAAAACGCTTAGAAGAAACAGCGCCAATACTTAAAACAAAGCAGAAAAAGAACTTTTTAGCAAAAAAGCTTGAGAAAAAGCTTGTCCCAGGCGATGAAGTAAAGGTGATTAGCTTGGGTCAAAAAGGTCACATTGCTGAAAAAATTTCAGAAAAAGAATTTCAAGTTCAAATCGGTGTTATGAAAATGAAAGTAAGAATTGAAGACATTCAGCTTATTGATCGTCAAAATCAAATCGAGAAAAAACCAATTACAAGGATTCAAGGCTCTGAGCATCATGTCAAACCTGAACTTGATCTCCGCGGCGAACGCTTTGAAAATGCAATGGCACGTGTTGAAAAATATTTAGATGATGCCCTCTTAGCTAATTATAGTCAAGTTTCAATTATCCATGGTAAAGGAACAGGGGCTTTACGAAAAGGAGTACTACAATTGTTGAAAAACCATCCTCAAGTAAAAGCTTCTAAGATGGCAGCAATGAATGAGGGAGGATTAGGAAATACAATCGTCGAATTTAAATAATGAGTTATTTAAAAAGGTTGGATTTTACCTTTTTGAATAACCTACATATAAAATTCATGGAGGCTGGGTAAGTGGATACATTATTTCAAATCGATTTTATTTATACAGCCGCTACTTTTAGTGTTGTTGTCCTGGCGATCATTGTTGCCATGGCGGTGCTTGAAACGGTAACAAAATATAAGAATTGGGAAGAAGTGAAAAAAGGCAATGTTTCAGTTGCCTTAGCAACTGGCGGAAAGCTGTTTGGGGTTGCGAATATCTTCCACTTCTCAATCCAGCAAAACGACTCAATCTTAACGATGTTAATGTGGGGGGCATATGGGTTCACTTTATTATTATTTGGTTATTTTATTTTTGAGTTTTTAACTCCGCGCTTTAAAGTTGACGATGAAATTGCTCGTGATAATCGAGCAGTTGGGTTGTTGTCATTTATTATTTCAGTAGCGCTCTCTTTTGTGATTGGTGCTGGAATTATTAAGTGAATGAATTTCATAATGTAGATTCTACGCCACTAGATGTAACTTGATGTGGCTAAAATTTTGAATGAAATTCATTTAAGTAGATGTCGGGATTTTTAGTGGCTTATTAAATAATTCAACATTATAGATTGGAAGGCGAGAAAATTGGAGATACTTTGGAAAGTTTTATTTGTTTTTTGTGGAATATTTATGATTGCAGGAGTTATCTATTTATTTTTTGTTGCTTAAAAAGTAAAAATCAGGAATTAGCATCCGCTAGTTCTTTTTTAAAAATTCTAAATATTTTAAAAAAAGTATTTATTTTTGTAACCGTTTCCATTACACTGTAAATAAGAGGAGAATGCCAACTATTCAGTAGAGAGTATAGTTGTGCGCAGATTTCATTTTTTGCACTTAATTTCTTTAGAAGGGAGTATAAAAAGGGGGAAATTGTATATGGAAACAAAAGTCACTCATCCATGGTTCGCTCATTATCCAAAAGAAATTCCGACAACAATTCAATATGACGAAAGAACACTGCAAAGTTATTTGAAAGAGGCAGCGGAAGTTAGCCCTGAAAAGGGAGCGATTCATTTTATTGGGAAAGAACTTACTTACAAAGAACTATATACTTCTTCCTTAAAACTTGCTAACCAACTAGTAAAACTAGGTGTTAAAAAGGGAGATCGGGTAGCAATTATGTTAGCTAATACGCCACAGGCAGTCATTAGCTATTACGGAGCTTTGTTCGCTGGAGGGATTGTCGTACAGACGAATCCACTTTATGTCGAAAGAGAAGTTGAACATCTGTTAAATGATTCTGGGGCAGAAATAATGATTTGTCTAGATCTCGTTTATTCGAGAGTAGCCAATGTCTTTGATAAGACGAAATTACGACATGTCATCGTTACTGGCATTCAAGACTTTCTACCATTTCCAAAAAGTCTTATATATCCATTTATTCAAAAGAAGAATACTGGCATTACGATCAATGTCCAGTACAATGAAAAGATTTTAAAATTTAAGAAAGTACTAGAAGAAGGTGTCGCTAGAGAAATAGAAGTTGACATTGATCCAAAAGAGGATTTAGCATTACTCCAATATACAGGGGGAACAACTGGTCCGGCAAAAGGCGTAATGTTAACTCACTATAATTTAGTTGCCAATACAACTCAGTGTGTTCGTTGGACATATAAGTTGAAAAAAGGCGAAGAAAAAATGTTAGCAGCATTACCATTTTTTCACGTCTATGGTATGACAGTAGTAATGAATTTGTCGATTATGGATCATCACAAAATGATTATTTTACCAAAATTCAATCCAATAGATGTCTTAAAATCGATTCAAAAGCATAAAATTACTCTTTTCCCAGGGGCACCTACAATGTATATTGCGCTTTTGAATCATCCTAAAATTAGCGAGTTTGATTTATCATCAATTGAAGTTTGTTTAAGTGGTTCAGCAGCCTTACCTCTTGAAGTTCAATCAAACTTCGAAAAAATATCAGGTGGTAGTTTAGTAGAAGGTTATGGGCTAACTGAAACGTCACCAGTAGCAATTGCAAATTTCGTGTGGGGAAAAAGGAAAACAGGCAGTATTGGTGTACCTTGGCCGGATACTGATGCAGCAATTTTAAACATTGAAACAGGAGAGCCGGGTCAACCAAAAGAAATCGGTGAAGTGATGATTAAAGGGCCTCAAGTAATGAAGGGTTATTGGAATCGTCCAGAAGATACCCAAGCCACATTTAAAGACGGTTGGTTTTTAACTGGTGACATGGGTTATATGGACGAAGAAGGTTTCTTTTATATTGTCGATCGTAAAAAAGACATGATTATTGCCGGAGGCTTTAATATTTATCCAAGGGAAATTGAAGAAGTTTTGTATGAACACGAGAAAATTCAAGAAGTTTGTATTGTGGGTGTTCCAGACCCTTATCGTGGCGAAACAGTTAAAGCATTCATCGTTCTAAAAGATGGTCAAACCATAACAGAAGAAGAGTTAGACCAATTTTGTCGTCAGCATTTAGCTTCTTTTAAAGTACCGAGACTATATGAGTTCCGTAAAGAACTACCAAAAACAATGATTGGAAAGATATTGCGACGAGTACTACTTGAAGAAGAGAAAAAGAAACATGAAGACCAAGTTAAAGAAAAATAGTTCTTAGCCCTTCAACTTAATTGGAGGGCTTTTCTCTGTCTAGCGCCAAGTGCTTTTCTTAAGTCTGCTTTGTCATCCGATATTACTAATTAAAAACTTGGAAATAAAAAAAATTAAATATTTGAACAAATGTCTTTATTATTGCAACCGTTTTCATTACAATGGAGGTTGGAGAATGCTTTACAGTATTATTCAGAACTGCAAGGTTCAAATAGTACGACAAAAATGAAGGCTTTGTCATAGAGAGGGCAGAGCTAGAATTTTACGCTTGGAAAGGAAGGTCAAGGAGGAAAAATGTTAATGGAATTGTCATCAAAGAAGGCATGGACAAAAAATTATCCTACCGAAATACCTTTCTCAATTAATTATCCAGAAAGAACTTTACAAAGCTTTTTAAAGGAAGCTAGCGCGAAGCAACCACAAAAAATTTCCCTGCATTTTCTAGGTAAAGAGCTGACTTATTTAGAGCTCTACAACTCAGCTTTGAAATTTGCGAATCAACTTCAGTCATTGGGTGTGAAAAAAGGGGACCGTGTTGCCATTATGTTAGCTAACACTCCTCAGTCTGTGATTAGTTATTATGGAGCATTGATGGCGGGAGCTGTCGTTGTGCAAACAAACCCTCTTTATGTGGAAAGGGAGTTAGAGCACCAAATGATTGATTCTGGGGCAAAGGTCATGATCTGCCTTGATCTTGTCTACCAACGGGTAAAGAAAGTATGGTCAAAGACAAGCCTTGAACACGTGATTGTAACAGGAATCAAAGATTATTTACCATTTCCTAAAAACCTTATTTATCCCTTTATCCAAAAGAAAAACACCGGGATTACAATTGATGTAACTTATGGGGACAATGTTCATTCATTTGTTAAGTTTATGAACAAGGGTGAGGCCAAGGAAATTGAACTATCTTTTGATGTAAAAGAAGATTTGGCTTTATTACAATATACTGGTGGAACAACTGGAGTGGCTAAAGGAGTTATGTTAACGCATTATAATCTAGTCGCTAATACAACTCAGGCAATTAAGTGGATGTACAAAATGAAACATGGTGAGGAAGTTATCTTATGTGCGTTACCGTTTTTCCATGTATATGGAATGACTGTCGGCATGAACTACTCAATCATGCATATGTCGAAAATGGTCATTATCCCCAAATTTGATACAAAACAAATTTTAAAAGGTATTCAATCACAAAAGGTAACGATGTTTCCTGGCGCCCCAACGATGTATATCGGACTAATAAATGACCCTGATATAAAAAAATATGATTTATCGTCGATTGAGGTTTGCATTAGTGGTTCATCAGCACTGCCTGTTGAAGTTCAACAAACATTTGAGAAACTTACTGGCGGAAGACTTTCAGAAGGATTTGGATTAACTGAAGCATCACCATGTACGCATTTTAATCAAATGTGGGGCAAGCGTCCTATTGGCAGTATTGGTTTGCCATGGCCGGATACCGAAGCTGTTATTCTAAATGCGGAAACAGGTGAAGAAGCACAACATGGACAAATTGGTGAGATGTTAATTCGTGGTCCACAAGTGATGAAAGGCTACTGGAACAAACCAGAAGATACGCACCAAACGATTCAAAATGGTTGGCTTTATACCGGTGATATGGGATACATGGATGAAGAAGGCTATTTCTATATCGTTGATCGCAAAAAAGATATGATTATTGCTGGTGGTTTTAATATTTACCCTCGTGATGTAGAAGAGGTCTTATATGAACACGAAAGTATTCAAGAAGCTGTCATAATTGGTGTTCCTGACCCATACCGTGGCGAAACAGTGAAAGCCTTTATTGTCTTAAAAGAAGGACATCAAGTATCAGACAAAGAATTAAATGAATTTTGTCGTAAACATCTTTCTTCTTACAAAGTACCGCGTTTTTATGAATTTAGGGACGAGTTACCAAAGACAATGGTTGGTAAAGTACTTCGTCGTGCACTTCTAGAAGAAGAACAGAAAAAGACGGAAGAAGCAGAAGCAGCAAAGAAAGATAAAGTCAAAAGTAGTTAATTAAACTAAGACCAATTCACATTTTTAGTGAGTTGGTCTTAGTTTACTGTTGCCCACAGTACACCGGCGGCAGGTAGGCGAAAGGAAATTAAGTGCTTACGATTTTTTCTGTAATGAAGGATCCCTTTACTATTTCCAAAATAATTTCCTTATTATCTAAAAAACACATGACAAATAGTCGGTAAATTGTGATAATGAGATTGACATAAACTCTTCAATGAACTAAAATAATAAAATATGAATGAATAATCATTCACTTTTTGACGTAGGAAAGGGGGGAAGAATTGGCTAAGCGAAAAGGGCAAAAATATGAACAGATAATCGATGCAGCTGTAAAGATTATCGCTCAAAATGGTTATCATCACTCACAAGTCTCCAAAATTGCCAAAGAAGCTGGGGTAGCTGATGGAACCATCTATCTGTACTTTAAAAATAAAGAAGATTTACTCGTTTCTTTGTTCCAAGAAAAAATGGGGAAATTTATTCAAAAGATTGAAGATGAATTAGCAGGAGAATCTTCAATTGAAGAGAAGTTATTAGTATTGATAACTATGCACCTCAGACAATTAGAAGCAGACCATTCATTAGCGATCGTTACGCAGTTAGAATTACGGCAATCTAACATAGAATTAAGAAATCGTATTAATGAAGTGTTAGTAGGGTACTTAAAACTTATCGATACGATCGTTTTACTTGGAATTGAAGAAGGCTTATTTTCAGCTGAGCTAGACCTTCGCATTACAAGACAGATGATTTTTGGAACAATTGATGAGGTCGTAACAAACTGGGTTATGAAAGAACATAAGTATGAGCTATTAAGGCTCGCAAAGCCGGTTCATACCCTGCTTTTAAAAGCTATGAGAGCAAACTAGTGTCAATACCCATTGAATAACAAAGGAGTGAGTGATTTGAGCAAGTATCAATATTTCCTTGTCAAAGAGGAAGATCGTATTGCAACAATTACAATTAACAATCCACCTGCTAATGCACTATCATCACCATTGCTTCAAGAGTTAGCTGCGATTTTTGATGTTCTTGAACAGGACGACAAGGTAAAAGTAATTGTTTTACATGGTCAAGGCAGATTTTTTGCAGCCGGAGCTGACATTAAAGAATTCACAACTGTAAAAAATGGTGCCGAATTTGCCAAATTAAGCGAGTATGGTCAAAACCTATTTGATCGTATTGAACAATTTTCTAAACCGGTTATTGCTGCAATCCACGGGGCAGCCCTTGGCGGTGGTCTTGAATTAGCAATGGCGTGTCACATTCGCCTTGTTTCGGAAAAAACGAAACTCGGTTTACCTGAATTACAGCTCGGTTTAATTCCAGGATTCGCTGGTAGTCAACGATTAGCTCGCTATGTTGGGGTGGCTAAGGCAGCGGAGATGTTGTTAACAAGTGAGCCTATCTCTGGAAAAGAGGCTTTAACTTTAGGTCTAGCCAATCATACCTATAATGATGAAGAGTTACTTGAGAAGACTTATGAGTTAGCAAGCAAACTAGCAAAGAAAAGTGCAGTCTCGATGAAGCTCGGTCTTGAGCTTTTGACATTTGTTAATCATTATAGCTATGAAGAAGGTGTCAAAAAGGAAGCGGAGTTATTTGGTGTCGCCTTTGATTCAGAAGATGGACAAGAGGGAATCAGAGCATTTATAGAAAAACGACCACCTCATTTTACAGATAAATAATAATTTTGTTATAAGTTACTTAATTTAAGGAGGTTAAAGGTATGAATATTTTTGTAGTAATGAAGCGAACCTTCGATACTGAAGAAAAAGTTACAATTACGAATGGTGCCATTAATGAGGACGGGGCAGAATTCATTATTAATCCTTACGATGAGTATGCGATTGAAGAAGCTCTTGTTCTTCGTGAAAAGCATGGTGGTGAAGTAACTGTTGTTTCTTTTGGAGAAGAAGATGCCGAAAAACAAATCCGTACAGCATTAGCCATGGGAGCAGACAAAGCAATTATCATTGACAGTGAAGAAGTAGAGGAAAAAGACCAATTTACAACTGCTAAAGTCCTTGCAACAGCATTAAAAGATAAAGAATATGACATTATTTTAGCAGGTAATGTAGCTGTTGATGGCGGTTCAGGCCAAGTTGGTCCAAGAATAGCTGAAGAATTAAACATTCCTCATGTAACATCAGTTATTAAAGTCGATATCGATGGAACAGTAGCAACAATTGAAAGAGATATTGAAGGAGATAAGGAAGTTGTCGAAGTTTCTTTGCCGGTCCTACTGACTGCACAACAAGGTTTAAACGAGCCTAGATACCCATCTTTACCGGGAATAATGAAAGCGAAAAAGAAGCCTTTAGAGCGACTAGAGTTAGATGATCTTGATTTAGAAGAAGAAGATGTTGCCGCAAAAACAAAAACAATTGAAATTTTCTTGCCACCGAAAAAAGAAGCAGGGAAAATTCTTCAAGGTGAAACAGGTGCTCAAGTAAAAGAGCTTGTATCTTTATTAAAGACGGAAGCAAAAGTAATTTAACTGGAGGGATTTTTATGGCTAGAAAAATATTAGTTCTTGCTGATGTACGAGACAATTCTTTTCGTAACGTTTCATTTGAAGCAATAGCGGCCGGAAAGAAAGTAGCAGATGGTGGAGAAGTTGTTGTAGCAATTTTGGGAGATAATGTAAGCGGTTTAGCAGGAGAATTATTTAATTACGGTGCAGATCGTGTTTTAACAGTTGAAGATGACAATTTAAAAACTTATACACCTGATGCATACTCTCAAGCACTTTTACAAGTAATTGAAGAAGAAGCACCAGACGCTTTGTTGATGGGTCATACTGCCATGGGTAAAGATCTTGCGCCACGGATTGCTATGAAAAAACAAGCAGGATTAGTTTCTGACGCAATTGATTTAGAAGTTAACGGAGAAGAAGTTATTTTCACTCGTCCGATTTATGCTGGTAAAGCCTTTGAGAAAATAGTCGTTTCTGATGGAATGATTTTAGCGACAATTCGACCAAATAACATTGCGCCACTAGAAAAAGACGAGTCCCTTACTGGTGAAGCAAAAGCAGTTTCGGTTGAAATAAAAGATCTACGTACGATTATTAAAGACATTGTCCGTAAAAGTACGGGTGGTGTTGACTTATCTGAAGCAAAAATCGTTGTTGCAGGTGGACGTGGTGTGAAAAGTGAGGAAGGTTTTAAAAAGTTATATGAACTAGCAGACACTCTTGGTGCTGCTGTAGGAGCTTCACGTGGAGCTTGTGACGCTGAGTATTGTGATTATTCATTACAGATTGGCCAGACAGGTAAAGTTGTAACACCAGATCTTTACATTGCATTGGGAGTTTCAGGCGCAATCCAGCATGTTGCCGGAATGTCTAACTCAAAGTGCATCGTCGCAGTTAATAAAGATCCTGAAGCAACTATCTTTACGATTGCTGATTATGGTATTGTCGGCGATTTAGCTGAAATATTGCCACTTTTAGTTGAAGAATTCAAGAAGGAAGTAGTCCGTTCATAAAATACTGATTTCTAAAGCGAGTCCATACGGGCTCGTTTTTTGAGAGATAAGAAAGCATAAAATTTTCGCGCTTCTGATTTTCTTAAATAAATATCCCACAATAGGAGATATTATTATTTGAAGTGTTCAAACAAAAAGATAATAAAAATCGACTTGTATGTTTGGCGGAATTTTGAACATCCATTATCTGAGCAATTTTGTAGCGAGCTGTCTTTTAATAATGTTACAATACGACGTGAGGGAAAAAGAAGGAAGATAGGGAGGATTTAACAATGGCTATAATAAATGTAACAGATCAAACTTTTGTTAATGAAACAAGTGACGGAATTGTATTGGCAGACTTCTGGGCACCTTGGTGTGGACCTTGTAAAATGATTGCACCTGTTTTAGTGGAACTTGACGAAGAATTAGCTGGGAAAATTAAAATAGTTAAAGTCGATGTTGATGAAAATCAAGAAACTGCAGGTAAATTTGGTGTTATGAGTATTCCCACTTTGTTAGTCATGAAAAATGGAGAAGTAGTCGAGCAAGTAGTCGGCTTCCAACCAAAAGAAGCACTAGCTGAATTAGTAAACAAGCATCTATAAGTGAACTTTCAAAAATAAGTCTACGACCAAAAATGGTGGTAGGCTTTTTTTGTTGAGAGCTAAGAAAGCATAAAAGTTTTTGTGTCGGTCTAGCTTTGGGCACCTTGCGCTTTTCTTGTATAATGTAATATTATTAGTATTAAAAAAAGTGGAAAGCGGGGTGAATCTTAGATGGACAATATTAAGCAGAAATTAGAAATATTACCAGAACAGCCGGGCTGTTATTTAATGAAAGATGCTCATGAAACGATTATTTATGTTGGAAAAGCGAAAATATTAAAAAATCGAGTTCGCTCATACTTTACAGGCTCACACGATGGTAAAACACAACGATTAGTCAGTGAGATTGTCGACTTCGAATATATCATTACCTCTTCTAATCTTGAAGCATTAATTTTAGAGTTTAATTTAATAAAAAAATATGATCCAAAATATAACGTCATGTTAAAAGATGATAAAAGCTATCCATACTTAAAAGTGACGAGGGAAGAACACCCGAGACTAATCACGACAAGAAATGTAAAAAAAGATAAAGGTAAATATTTTGGTCCATATCCAAATGCAGCTGCTGCAAGTGAAACGAAAAAACTATTAGATCGGCTTTATCCGTTACGAAAATGTTCAACACTACCAGACCGAGTATGTCTTTACTATCATATAAATCAGTGCTTGGGACCATGCATTCAACATGTAAGTGAAAAAAAAAATAAAGAATTAGTGGAAGAAATAACTAGGTTTTTAAATGGTGGCCATAAATCGATAAAGAAAGATTTGACAACGAAAATGGAGCAAGCAGCACAAGGACTAGAGTATGAACGAGCAAAAGAATATCGTGATCAAATTCGACATATTGAAGCGGTAATGGAAAAACAAAAAATATCAATCATTGATGATATAGATCGTGATGTATTTGGTTTTTTCTGTGATAAAGGCTGGATGTGTGTGCAAGTATTTTTTGTTCGTCAAGGAAAATTAATTGAGCGAGACGTATCAATCTTCCCTGTTTATCAAGATGCAGATGAGGAATTTCTAACTTTTCTAGGACAATTTTACAGTTTAAAACAGCATTTAAAACCAAAGGAAATTTTTCTGCCGAATTCCATAGATAAAGTTCTTGCAAGTGAATTTATTGGGATCCAAACGGTTCACCCACAACGGGGACAAAAGAAGGAATTAGTAGAATTAGCTAATAAAAATGCAGAGGCTGGATTACATGATAAATTTGCCCTAATTGAGCGTGACGAAGCAAAGACGATAAAAGCAGTCGAAAACTTAGGGCATGCTTTGGGAATTCCAACACCCCATGTAATAGAAGCCTTTGATAACTCAAATATTCAAGGGGTTGATCCAGTTTCAGCTATGGTTTGTTTTGTGGATGGTAAACCGAATCGTAAAGGCTATCGAAAATATAAAGTCGGAACAGTTCAAGGGCCTGATGACTATGAGTCAATGCGGGAGGTCGTGAGGAGACGTTATTTAAGGCTACTAAAAGAAAAAGAGACGCTACCTGACTTAATAGTTGTGGATGGTGGTAAAGGGCAAATATCCGCTGCGAAGAGCGTTATCGAGGATGAGTTAGGATTAATGATTCCTGTATGTGGTTTAGCGAAAGATGAGCATCACCGGACATCTCAATTATTAATGGGTGATCCTCCAGAAGCTACACCGTTAAAGCGCGATAGCCAAGAGTTTTATTTACTACAAAGAATTCAAGATGAAGTTCATCGCTTTGCAATTACATTCCACCGCCAAATTCGCAGTAAAACTATGTTTGCCTCAGTTCTAGATGGTATCGAGGGAATTGGAGAAAAGCGTAAATTACTTCTTTTAAAGCATTTTGGATCAGTAAAAAAAATTAAACAAGCAAACCTTGAACAGATCCAGAACATCGGAATTCCAGAAAAAGTTGCGATGGCGTTGCTTGAGAAATTAAAAGAATGAAAAGGGGAAAGGGGAAAGTTGGAAAGGAAAAAGTTGGAAAGGAAAAGATAAAAGATAAAGATCAAAGATCAAAGGATAGACAACTGTTCCTAAATTTTTTGAACTACCTTTCCAACATTCCAACTTCTCTTACACTCTATCGTGGGTATCCCACTTAACTCGATAAACAATTTTTGTTGCTCTACCATTTTTTACAGTTTCATTTGTTTCGGTAATAAATTCTTTGATATACTGAATTTGTTGAGCTAAAAAACCAGCCTCTAAAGGTGTAGAAAGAATTTTTTTTTGTTCAAATAATGGCGAAGTAAGTTCAAATAAAGCTTCATCATTTTTTTCCTTAATTAACAAAAGTTCTCCCCATCCAGCTTTTGTAAAAAAAGCAATTATCTCTTCAATTGAACTAAGAGGATATTTTCTTGCTAACGTTTTACCAGCCCAGTATAAAATTGATTGATACTCTTTTCCCAAAAGTTCAGGGAGCACGTCGTCCCTTAATAACTCATAGCCGAACAAAGGAATTTGATCGGGTGAGTTGTTAACCACTTCTTGCTTTTTTTGACCAAAGATCATTTTCGTCACCCACTTTATTTAATTGATAATTTGATCCTATTTTTATTATAGCTCTTTCCTGATTAATTCACTATATCATCTATTTAATTATGTGGTATACTAATCCCCGAATCATTTTGGAGGTACAAACTAATGAAATTATCAAAGGGGAAATTTTTGACCCCATTTCGGGTTATTATTTTTGCTTATGTTTTGGCGATGTTCTTGTTTAGTTTGTTGCTATATTTACCAATCGCTCATCTGCCAGGAGTTGACGTTTCCTATTCTGAAGCGGTATTTACCTCTGTTAGTGCCGTAAGTGTTACAGGACTAACGGTTGTTAATGTCTCAGAGACGTATAGCTATGTAGGGATCGCTTTTTTAGCACTAGCTATTCAAATAGGTGGAATTGGTATTATGACCTTGGGTACTTTCGTATGGATGCTTTTCGGAAAGAAAATCGTTCTATCACAGCGGATGTTAATAATGGTTGACCAAAATCAAAGTAACTTTTCAGGTCTCGTAAATTTAATGAGAGGGATTTTAATTGTTGCTTTTGGTATTGAAATAATCGGTGCATTAATTTTAGGTACCTATTACATAAATTATTTTGACACAGTTGGAGAAGCTTATTATCAAGGTGCTTTTGCATCTTTAAGCGCATTTACAAATGCCGGTTTTGACGTAACTGGTCAATCGCTACTTCCCTTTGCGAATGATTACTTTGTTCAACTTATTGTGATCTTACTTATTTTTGCAGGAGCAATTGGTTTCCCGGTGTTAATGGAGTTAAAACAGTATTTCTCCAGGACTGAGCCTAATTTTAAGTTCAGTTTATTTACAAAAATTGCAACGTCAACCTATTTCATCGTATTTTTATTTGGATTTATTGCGATTTGGGCTCTTGAATTCGGACATTTTTATGTTGGTTTAGAATGGCACCAGCAGTTATTTTATTCGTTATTTAACTCAGCGACTGCTAGAAGTGGTGGTTTATCAACGATGGAGATGTCTGACCTAAGTTTAGCTACTTTACTGTTAATGTCAGGGCTAATGATCATTGGAGCAAGTCCATCGAGTGTTGGCGGTGGAATTAGAACGACAACGTTGGCAGTTATGTTTTTGACAATACGTAGCTTTGCTTTAGGAAAAACGGATGTAAAAGTTTTTGGGCGCGAAATTCATCAAGACGACCAAAGAAAAGCATTTATAGTCCTCTCAGTTTTTATTGTGATGTTATTTTCGGCGATTATTTTAATTGCAGCTTTTGAAACTAGCAGTGATATGGCGCTAATAGCGATAATTTTTGAAACGAGTTCAGCATTCGGAACAACCGGACTTTCTATGGGTATTACCCCAGATTTAAGTTTACCGAGTCAAATGATTTTAATGATTTTAATGTTTATTGGGCGTGTAGGACTTATTGCCTTTCTTTTCTCAGTTCGAAAGAAAGAAACAAAAAGTCATTATAAATATCCAACTGAGCGGATTATTATCGGATAAAAGAGAATCGGTAAAATTGCTATCTCTTTATTTATTATCGATAAATTACAAGTTGCAAACAGACACAAAATGTTAACAATTTGTGTCTGAATCGTTTTTAATAGTGTATTTACTATAAAAATCCTTAAAAAAAAAGCTATTTAATTGAGTGATACAAAGACTTAAGAGTGGTTGTTAAAGTTCAAACAATAGTAATAGAGCGCTTCCATTAATCAGGATTTACAAAATATAATATAGCGCAGTCATCTTGACGCTACCAGTAAATAGGGAGTAAAATAGAGTGGTCACAGTATAATTAAAGGTAGTTAATTTTATTTTATTAATAAATAAAAAACTATCATATTAATGTTTACTATAAGCTTGTGGAGGGGTGCTATTTAATAATAAAGAGAGTAAATGATTGAAAAAGGTTGGAATAAGTCATTATTTTGGAGTAATGGTTTCATTACCTTGACAAAACTTTGAAAACAGGGGGAAATAAAGTATGGCCGGGAATCGAGAATTTATGTACCGCAAATTGCACTCCTTATTAGGAGTTATACCAGTTGGATTATTTTTAGTTGTGCATTTAACAGTAAACTATTTTGCAACAAGAGGGGCTGAAAGCTACAACGCCGCTACTCATTTTATGGAAAGTTTACCATTTCGTTATGTCTTAGAAATCTTTGTTATTTTCTTACCTTTACTTTTCCATGCAATCTATGGTCTTTATATTGCCTTTCAAGCGAAACATAACACAAATAGTTATAGTTATTTACGCAATTGGATGTTCAGATTGCAACGCACTTCAGGTGTAATTACAGTAATTTTCTTAGCTTGGCATGTATGGGAAACAAGAATTGCTGCCCTTCGTGGAGCAACAGTTGATTTTAATATGATGGCACAGATTGTCTCTAACCCTTATATTCTAGCGTTTTATATTGTTGGAATTGTCGCAGCAACATTTCACTTCGCAAATGGACTTTGGTCGTTTATGGTCTCATGGGGAATTACGATTACTCCAAGGTCACAACTAATTTCAACGTATGTAACGTTAGGTGTTTTCATCGCGATTACGTATGTTGGTATTAGTTCAATCTTAGCATTTGTTTAAGCAAATACGGAAGGAGCGGATATAAATGAGTACAGGAAAAATTGTCATAGTTGGTGGTGGCCTTGCAGGTTTAATGGCTGCTATAAAAGCAGCTGAAGCGGGTTTTCAAATAGATTTATTTTCAGTAGTACCAGTTAAACGATCTCACTCTGTTTGTGCCCAAGGTGGCATTAACGGAGCTGTAAATACAAAAGGTGAGGGTGATTCACCTGCATTGCACCTCGATGATTCAGTTTACGGTGGAGACTTTTTAGCTAACCAACCACCGGTAAAAGCAATGTGTGATGCAGCGCCAGGAATTATTAATTTAATGGATCGTATGGGAGTCATGTTTAATAGGACTCCAGAAGGTTTACTAGATTTTCGCCGATTCGGTGGGACTCAAGTCCATCGTACTGCCTTCGCAGGAGCAACAACTGGTCAGCAGTTATTATATGCATTAGATGAGCAAGTTCGTCGTTTTGAAACAAAGGGACTTGTTAAAAAGTACGAAGGTTGGGAATTTTTATCGGCGATTATTGATGATGAAGGAATTTGTCGAGGGATTGTTGCTCAAAATTTAACTACTTCTGAAATCGAACATTTTAAAGGTGACGCAGTTATCGTTGCAACAGGTGGCCCTGGTATTGTTTTTGGAAAATCTACAAACTCAATGATTAATACAGGATATGCTGCTGCAAAGCTATATGAACAAGGCGTATATTATGCCAATGGTGAATTCATTCAAATTCATCCAACATCAATTCCAGGTGAGGACAAACTTCGCCTTATGAGTGAAAGTGCTCGTGGAGAAGGTGGACGTATTTGGACGTATAAAGATGGTAAACCATGGTACTTTTTAGAAGAAAAATATCCTGCTTTTGGTAACCTTGTACCTCGTGACATAGCAACAAGAGAAATTTTTGACGTTTGTGTTAATCAAAAATTAGGTATCAATGGAGAAAATATGGTTTACTTAGATCTTTCACATAAAGATCCTAAGGAACTAGATATTAAACTTGGTGGTATTATGGAAATTTATGAGAAGTTCATGGGTGATGATCCTCGTAAAGTGCCAATGAAGATTTTTCCAGGTGTTCATTATTCAATGGGTGGTCTATGGGTTGATTTCGATCAAATGACTAATATTCCTGGTTTGTTTGCAGCTGGTGAAGTAGATTATTCTCAGCATGGTGCTAATCGTTTAGGGGCAAATTCGCTTCTTTCTGCAATTTATGGCGGCATGGTAGCAGGACCTAATGCAGTTAAATACATTAATAATTTAGAAATAAAATCTGATGATGTTTCAGCATCAATTTTTGAGAGCCATACAAAAGAGGCGCAAGAAAATTTTGATTCTATTTTAAAAATGAATGGTACAGAAAATGCCTATCAAATTCACAAGGAACTTGGCGAGTTGATGACAGAAAATGTAACCGTTGTTCGTATAAATGAGCGTCTCATCGAAACAGATGCTAAAATAGTCGAATTAATGGAACGTTATAAAAACATTAACATTAATGATACAGCAAAATGGAGTAACCAAGGTGTGGCCTTTACACGTCAGCTCGAAGGTATGCTTAATTTAGCTCGTGTTATTACACTTGGAGCCCTCAATCGTAACGAAAGTCGTGGAGCCCATTATAAACCAGAATTTCCAGAACGTAATGATGAAGAATGGTTAAAGACGACAAAGGCAAAATACAACGCGGAGAAAAATGCTCCTGAATTTGAATATGAAGAAGTTGATATTTCTCTAATACCACCGAGAAAACGAGACTACTCAACTACAAAGAAAGTGAGTGAGAAAAAATGAGCGAAAAAACGATTCGATTTATAATCACTCGTCAAGCGGATACAAATTCAGCGCCATATAAAGAAGAATTTGAAATACCTTATCGTGAGAATATGAACGTTATTTCTGCTCTTATGGTATTGCAACGAAATCCTGTAAATTCATCAGGAGCAAAGTCTACATCGGTTACATGGGATATGAGCTGTTTAGAAGAGGTTTGTGGCGCCTGTTCGATGGTGATCAATGGAAAACCACGCCAATCCTGTACAGCGTTAATTGACCAATTAGAACAACCGATTCGCTTAGAACCAATGCGAACGTTCCCAGTTGTTCGTGACTTAATTGTTGATCGTACACGAATGTTCGAATCATTAAAAAAAGTAAAAGCATGGATACCAATCGACGGTACGTATGACCTAGGTCCTGGACCGAGAATGGCTGAAGGAAAACGCCAATGGGCATATGAACTTTCTAAATGTATGACTTGTGGCGTGTGCCTAGAAGCGTGTCCTAATGTAAATAGTGGCTCACCATTTATTGGGCCAGCTCCGTTATCACAGGTTCGCCTATTCAACGCACATCCAACGGGTGAAATGAATAAAGCAGAACGCCTTGAGACAATTATGGGTGAAGGCGGTTTAGCAAACTGTGGTAACTCCCAGAACTGTGTTCAAGCATGTCCAAAAGGAATTCCATTAACAACATCAATAGCAGCACTAAATCGCGATACAACAGTTCAATCATTTATGAATTTCTTTGGTAGCGACAATAATATTTAAGGAATGAATTTCATAATATCAGTATATTAGCTACATCAAGCTATATCTAGTAGAGGAAGGTCCAACTCAACTAGATATAGTATCTTAGTAGCGCTGAATTACCATTATGCAATTCATAAAAGTGTAACAAATAAAAAAAGAGACTGACTATAAGGAATTATATAATAGTCAGTCTCTTTTTTTTCACCCAATAAATTGAATGGCTATTCATTCATAATAATTTTTAGTTAGCTAGTTGAACAGCTTAGAACCTAGCTACTGATAGTAAGTTTAATCTAATTTTTCAAGGAGCCGTGGTTAGATGAAAAATATTTCTTATATCGACAACTATGAACAGTGGATCAATAGTTTTTCTTATTCATATCCTATTAAAGTGCGCTTTTGTGAAACCGACGCCTTTGGGCATTTAAATAATACGAAGGTGTTTGTTTACTTTGAAGAAGGTCGTATTGAATTTTTTAAAGAAATAGGGCTAATGCAAGAATGGCTTACCCAATCTAGTGAGACAATCCCAGTTACTGCTGATTTGCAATGCAATTTTTTACGACAAGTATTCTTCGATGATCGCTTACAAGTATTAGTGAAAATTGAATCTTTAGGAAGTACATCCTGCGACTTGAACTACATGATAAAAAATCAAGATGGTGATGTCTGTATAACTGGTAGAGGTAGAATGGTTCAAGTTCATAAAAAAACAGGTAAACCGGAAATATGGGCTGAAAGTTTAAGAGAAAAACTTCATTCTTCATTTTAAAATATCCTAAATTAAAAGTTTATACAATTTAATTACTGAGTCACACTAGAACATCTTCTAACATAGGATACCGTAGCTAAATACTAAAATATTCCTATGAATTGCAGCCCGTGCAAGAGAGGGTGAACTAATTGAAAGACCACGAATTTCGTCCTAAACCACTACTCACAAAACGTGAGAAAGAAGTATTTGATTTACTCGTTCAAGATAAAACAACAAGGGAAATTGCACAAGAGTTATTCATAAGTGAGAAGACTGTTCGTAATCACATTTCAAACACAATGCAGAAGCTTGGAGTAAAGGGGCGCTCCCAAGCAGTTATTGAATTGGTGCGGTTAGGATATTTAGTAATTTAATACTTCAGCTGGCCTGTAAACATGATTACTTTGGAAAAGTAAATGTTTACGGGTCAGCCTTTTTTTAATTACATAGAATAAACTTGAATAAATTATCTGAAAACACTTACAATTAAAACCGTTGAGAGTTTGTAGCTATCATGTTACTTTTTGAAGTATCGGTAAAATAACATCTGAAAGCGTTTACATATTTGTTGATTTTCTGAATACTATTTTAGTAGGTCTTGCTACAAGATCTTGTTAAGCAATAAAAAAACTTAAAAGAGGTGATGGGCAAATGAATACACTTACGGCATTTACAAACAGAATTATGCAACGCTATTTACCAGATCCATTTTTATTCGTCATTATTTTAACATTAGTAGTATATGTGTTGGGGTTAGTACTAACTAGTAGTTCACCGCTAGACATGGTTGTTTATTGGGGAGACGGTTTTTGGAGTTTATTAGCATTTGCGATGCAAATGGTCCTGGTTTTAGTTACTGGATATGTACTGGCAAGCAGTCCGTTCTTCAAAAATGTCTTAAAAAAGTTAGCTAGTTTTGCAAAAACTCCAGGGTCGGCAATCATTTTAGTTACAGTTGTTAGTTTAGCTGCAAGTTGGATTAACTGGGGATTTGGTTTAGTTATTGGTGCCCTTTTTGCTAAAGAATTGGCAAGACAGGTAGCAAAAGTTGATTACCGACTTTTAATAGCAAGTGCTTATTCAGGGTTTATCGTTTGGCACGGGGGATTAGCGGGTTCAATCCCATTAACAATAGCAACACCAGGACACTTCTCTGAAGAGCTAATTGGGATCATTCCAACTAGTGCAACAATTTTTTCAACTTTTAATCTAGTTATTGTTGTTGCCCTTTTTGTTACGTTACCTATTTTAAATAGGCTAATGATGAATAATAAGGAAGCTGTCCATGTTGACAAAAGCTTACTTGTAGAAGATGAAGTAAGTAAACAGGCTGCAACAGAAGAGATTACTCCGGCAACACGGATGGAGAATAGTGTGATTTTGTCGATGGCAACAGGTTTGCTCGGGATAACATTTATTTTATACTATATATCTCAAAATGGTTTCAGTTTAAATTTAAATATTGTTAATTTTATCTTCTTATTTCTAGGAATTTTATTTCATAAAACACCACGAAACTTTTTAGACTCTGTTGCAAATGCAGTGAAAAATGCTGGTGGTATTATTATCCAGTTTCCTTTTTATGCAGGGATCATGGGAATGATGGTTGCCTCAGGACTTGCTGGATTAATGTCGGAATGGTTTGTAGTTATTTCAACTGAAACGACATTTCCGCTATTTGCTTTCATAAGTGCAGGTATTGTTAACTTCTTTGTTCCATCAGGTGGTGGCCAATGGGCAGTGCAGGCACCAATTATGTTAGAAGCTGGAAGTAATTTGGGTGTATCGGCAGCAAAAACTGCAATGGCAGTAGCTTGGGGAGACGCATGGACGAATATGATCCAGCCATTCTGGGCATTACCAGCTTTGGCAATTGCAGGTTTAAAAGCAAAAGACATTATGGGGTTTTGTATCATAGTTCTTTTTGTATCAGGCTTCATTATTGGTCTTGGATTGCTATTTTTTTAAAAAAGAGTTGGAAAGGGTCATTCTTTTAATTTTAGGTAATTATGAAATTCACTCAAGTAGAATATAGGTTTTTAATTGGGGGCTATTTAATAAATAGCCCTTTTTTGCTCTTTTAATAAAGAAAATCTAAAGATTATTGTAAAAAACACAGGTTTTTTCAGAATGTCTGTCGTGTGGGACTTGAATTTATAGTGAAAAACAAGGAAAATGTAATTATGAATACTGAACTAGATAGTAAATCTTCAGGGAGGCTGGATATGGACCAAAAAATTGATGATAAAATGCAGCAAGTAGCCAATATAGAAAAGTCATTAAGAATGATTGCAGATATAGTGAAACAAAAAGGGCGAGAAATATTAACGCAGTTTCCAATTACTCCACCGCAGTTTGTTGCTTTGCAATGGCTGCATGAACATGGAGATATGACAATTGGTGAGTTATCAACAAAAATGTATTTAGCATGTAGTACAACAACTGACTTAATCGATCGAATGGAAAAAAACGGATTAGTGGAACGATTGAAAGATCAAAATGATCGGCGGGTTGTCCGAATTCATTTACTTGAAAAAGGAGCAACAATTATTCGAGAAGTGATTATAAAACGTCAAGATTATTTAAGTGATGTGTTATTGAACCTTTCTAATGAGGAGGTAAAAGGTTTAGAACAAAAATTAAGTAATTTACATGGAGAAATGAGCAAAGAAAAATAATAATAATCTTAGCTTCTCAGTAAGGGTCAAAAAGATGCGTTACCGTTTTTTTTGAATTTTCTTTGCTTAGCAGTTAATTAATGATAATGAGGGAAATCTTTGAATAAACCAATTGGTGTGATAGATTCAGGTATCGGTGGGTTAACCGTTGCAAAAGAAATTTTACGGCAACTTCCAAAAGAAGAGGTTTTATATATCGGTGACACGGCCCGTTGTCCATATGGACCTAGACCGCAACACGAAGTTAGTAAGTACACGTGGGAAATGATTAACTATTTAGTTGATAAAAAGATAAAAATGTTAGTAATCGCTTGTAATACTGCGACCGCAGTTATATTACAGGAAGCAAAAAAGGAATTAAAAATACCAGTAATTGGTGTTATTCATCCAGGTGCGATCGCTGCATTAAAATTGACTAAAAATGAATATGTTGGCGTCATTGGCACTAGTGGAACGATTAGCAGTGGCGTTTATGAAAAGACATTAACGAGTATTAATAATAAAATTAAGGTTGAAAGTTTACCGTGTCCATTATTTGTACCCTTAGTAGAGCGGGGCATTTTTAGTGGTGACGAAGCAAATGAAGTCGTTTCTAAAAGCTTGCAATCTCTTAAAGGCAAAGCGATCGATACATTAATTTTAGGATGTACTCATTATCCTTTACTCAGTGATGTTATTCAAAAAGAAATCGGTCCAGAAATTGAAATTATTTCCTCAGGTGATGAAACTGCGCGGGAAGTGAGCGCTCTTTTATATCATAAGGGACTTCTTTATACTGGAAACCGTAAACCTGACCATAGATTTTATACTACAGGTGAAGAAGAGCGATTTAAACGAATTGCTGAAGGCTGGTTAGAAACGAATGGACTATCAGTAACAACTATATCTTTAAAACGAAAGCCCCTATATGAATAAGGGCTTTTCTTCATGAAAGTTAAGAAAGTTTAAAGTTTTGTCGTCTGTCTAGCTGCAGCGCCTAGCCGCTCGAAGTCACTTCCACTTTTCTTAATGGTAATTTATGAATCAAAAAACCTCTTCAGAGTTGGTCTAAAATTAAAAAAAGCTAGTATACATAGTAGTACAAACCACCTGAGGAGGGAAAATCATGTTTAGAGATTTTAAAGCAGGCGCGCTACTGCTAATTGCTCTATCAATTATTGTATCTGGTTGTAGTTTTGGGGCGGATCAAACGATGGATGTAACTGATCCACCGGCTGTTAGTTATGTTGATGAGGATATTTCTTTTGATAGTAGTTTTGAGGAGGATACATCTGATGGACTAACAAATGAAATAGTATTTGAAACGGTAGTTAGAGAATTATATTTAATTGATCAACATGGATTCGTCGCTGCGCAAACAGTTCAATTACCTAAAGTAGAGGGTGTTGCAAAACAAGCGTTAGAATACTTAGTTCATGATGGGCCAGTTTCTCAACTTTTACCTAATGGTTTTCAAGCTTCTTTACCAGCTGGAACTGAAATTTATGGAGTCAATATTGTAGACGGGGTTGGAGTTGTTGATTTTTCAGAGCAGTTCAAAGATTATCGTCCAGAAGATGAATTAAAAATTCTTCAATCGATTACATGGACATTGACTCAATTTGATAGTGTTGAAAAAGTAATAATACGGATTAATGGCTATGATCAAGATGTAATGCCAGTCAATGGAACACCTATTGGTGAAGGATTTAGTCGTTCTGATGGAATTAATCTTGAAATGGATAATCTAGTCGATTTATCAAATAGTAAAGCCGTAACATTATATTTCTTAGCTCAAAGTGGTGAAACTCCATATTATGTCCCGGTAACGAGAAGGGTTAATTCTAGTGTAGATCAAATCGAAGCCGTCATCAATGAGTTATTAGCTGGGCCGTCTAGTTTTTCAAATTTACTAACAGATTTTCGCAATGGTGTAGAACTGTTAGACGTTCCGAGTTATGCTAACGGAATTGTCACAGTTAATTTTAATGAAGAATTATTAAATCACACTGATGGTACAGCGATAAGTGAGGAAGTATTAAATCTACTCGTTTTATCATTAACAGAGCAGTCAGGTATAGAAAAGGTAGCAATCGAGGTAAATGGTGATAATAAAGTTTTAAAGGTAACAGGAGAGTTTTTATCAGAGCCGGTTGCAAGACCGCTGAAAGTTAATTCAGTGAAATATTAGAATAGTAGGATGTTTTGAATCGCGGTGTCAATTAGTTGGCACCTTATTTTTATATGTAGTGCCCCCCATTTAGTATTAATTTTCCTGATTCGGTAAAAATAAATTAGTGGTATTACATTTGTAGAAGATACTAATTATTGGTATGATAGAAAATGAATGAAATCAAGGAGGAATTTGGATGCGTGTCGACGAACGTCAATTAGATGAATTAAGAAAAGTACATATAGAAACAAATTATATAAAACACCCAGAAGGATCGGTACTTATTACAGTTGGGGATACAAAAGTCATCTGTACTGCCAGTATTGAAGATCGGGTTCCACCATTTTTACGTAATAAAGGAAAGGGTTGGATTACCGCTGAATATTCGATGCTACCTCGTGCAACTGAGCAAAGGAATATTCGAGAATCTTCGAAAGGTAAAGTAACAGGGAGAACAATGGAAATCCAAAGGCTGATTGGTAGAGCACTTAGGTCTGTTGTTGATCTAAATAAAATTGGTGAACGAACAATTTGGATTGACTGTGACGTTATTCAAGCTGATGGAGGAACGAGAACAGCCTCAATTACAGGTGCTTTTGTAGCATTAGTATTAGCTGTTGAAAACTATATTGCAGCAGGGAAAATCGTCAAGTATCCAATTAAAGATTTTTTAGCTGCCGTTTCTGTTGGTGTCGATTCTAAGCATGGTGAAATCCTAGATTTAAATTATATTGAAGATTCTAAGGCTGATGTAGATATGAATGTAATTATGACTGGAAACGGTGAGTTCGTCGAACTACAAGGTACTGGTGAAGAAGCTACTTTTTCAAGAGCCCAACTTAACAAATTATTAGATCTTGCAGAAAAAGGAGTTAACGAACTTTTTGTAGCACAAAGAGAAGTTTTGGGGGCGGCAGCGGATAAAATCAGGGTAATTCCTAGTAAAGAAACTTAGGGGGAAGAGTTCTTGAAAGAAATTTTGATAGCTACAAAAAACAAAGGGAAAATTCGAGAGTTTGAACAATTATTGGCATCTTTAGGTTTTCAAGTAAAATCTTTATTGGACCTAGATGAAACAATTGATGTTGTTGAAGATGGCGAAACATTTCAAGAAAATGCTGCAAAAAAAGCAGAAACAATTGCCAACAAGTTTCAAATTCCTACCTTAGCTGATGACTCAGGATTGATTGTTGATGCCCTTAATGGTAGGCCAGGTGTTTTCTCAGCCCGGTATGCAGGTGAAAATAAAGACGATCAAGAAAACTTAGAAAAAGTATTATCTGAATTGGAAAATGTTCCAGATCGAAACCGAGGAGCACGCTTTCACTGCTCGCTTGCCCTAGCTGTACCGGGTGAGGAGACGATTATTGTCGATGGAACTTGTGAAGGTACAATCACTAGAGAACTTATTGGGGAAAATGGCTTTGGTTACGACCCAATTATGTATATTCCAACCCAAAAAAGAACAATGGCTCAGTTAACGGACGCTGAGAAAAACGAAATCAGCCACCGCTCTCTAGCGTTAAAAAAATTAAAAAATTTGCTGGTAACAAAGGTATAAGGGGTTTATTTATGAAAGTTTTAATTATTAGTGATAGTCATGGATTAGATAAGGAACTTTTTAAAGTTTTAGATCGACATAAACATGAAGTCGATGCAATCATTCATTGTGGTGATTCCGAATTACCGAAAAAAGCATTTTCAGAATATGAAAAATTGCTTATTGTTGAAGGAAATTGCGATGACGACGATGCCTATGAAAGAGAAATCTACTACGACTTAAAACCAATAAAAGTTTTTATTACTCATGGACACCTTTATAATGTCAAATTTTCGGCAGTTAACCTGTCATATCGGGCTGAAGAGTTAGGGGCAAATCTCGTCTGCTTTGGACATACGCACATAGCGACAGCATTTCAAGAAAATAATGTAGTCTATATTAATCCAGGTAGCTTTCGTTTACCTAAAGAGCGAAACGAAAGAAGCTATGTAATTGTTAATTATCAAAATAATTGCGAAATAAAAGTTATTTTTTTTGACCAAAAAGGAAATGAAATTGAAGACTTGAACGAAAGCTTTCTATTAGTTTGACATTTATGGAAAACAAAATTTAGGCTCTGTGTATTATATGGAAGGAGAGCCAAAGTTAACTTTATAAATTCAATCTGAAATTGTTGACAAATGATCATTATAGTTATATACTATATTTTGTCGTTAACATTTTAAAATATAGTATGCGGGTGTAGTTTAGTGGTAAAACAAGAGCCTTCCAAGCTCTGGTCGTGAGTTCGATTCTCATCACCCGCTCCAAATTATCAACGCCGAATAAGCTTCTCGCAGATTTGCGATGAGCAAGTGAAGCGGCACAAAAGCAATGTTTTCGTGCGACTAGTAACCACAGGAGCAAATCATTAAATTTATTTTATTGAAAATCATTAAACATGTCTCAGTAGCTCAGTTGGATAGAGCAACGGCTTTCTAAGCCGTGGGTCGGGAGTTCGAGTCTCTCCTGGGACACTAATCAAGAAAAGTTAGAAGTCTGAAACCCAGACAAAGAAAAAGCCTAAGCTGCATTTTAAGCCGCTTAGGCTTTTTTTTGATTCATGTTTTCTTTTTTCTCTATATTAGCAAAAACTATCTTGTTATCACCGTTATCATCATCGCAAAAAATCAAAAGCTTTATCAACAATCGAAATTTTTTTTTAAATACATTTTTGTAGTTTATTTAAATAAACTGAATAAAGCTATTATTCATAAGTGTGTAAGCGGATACAATTTACGCAAGTGTTCAAAATTATCTAATTATTTTAAAGAAAGTGGTTGACCAGTGAGGTTAAACAGCGTAATATAATCCTCAAATACTAAAATTAAACGATAGACACATCCCTCATGGGAGAATAAACAATATCAAAAATTAGAATGAAACAGTCTGTTCTTACATTATGAAAAGTCGAAACATTCAATTTAAGTGTAAACTCAAAAAAATCTTTTCTTGTTATTTTTCAATGTTTAACATTATCTTTATATAGTTTTAATTTTAGGAGCTGGAGAATATGCGCAGTGATATGATAAAAAAAGGTATAGATCGTGCCCCTCACAGAAGCTTGCTAAGGGCAACAGGAGTGAAGGAAGAAGATATGAACAAACCGTTTATCGCAGTTTGTAATTCATATATTGATATTATTCCAGGACACGTTCATTTGAATAAATTTGCTGAAGTTGTCAAAGCAGCGATTAGAGAAGCCGGTGGAGTACCATTTGAATTCAATACCATTGGTGTTGATGATGGAATTGCGATGGGACACATTGGAATGAGATATTCGCTACCATCAAGGGAACTCATTTGTGACTCTGCTGAAACAGTCATTAATGCTCACTGGTTTGATGGAGTTTTTTATATCCCAAACTGTGATAAAATTACACCAGGAATGATAATGGCGTCAGTTCGTACCAATGTTCCTTCAGTATTTGTAACTGGCGGTCCAATGGAAGCAGGTCGCACAAAAGATGGAAAAAGTTTATCACTAGCTTCTGTTTTTGAGGGAGTTGGAGCATTTCAAGCAGGGAAAATGTCTCGAGAAGAATTGTTAGAAATTGAACAATCAGCATGTCCTACATGTGGATCATGTTCAGGGATGTTTACGGCAAACTCAATGAACTGTTTAATGGAAATGGTAGGCATAGCGTTGCCGGGAAATGGAACTATTGTAGCAACGTCAGATGATCGTAAAATATTAATTAAGGATGCTGCAAAGCATTTAATGAATTTAATTGAAAAAGATATTAAACCACGAGATATTATTACAAAAGAAGCTATTGATGATGCTTTTGCACTTGATATGGCAATGGGTGGTTCTACTAACACAGTATTACACACACTAGCAATCGCCCACGAAGCTGGAATTGAATACGACCTAAAGCGAATCAACGAAGTGGCAGAGCGAGTACCGTATTTATCAAAAATTAGTCCTGCATCTGATTACTCCATGCAAGATGTTCATAACGCGGGTGGGGTTAGCGCAATTATTAAAGAGCTTTGTTCAATAGAAGGAGCAATTCACCCAGATCGTATTACAATAACAGGGAAGTCAGTTTATGAAAATGTAAAAGACGCCGAAATTACGAACGATGAAGTTATTCGTCGCAAAGAAAATCCATATAGCCCTGTTGGCGGTTTATCAATTTTATTCGGAAACATTGCACCTGATGGTGGCGTGATTAAAGTAGCGGGTGTAGACCCTAGTATCAAAATATTTAAGGGTGAAGCAATTGTGTTTAACTCTCAAGATGAGGCGTTAGAAGGAATTGAGAATGGCAGTGTTAAGGCAGGACACGTCGTCGTTATTTGTTACGAGGGACCTAAAGGTGGACCAGGAATGCCAGAAATGCTTGCGCCAACTTCTTCTATTATCGGTAGAGGCTTAGGTAAAGATGTTGCTTTAATTACTGATGGAAGATTTTCAGGTGCTTCTAGAGGGATTTCGATTGGACATATTTCCCCAGAAGCTGCAGAAGGCGGACCAATTGCTTTCGTAGAAAATGGCGATCGAATTATTATCGATCTGCCAAATCGTTCGATAAATCTTGATATTTCTGAAGAAGAGCTAACTAATCGTAAAAAAGCTTGGATAGCTCCAGAATTAAAAGTAAAAAAGGGCTATCTTGCCCGATATTCAAAGCTAGTAACTTCTGCCAATACTGGTGCTGTCATGAAGGTTTAATAATCAGTATATATTGTAAAACGTTGAAGAGGAAAAGTAGTGAAAAGGGCAGTATCTACAGAGAGCCGTTAATGCTGAAAGACGGTGATACCCCTTATTGTGAACTAGCCTCCGAGTGCTAATGTGAAAGGAAATAACTTTTCTGAGTAATGTTGGTCGAGTGATACCGTCACTCGTTATCAAAAAATGAACGATAACATTCGTTCCTAAGGTGGCTATTTGTAAAAGTGGCCATGAAAAAGGGTGGTACCGTGGAAAGAGACCTTTTCACCCCTTACCAAAAGCGTTTTTGCGCTTATTTATGGGGGTGAGAAGGTTTTTTATACGTTAAAAAAAAGAAATTTTGAATGATGCTGTCTTTCAACGTTATCAAAAATATTTAGCTTTAAATAAAACGGTAGCTTAAAGTTTATGTTGAAAAGTAAATTCAAGTTGATAGGGGGATAAAAATGAACACCAGGTTGAGGAAAAAAGACGCTGTAACAAATGATAAAAAACAAATGATGAAAGGCTCGTCAATGCTGGTTGAGGCTTTAAAAGCTGAACAGGTGGAAATTATTTTTGGTTATCCAGGTGGAGCGATTTTACCTACATTCGACGAAATATACAAAGACGGTATTCGTCATATTTTAGCAAGACATGAGCAGGGAGCTATCCATGCTGCTGAGGGATATGCAAGAGTATCTGGAAAGCCAGGGGTTGTCGTAGTTACAAGTGGACCTGGTGCAACAAATGTGGTGACAGGAATTGCTGATGCGATGATGGATTCGCTACCATTAGTTGTATTCAGTGGGCAAGTTGCAACTACTGTAATTGGAACTGACGCATTTCAAGAATCGGATATTATGGGAATCACGATGCCAATTACGAAACACAATTATCAAGTTCGTAATGTAAATGATATACCAAGAATAATTAAAGAAGCGTTTCATATTGCTACAACAGGAAGACCTGGACCGGTTCTGATTGACCTACCGAAAGATATCTCTATTCAAATAGGCATGTTTGATTATAGTCAGGAACTACATTTACCTGGGTATCAGCCAACAACAATGCCAAACAAGCTACAAATTCGAAAACTAGTGGAAGCTGTCAGTCAAGCAAAAAAACCAGTGATTTTAGTAGGTGCAGGTGTTTTACATGCTCATGGTAGTGAACAATTATTAGAATATGTGGAGGAACAGCAAATCCCGGTTGCTAGTACGTTGCTTGGGTTAGGTGCATTTCCTGGTGACCACGAGTTATTTTTAGGGATGGCCGGGATGCATGGAACATATGCAGCTAATATGGCTATTTACCAAAGCGATTTATTAATTAGTATAGGTAGCCGATTTGATGATCGAGTAACTGGTAATCTTGAAAAGTTTGCACCCGGTGCAAAGATTGCGCACATTGATATTGACCCTGCTGAAATCGGCAAAAATATTGAAACGAAAATTCCGATTGTCGCCGATGCGAAAGAAGCTATAAAAGAATTAATTGCCCAAAATGGAGTAAAAGGACCAAATTCAGTTTGGAACGAGGATTTAAAACAACTTAAAGAAGAATATCCGCTTTGGTATCAAGAAGATCCGGAAGTTATTAAGCCACAGCAGCTAATTGAGTGCATTTATGAACAAACAAATGGCGAAGCAATTGTTACAACTGACGTTGGTCAGCATCAAATGTGGGCGGCACAATTTTTTAAATTTAAAAAGCCTAATCGTTGGGTCACATCTGGTGGTCTAGGAACAATGGGCTTTGGCTTCCCAGCCGCAATTGGCGCACAATTAGCAGAGCCAAAGACACCAGTTATTGCAGTTATGGGTGATGCAGGTTTTCAAATGACTTTACAAGAACTTTCCCTTCTCCAAGAAATGAAGCTACCTCTTAAGTTAGTTATTGTAAACAATGGCTGTTTAGGGATGGTTCGGCAGTGGCAACAGTTATTTTTTGAGGAGCGCTACTCGAATTCATTGATGCCGGTTCAACCAGATTTCGTAAAGCTTGCAGATGCCTATGACATTAAAGGTATGAGAGTTGATAAAGTAGCTGATTTAGAGAAAGCCGTAGCAGAAATGTTAGCCCATGATGGACCAGTGTTAGTAGATTTCCGCGTTGCAGAAAGAGAAAATGTTTATCCAATGGTAGCGACAGGTAAAGGGTTACATGAAATGATAGGAGTGAAGCCGGAATGAAGCGCATTATTACTGCGACAGTAAACAATATTTCAGGTGTTTTAAACCGAGTCACTGGAATGCTAGCGAGAAGAAACTATAACATTGAAAGTATTACTGTTGGACATACTGAAAATCCAACTATATCAAGAATGACTTTCGTAATTATTGTTGATAACAAAAGAAGTATTGAGCAAGTGATTAAGCAATTAAACAAACAAGTTGATGTACTGAAAGTTTCAGACATTACTGATGAATCAATTGTTTCACGTGAATTAGCGCTTATTAAAGTATTCGCAAATGCACAACAGCGAGGAGAGCTCGCAGCATTAATTAACCCGTTTCGTGGGTCCATCTTAGATGTGGGTAAAGAAAGTATCACTGTTGAAATCACAGGAGATCAGCAAAAAGTTGAGGCATTAATTGATTTATTACATCCGTATGGAATTAAAGAACTAGCTCGAACGGGAATAACAGCTTTTAAGCGAGGCCATAAAATTACAAATACTGACCAACGAGTCGTGTTTATTTAATTAAGTGAATTTCATAATTACAATTAACTATCCAAATCAACCTAAATCAGCTTTTTGGATTTTAGTTAATTATCAAAATGAATTTGGCAAAAAATAAGATATTAATTTTAAAAGGAGATGTTTCGAAAATGGCAAAGGTATATTATAACGGAGATGTAAATGAAGAGGTATTGACAGGGAAAAAGGTAGCAGTAATTGGTTATGGATCACAAGGTCACGCACACGCATTAAACTTAAAAGAAAGCGGCGTTGATGTTGTTGTCGGTTTACGTCAAGGTGGTTCATGGGATAAAGCAGTTGCAGACGGACACACAGTCGTATCTGTGAGTGAAGCAGCAGCTCAAGCTGATATAATTATGATACTTTTACCAGATGAAGATCAACCAAAAACTTATCAGGCAGAAATTGAACCGAATTTAGAAGCAGGAAACGCATTAGTATTTGCACACGGATTTAACGTTCACTTTAGCCAAATTACACCACCGACCAACGTCGACGTATTTCTAGTAGCTCCAAAAGGGCCAGGCCATTTAGTCCGTAGAACGTATACAGAAGGTGCTGGAGTTCCTGCACTAATTGCTGTTTATCAAGATGCAACAGGTAAAGGAAAAGAATTAGCACTCGCATATGCTAAACAAATTGGTGCAGCACGTGCAGGTGTTCTTGAAACAACATTCCAAGAAGAAACAGAAACAGATCTTTTTGGAGAGCAAGCAGTTCTATGTGGTGGAACAAGTGCTTTAGTAAAAGCTGGTTTTGAAACATTAGTTGAAGCAGGCTACCAACCAGAAGTTGCTTATTTTGAGTGTTTACATGAATTAAAGCTAATTGTTGACTTAATGTATGAAGGTGGACTAGAAGGAATGCGTTATTCAATATCTGGTACAGCTCAGTGGGGAGATTTTGTTTCAGGACCACGTATTGTAACTGACCAAACTAAGCAAGCAATGAAGGATATTTTATCAGACATTCAAACTGGAAAGTTCGCAAAAAGTTGGATTTTAGAAAACCAAGCAAATCGTCCTGAATTTAATGCCATTAATGCAAGAGAAAATAAACATCCAATTGAAGTAGTTGGAAGAGAACTTCGTGAAATGATGCCTTTCGTTAAAGCTAATAAGGGAGGGGTCAAAAGTGCGAAAAATTAATGTCTTTGATACGACATTAAGAGACGGTGAGCAATCAGCAGGTGTAAATTTAAATTTTGAAGAAAAGCTTGAAATCGCCAGACAACTAGAACGATTAAATGTCGATATTATTGAAGCGGGATTTCCCGCTTCATCAAAAGGTGATTTTCGTTCTGTAAAGGCTATTGCCGATGAAATTAGAGGTTGTTCCGTCACGGGCTTATCCCGCTCTATTCAAAGAGATATCGATACAACGTGGGAAGCATTAAAAGGTGGGGTTGAACCTAGACTGCATGTTTTTATTGCAACATCTCCAATTCATATGACTTATAAATTAAAGCAGACGCCAGATGAAGTTGTTGAAACAGCTGTTCAATCGGTGAAATATGCAGCTAAGTTTTTTCCACATATTCAGTGGTCAGCAGAAGACGCATGCCGATCAGACTTAGACTTTTTAGTACGGATTATTGAACGTGTCATTGATGCGGGAGCATCGGTAATAAATATTCCAGACACGGTTGGTTATATTACACCACATGAAATTGGTCATGTTTTCAACTATTTAAAAGAAAACGTCCCAAACATTGATCGAGCGATTCTTTCCACTCACTGTCATGATGATTTAGGGATGGCAGTTGCTAATTCACTATCAGCAATTGAGCACGGGGCAGGTCAAGTAGAATGTACGATAAATGGAATTGGTGAGCGCGCTGGAAATGCTTCATTAGAAGAAATTGTCGTTGCCCTGAAAATTCGTGGTGATTATTATAACGCCGAAACTCGCCTTAAACTAGATGAAATTAAAAGAACGAGTGTCCTCGTTAGTAAATTAACGGGAATGGTCGTACCTAACAATAAAGCTATCGTTGGAAATAACGCATTTGCCCATGAGTCTGGTATTCACCAAGATGGTGTTCTAAAAGAAAAAACAACATACGAAATTATTACTCCAGAGCTTGTTGGTATTTCTTCAAACCGAATGGTATTAGGGAAGCATTCAGGACGTCATGCCTTTAAAGATAAAATTAAAGAGTTAGGTTATAGCGTCAATGATGAAGAATTAAACCGACTGTTTGTTGCATTTAAAGATTTAGCAGATAAAAAGAAAGAGATTACTGAAGATGATATTTTTGCAATCCTTACTGATGAAAGAGTTGCTTCAGCAGTAGAGTACTATAAAGTTAAACAATTGCAAGTCAATTATGGGACTAATAATATCCCAACAGCGACAATTACAATGACCTCTCCTGAGGGTAATGAACTTCAAGAAGCTGCGACTGGCTCAGGAAGTGTAGAAGCGATTTATAATACATTAGAACGGATGATTGCATCTCCTGTAAAACTTTTAGATTATCGCATTCAATCTGTTAGTGGTGGAAGAGATGCATTGGCAGAAGTTTATGTGAAAATAAAATTCCAAGATGTTGAGACGAGTGGTCGAGGAACTGCCCATGATGTTTTAGAAGCGTCAGCAAAAGCTTATGTTAATGCGGTTAACCGCGTCCTAAATCGTAAGTTGAAAGAAGAAGGAACGACAGAAAAAGTTCATTTGTAAATTCCCTTAAATAGCCTGTATAAGGAAGGAACGATTGTATGAACAAAACAATTACAGTAATACCCGGGGATGGAATTGGTCCTGAGGTAATCAAAGCAGCAATGAAAGTACTCGATACAATTGCCAGCCAGTTTAACCACCAATTTACGTATCAATACGCGAAATTAGGTGGCGTCGCTATTGACGAAGAAGGAACACCACTTCCAGAACAAACAATTAAGCTTTGTAAAAATAGTGATGCAGTTCTTCTAGGAGCAGTAGGTGGTCCTAAGTGGGATACACTTCCAGGATCGATGCGCCCTGAAAAAGGCTTACTTGGGATTCGTAAAGCACTTCAACTGTATGCTAACTTACGTCCAGTCAAGGCTTTTGATAGCCTATTAGACGCTTCAACATTAAAAAAAGAAGTGGTTGAAGGTGTCGATTTAATGATCGTGCGTGAATTAACAGGAGGATTATATTTTGGTCAACCTCAAGAACGTCGTCAAGAAGCAGATGGCGAATCGGTCGTTGATACCCTTTACTATAAAAAAAGTGAGATTGAAAGAATCGTCAAACAAGGCTTTGAGTTAGCGCGCCTTCGAAATAAAAAACTTACTTCTGTTGATAAAGCTAATGTCCTAGAATCAAGTAGGTTATGGCGTGAAGTGGCTGAAGCGATCGGCGCCGACTATCCAGACGTCGAATTAGAACATATGCTCGTTGATAACGCAGCGATGCAATTGATCCGAAACCCAAAGCAATTTGATGTTATTGTTACAGAAAATATGTTTGGTGATATTTTGAGTGATGAGGCGTCAATGTTGACTGGATCTCTAGGAATGTTACCTTCAGCAAGTATCGGCAGTGGTGGACCAGGACTTTTTGAGCCGATTCACGGATCAGCCCCTGATATAGCAGGCAAAAATATTGCTAACCCGCTAGCGACGATTTCATCAGTGGCGATGATGCTGCGCTATTCATTTTTAATGGAAGCAGAGGCAGATATAATTGAATCAGCAATTAAAAAAGTTTTGGATGCAGGTTACCGCACAGGCGACATTGCTAATCAAGGCGAAGTGGTATTAAACACAGAAGAAATGACTGAAAAAGTAATCGAGTATATTCAATTAGCATAGGAGAGGATCTTGATGAAACGAAAGACAATTATTGAAAAAATTTGGGAAAAACACACCGTCGTTGAAGAGACAGCTAAACCAACTCTTTTATACATTGACCTTCATATGGTTCATGAAGTAACCTCCCCACAAGCATTTGAAGGATTACGCTTAAAAGGAAGAACAGTTCGTCGACCAGAACTTACCTTTGCAACGATGGACCACAATGTTCCTACAGTAGATCGCTATATTATTAAAGATGAGATAGCAAAAAAACAGATGGATACGTTAGCAGAAAACTGTCGTGAATTCGGAATTAAAATTGCTGATTTAAACAGCCCAGATAGCGGAATCGTTCATGTTATTGGGCCGGAACTTGGTTTAACACAACCTGGAAAAACAATTGTATGTGGAGATAGCCATACTTCAACACACGGAGCTTTTGGAGCACTAGCATTTGGGATTGGAACAAGCGAAGTTGAGCATGTACTTAGCACACAAACGCTATGGCAATCAAAACCTAATACTTTGCAAGTTAATGTATTAGGTGACCTTCCTTTAGGAGTGACGGCAAAGGATGTAATTTTAGCAATTATTGCAAAGTTTGGTGTTAACTTTGGAACAGGTTCAGTCATTGAATTTGCGGGTCAAGCAATCCGAAATATGACGATGGAAGAGCGAATGACAGTTTGTAATATGAGTATAGAAGCAGGTGCAAAGGCTGGATTAATCGCTCCTGACGAAATTACTTTTGAGTATATAAAAGGTAAGGAATTTGCTCCACAAGGAGAAGAATTTGAGAAAGCAGTTGCTGAGTGGAAAGAATTAGTTTCAGATGAAGGCGCTGTTTATGATAAAACAGTTGAAATTGATGCCAATGAAATTGAGCCTCAAGTTACATGGGGAACAAACCCTTCTCAAGGAATCGGGATTAACGGTGTTGTCCCAAATCCAGCTGATGCTACAAATGATGCTGACAAAAGAGCCATTGAACAAGGACTTGAGTATATGGGACTTACTGCCGGAACAGCTATGACAGATGTAGAAGTACAGCACGTGTTTATTGGATCATGTACGAACTCAAGAATGAGTGATTTACGAGCAGCAGCACAAGTTGCTAATGGCAGAAAAGTAGCGTCTGGTGTACGAGCTATGGTCGTTCCAGGTTCACAGAAAATAAAATTGGAAGCAGAAGCAGAAGGATTAGATCAAATTTTTGTGGATGCTGGATTTGAGTGGCGTGAGTCTGGTTGTAGTATGTGCTTAAGTATGAATCCAGATTTTGTTCCTGAAGGCGAGCGTTGTGCTTCAACTTCTAATCGGAATTTTGAAGGACGTCAAGGTAAAGGTGCTCGCACACATCTAGTTAGTCCGGCTATGGCTGCAGCGGCAGCTATTACTGGTAAATTTGTAGATGTTCGTTCGTTAGCTGCAGCAATAGTTTAATAGAAGATTTCAAAAGGAGGGAGCAACAAAGATGGCTGGTTTTAACATTCATAAAGGAAATGTGGCAGCAATGAATCGTGTTAATGTTGACACAGATCAAA
Source organism: Bacillaceae bacterium IKA-2 (assembly GCA_031761875.1). Taxonomy (GTDB): domain Bacteria; phylum Bacillota; class Bacilli; order Bacillales; family Anaerobacillaceae; genus Anaerobacillus. The sequence continues at coordinate 3,312,746 of CP134492.1, read as the reverse complement.
TCATTCCGAAGCAGTTTTTAAAACGTATTGAACGAACTGGTTTTGGACAATTTTTATTTTTTGATTGGCGTTTTAATTCAGATGGTTCAAATAATGAGAATTTCGAATTAAATCAATCACATAATAAGAATGCGACTATTTTAGTCGCCAATCAAAACTTCGGCTGTGGCTCTTCAAGAGAGCATGCACCGTGGGCATTACAAGATTATGGCTTTCAAGTTATTATCGCTCCAAACTTTGCAGATATTTTTTATAATAACTGTGTAAAAAATGGAATATTAGCGATTCAGCTTAAAGATGCAGAAGTAAATGAATTGTTAGAAAAAGCCAATCAAGGTGTTTATGAATTAACAGTTGATCTTGAACAACAACGTGTATATGATAATCAAGCTTTTTCAACAAATTTTGCAATTGATGGATATTGGAAAGATATGCTCTTGAACGGCTGGGATGAAGTTTCTATTACGCTGAATTATGAAGATCAAATTGTTGAATATGAAAAACAAAAAGCCCTTTAAAGATTAGGGCAATTATCGGGGTAGCTCAATAGAGTTTCCCCGTTCTTTGTTAAATATAGAGATAAAAAAACACGTTTCGTTGTATTTCATTTTTGGGAATGGTACACTAAATTGAAAAGAAGTGACTTAAAGAGTGGAGCGAGGGTTTCATGAATGAGAAACAAAAAAAAGTGAAGGAAAAGGTAGTTTTGTTTCCAGGCCTTGTCGAAAAGCTTGTAGTAAAAGGAATGGATTCGTTAAAAGAGAAGAAGTTTTCAAAAGCATGCACATTTTTTGAACAAGCCTTAGAAATTGAACCAGACCATCCCCAAGGCAGATTCGGCGTTGCTTTAAGTTTAATTGAACAAAGTAAACTTGACGAAGCAAAAATAGTTACCGAAAAGATGCTCAAAGAAGATATTGGAAATTATTATGATATTCTTCAAGTGCATATTTCATTATTGGTTCAACTTGGCCAGTATGATGAAGTTGTCAGTATGCTTGAAGGAATTATCGCTGAAGAGAAGCTACCAGCTCATTTAGCGGAATCATTTTATCAACTTTTGCACTTTAGCCGCCAAATGGAAGATGATGGAGCAAAGATTGAAATTGATGAAGATTTGAAAGATCCGCCCGAAGAGCTTATTCAGATGCTGACTTTTGGTTCAACTGAAAAACAATTGTTGGCCATACAAATGCTAGGGAAAATGTCTAGTACAGTTTTTATTAAAGCAACAAAAGAGTTTTTAGTAAATGTTCATTACGATCCAGTGTTAAAGAGTATCGCTTTACAATTACTAAAAGAAAAAAATGTCAATGAAGATATAGCTATACATAAATTTGGTAAAGAGATTACCATAAATGTTGCAGATCTTGAAGATGTGTTTCATGAAAAATTTGGTAAAAACACCATTGAAATTTTAGCTACTCATCTTGAAAGTGACAATCCGAGTTTGTTTGAAATGGTTAGTCAAACATGGTGGCATTATCTCTTTGCCATTTATCCGCTTTCTCCAAATCCGCTAACTCCAAAATTATGGGCAGCAGCTATTCATAGAGTGGGATTAGAAATGATTGGACTTGAATGGGATGACTTTGAAATTGCTAGCCAATATGAAGTTGACATCGATGAAATGGTTGCTTGTGCGACCGAGATCATGAAAGTAGAAAAGGGAACATATAAGAGTTATACATAATAAGAAAAGCAGTCGAGCTGATGGCGCTTGCTCCTGCGGTTACTCGTCGCAAACCTGCTATGAAGTAACTCAAGGATGTGACTTGGAGCTAGACATTATTCAAAGTAAAAACGGATATACTTATTTTTTAAAAAATACTTAGATAGAAAATTTCCAAGGTAAACCAAAGGTATGACAGTTGAAATCATCTAGCTCTATGTTATAATGTAATGGTTGTAAAGGTGTATTATCATATAATCCAGTAAGACAAGCTAAAAATACTTAACGATGAAAATGTTGGAGGGAAAGAATAAATGAGTGCAAAATGGGAAAAGTTAGAAGGAAACCAAGGTGTTCTTACAATTGAAGTAGAAGCGGCTAAAGTAGATACAGCTTTAGATGAAGCTTTCAAAAAGGTAGTAAAAAAAGTAAATATTCCAGGATTTCGTAAAGGGAAAATACCGCGTCCGATGTTTGAACAACGCTTTGGTGTAGAATCATTGTACCAAGACGCTATTGATATTCTACTACCAGAAGCATACGCAGGCGCTGTGATGGAAACAAAAATTGAGCCTGTCGATCGCCCTGAAATTGACGTAGAAGAAATCTCTAAAGGTAAAAATTTAATTATAAAAGCAACAGTTACGGTAAAACCAGAAGTAAATCTTGGAGAATATAAAGGTTTAGAAGTAGAAGAATTGGAAACAATTGTTACAGACGAGGATGTTGAGTTAGAATTAAAACAACTTCAAGAAAAGCACGCAGAATTAACAGTCGTTGAAGACGAAGCTGTTGTTAACGGAGATACAGTAGTTATCGACTTTGAAGGCTTTGTGGACGGTGAGCCGTTTGAAGGTGGAAAAGGAGAAAATTATTCACTTGAAATTGGATCAAATTCTTTTATTCCAGGCTTTGAAGAGCAATTAGTTGGTGTTAAATCAGGAGTCGAGAAAGACGTTGAAGTAACTTTCCCTGAGGAATATCACGCTCCAGATCTTGCTGGGAAATTGGCTGTCTTTAAGGTAACTGTGCATGACATTAAGCGAAAACAACTTCCTGAGCTTGACGATGAGTTTGCAAAAGACGTCAATGAAGAAGTGGAAACGTTAGAAGATTTAAAGAAGGAAATCAAAGAGAAAATGCACAAAGATAGAGGAATAGAAGCAGATAATAATAAGCGTGACACACTAGTGGAAACAGCTGCTGAAAATTCGACAATTGAGATTCCTGATTCAATGATTACAACTGAAGTTGACCGCATGTTAGAAGAATTTGGTCAACGTCTTCAAGGACAAGGAATGAGTCTTGATATGTATTACCAATTTTCGGGATCAGATGAAACTAAAATGCGTGAGCAGTTTAAAGTAGATGCTGATAAGCGAGTTCGGATCAATCTAACTCTTGAAGCGATTGCTGAGAAAGAAAGTCTTGAAGCTTCTGAAGAAGACGTAGCAGCTGAGCTAGAGAAAATGGCAGAGCTTTACAAGCGTCCAGTAGACGAGTTAAAGCAAATTTTAGAAACACAAGGTGGCATCGAGGCTTTGAAGGGCGATTTAAAAGTTCGCAAAGCAGTAGATTTCTTAGTCGAAAATAGTAAACTTGCTGGAAAATAAAGTATTGAATATTGACAAGGCGCGAGATAAATTCGTGCCTTGTTTTATACATTAAATACTTGTAATTAAGAAAAAGGAGGTAAAATTTAACATAATAACATATACTTAAGTGTGGACTTTGTTAGTTACTATTATTCGTTGAATCTGTTTTGAAATAAGTCCATTAATAATTAAGCTGATATAACTTTCTACATAATGAGTTACATATTTTAAAAAGTATAGGTGCTTCTATTAGCAACACTGGAGTTAAATATGATAAAATCCAATACATAAAGAATTATGAAGGTTAACTGTTGAATCTTAGTAAACATAATCTAATTTACGATATAGAACTATCTTTGAGGGGTGAAAATTTATGTTTAAATTTAATGATGAAAAAGGACAGCTTAAGTGTTCTTTTTGTGGCAAAACGCAAGATCAAGTAAGAAAGCTTGTAGCCGGACCAGGTGTATATATATGTGATGAATGTATTGAATTATGTACAGAAATTGTTGAAGAAGAACTTGGGACAGAAGAAGAGGTTGATTTTCAAGATATCCCTAAACCTAAGGAAATTATTAACATTTTGGAAGACTATGTAATTGGACAAGAACAAGCTAAAAAGACATTATCTGTTGCCGTATATAATCACTATAAGCGAGTTAATTCAACCCAAAAGGCAGACGATGTGGAACTTTCAAAAAGTAATATTTGTATGATTGGACCAACAGGTAGTGGTAAAACGTTATTAGCTCAAACGATGGCTCGTATTCTAAATGTGCCGTTCGCGATTGCTGATGCGACAAGTCTAACAGAAGCTGGATACGTTGGCGAAGACGTTGAAAACATTCTCTTGAAACTGATTCAAGCGGCTGATTACGATGTTGAAAAAGCTGAAAAAGGAATTATTTATATTGATGAAATTGATAAAGTAGCTCGTAAATCTGAAAATCCATCAATTACCCGTGACGTTTCAGGTGAAGGTGTTCAGCAAGCGCTATTGAAAATACTTGAAGGAACAACAGCAAGTGTACCGCCGCAGGGCGGAAGAAAGCACCCGCATCAAGAGTTTATTCAAATTGATACAACGAATATTTTATTTATTGTCGGTGGTGCCTTTGACGGGATCGAACAAATTATTAAGCGTCGTTTAGGTAAAAAGGTTATTGGTTTTGGATCTGAAGGTAAACAAGAGGATTTAAAAACTGGTGAATACCTAGCTAAAGTATTACCTGAAGATTTATTACGTTTTGGATTAATTCCTGAATTCATCGGCCGACTTCCAGTTATTTCAAGCTTAGAGCCGCTTGATGAAGGAGCTCTAATTGAAATTTTAACAAAACCAAAAAATGCATTAGTAAAACAATATGTAAAGCTATTAGAACTTGACGATGTTGCACTTGAATTTACTGAGGAAGCATTAGTAGAAGTAGCTAAACATGCAATCGAACGAAAAACAGGAGCGCGTGGCTTACGTTCGATCATTGAAGGGATTATGCTTGATGTCATGTTCGAGCTTCCTTCAAGGGACGATATCATTAAGTGTAAAATTACAGCTGAAGTAGTTACAGATAAAGTAACGCCGATCTTAGAAACAAAAGATGGTGAAATAATCCAACATCTATTACCAAAAGAAAGTGCATAAAAAAACTAGCTAGCACCCGTCGGGCGCTAGCTAGTTTTTTATAGCTGGAAAGGGAAAGTCAAAAGCGGAAAGTTTGAAAGTCAAAAGCAAAAGCAAGAGCAAGAGCAGTACGTAAAGGCTTTTGAACTTTTTTCCAACTTTCTACTTTCCAACTTTCCAACGTTACTTCTGCCTTTACAGCAGAAGTAACAATTATTCCCTTCTCTTGTTTTGGAGATTACCCTATCTATTAGCGGAGATACTAGTGGCATGGATCTTGAAAATTATGTAGGAGGGGACTTCATGAATTGGACAGGAATAGCGTTGTTAATTCAATTATTCTTTGGTGTGATAATTGGTGTTTACTTTTGGAATCTTTTAAAAAGTCAACGTACACAACGGGTTTCAGTTGATAAAGAATCAAAGAAAGAATTAGAACAATTAAGAAGGTTGAGATCAATCAATTTAAGTGAGCCACTTTCTGAAAAAGTTCGCCCACAAAGCTTTGCAGAAATTGTTGGGCAAGATGACGGGATCCGTTCATTACGTGCTGCATTATGTGGACCAAACCCACAGCACATTATTGTCTATGGACCACCAGGAGTTGGTAAAACAGCAGCAGCCCGGTTAGTTTTGGAGGAAGCAAAGAAAAATAAAGCCTCTCCATTTCGTGCCTCAAGTATATTTATAGAACTGGATGGAACAACAGCTCGTTTTGATGAACGAGGTATTGCAGACCCGCTTATTGGTTCTGTACATGACCCTATTTATCAAGGAGCAGGTTCCATGGGTCAAGCAGGAATCCCACAGCCTAAGCATGGCGCTGTTACGAAGGCTCATGGTGGTGTTTTGTTTATCGATGAGATAGGAGAACTTCACCCGATTCAATTTAATAAATTATTAAAAGTACTGGAAGATCGAAAAGTATTTTTTGAGAGCGCTTATTATAGTGAAGAAAATACACAAATTCCACAGCATATCCATGATATTTTTAAAAACGGCTTACCAGCTGACTTCCGTCTCATTGGAGCGACTACAAGAACACCGAGTGAAATCCCACCAGCAATTCGTTCTCGTTGCCTAGAAGTCTATTTTCGTGCGTTAACACCTTCGGAAATTATTGTTGTTGCCAAAAGGGCAGTCGCAAAAATTGAATATGAGTGCGAGGACGGTGTCTTTGAACTTATTTCTAAATATGCTACAAATGGCCGCGAAGCAGTAAATATTGTTCAAATTTCTTCCGGAATTGCTATATCAGAGAATCGTCAGAAAATAAAAATTTCAGATATAGAGTGGGTGATCCACTCTAGTCAACGTTCGCCACGTCCAGAGAAAAATATTCACGAGGAACCTGAAATCGGTCTAGTTAACGGACTTGCAGTATATGGTCCGAATTCAGGAGTTATTATTGAAATTGAAGTGACTGCATATGAAAACAAAGGAAATGGGAAAATTAATATTACCGGTATTGCTGAAGAAGAAAGTACAGGAAATAGGGTTCGTTCTATTAAAAGGAAAAGTATGGCAAAGGGGTCAGTGGAAAATGTCTTAACTGTACTGAAACAAATGGGCGTTTATACAGAGGACTATGACATCCATGTTAATTTTCCGGGTGGAACTCCTATTGATGGCCCATCAGCAGGGATTTCAATGGCAACGGCTATTTACTCTGCTATATATGGGTTGAAAGTTGATAATAAATTAGCGATGACCGGTGAATTAAGTATCCATGGTCAAGTAAAACCGATTGGAGGAGTCGTTGCAAAAGTAGAGGCAGCCAAGCAGGCAGGAGTGGAACGAGTCATTATCCCTAAAGGAAATGATCAGGCTATATTTAAAGAACAAGAAGATATTGAAGTGATTTGTGTCGGGACACTCCAACAGGTTTTTGATCTTGCTTTTGTTAAAGAAGAAGAGTTACAGCAAGAAGACGTCATCCCAGCTAGTGCTAATAAGCATGCAGATCTAGAAACAACATTTATATAATAGATGGAGGTGGATTTCAATATCTCGACGTCCACCTTTTCATCAAAGCTAAGAGTTAAAGAAGCTAATAAATTAGTTAGATTAGACAAAGACAGTACGATAAGATAGAATTATACAAGGTTAACATTGGTAAATTTGCTCTATAATAGTTAAAAATATAGGTAAAAGTTAAACTTGGATTAAAACAATAGATGATGTTGTACGGAGGTGTGTTACATATGGAAAAAGAAAATAAAATTATTATTCCGCTCTTGCCCTTAAGAGGTATTCTCGTCTACCCAACAATGGTACTTCACCTAGATGTTGGTCGAAATAAATCAGTACAGGCACTAGAGCATGTTATGGTAAATGATCACAACATATTACTTGCGACACAAAGAGAAATTGCTGTTGACGAACCATCGAAGGAAGAAATTTATACAATTGGAACGCTCGCAAAAGTGAAGCAAATGTTAAAACTTCCTAATGGAACGATCCGTGTATTAGTAGAAGGAATACAAAGAGCGAGAGTCGAGCGCTTTTTGGAAAACGAGGAATTTTTCGAAGTTGAAATGACATTAGTAGAAGACGAATTGTTGGCCGATGCAGAGGAACAAGCATTGATGCGAAATGTTTTGCTTCAATTTGACCAATATATAAGGCTTTCCAAAAAAATCTCAGCGGAAACATTGGCTTCTGTTGCAGATATCGTTGAGCCGGGTCGATTAGCAGATGTAGTTGCTTCCCATTTGCCATTAAAAATAGTTCAAAAACAGAAAATTTTAGAAACAATTTCTGTAAAAGAACGATTAGGGAACCTAATTGAAATTTTAAATAATGAAAAAGAAGTACTGGGTTTGGAAAAGAAAATTGGTCAACGTGTAAAAAAATCAATGGAACGAACACAAAAAGAATACTATTTACGCGAACAAATGAAAGCTATCCAAAAAGAACTTGGCGATAAAGAAGGAAAAGAAGGAGAAATGGCTGTTTTTAAAGAGCGGATTGAAGAAGCAATGATGCCAGAAGCTATTGAAGAAAAAGTATTAAAAGAACTTGAGCGCTATGATAAAATGCCAGCAACTTCTGCAGAAAGCTCAGTCATTCGTAATTATATAGATTGGCTCATTAACTTGCCTTGGGTTAAAGAGACGGCAGACGTCTTAGACATTAAACGAACAGAAACAATTTTAAATGAGGATCATTACGGATTAGAAAAAGTTAAGGAACGAGTTCTTGAGTACTTGGCTGTACAACAGTTAACTAAACAGATAAAGGGTCCTATTCTCTGTTTAGCGGGACCTCCTGGGGTTGGGAAAACATCGTTAGCTAAATCGATTGCCAGATCATTAGATCGGAACTTTGTCCGAATTTCTTTAGGTGGAGTTCGAGATGAAGCAGAAATTCGCGGTCATCGTCGGACTTATGTAGGTGCAATGCCAGGTCGGATCATTCAAGGAATGAAAAAAGCCGGAACAATAAATCCTGTTTTTCTCCTTGATGAAATTGATAAAATGGCCAATGATTTCAGAGGTGATCCATCATCTGCATTATTGGAAGTGCTTGATCCAGAACAGAACAATACATTTAGTGATCATTTTATTGAAGAGGCTTACGATTTGTCGAAGGTTATGTTTGTAACAACAGCAAATAATGTTGGAACAATTCCTGGACCATTATTAGATCGAATGGAAATTATTTATATTCCTGGTTATACGGAACTAGAAAAACTTCATATCGGTAAACAGTTTTTATTACCTAAACAAATAAAAGAAAATGGTCTCAATAAATCAAAAATACAAGTAAAAGATGAAGCAATTACGAAAGTGGTTCGTTACTACACACGTGAAGCTGGAGTTCGAAATTTAGAGCGACAAATGGCGACACTTTGCCGTAAAGCTGCGAAAATCATTGTGTCTGGAGACAAAAAACGAGTCATTGTCACCAATAATACAGTTGAACAAATGTTAGGTAAACCAAAATTCCGTTATGGAATTGCCGAAGAAGTCGATCAAGTAGGGGCAGCAACAGGACTAGCTTACACAACTGCTGGAGGTGACACTCTGTCTATTGAGGTTTCCCTTGCTCCTGGTAAAGGTAAGCTAACATTAACCGGTAAGCTTGGCGATGTCATGAAAGAATCTGCCCAAGCAGCATTTTCTTACATTCGGTCTCGTTCAGCGGAATTAGACATTGATCCAACCTTTCATGAAACACACGATATTCATATTCACGTCCCAGAAGGAGCAACACCAAAAGATGGCCCTTCAGCAGGGATCACAATGGCCACAGCCCTTATTTCAGCTCTAACAGGACGAGCAGTGCGTAAAGAAGTAGGGATGACAGGTGAAATTACGTTAAGAGGCCGTGTATTACCTATTGGTGGCTTAAAGGAAAAAACAATGAGTGCGCATCGAGCTGGCTTGAAGATCATCATTATCCCAAAAGACAATGAAAAAGATATTGATGATATTCCAGAAAGCATTCGAGCGGATTTAACGTTTATCCCAGTATCACACTTAGATGAAGTATTAAAGCATGCTTTAGTAGGAGAAAAAAAATGAAAGTTACCCAAAGTGAAATTGTGATAAGTGCAGTAAAACCAGAGCAATACCCAAATGCGGGGCTACCAGAAATAGCCCTTGCTGGGCGCTCTAATGTTGGGAAATCGTCTTTTATTAATAAAATGATTAACCGCAAAAATTTGGCAAGAACATCACAAAAACCCGGAAAGACGCAAACATTAAATTTTTATATCATCAATGAGGTGATGCACTTCGTTGACGTACCGGGCTATGGTTTTGCTAAAGTTCCAAAAACTGAGCGCGACGCTTGGGGAAGAATGATTGAAACATACGTTACAAAAAGTGAAAATTTAAAAGCAGTTGTTCAGATTATTGATATCCGTCATGATCCTTCAAAAGATGATGTAATCATGTATGAATGGTTAAAGCACTTTGATGTTCCAGTAATCATCATTGCTACAAAAGCTGATAAAATTCCTAAAGGTAAATGGGAAAAACACGAAAAAGCTATTAGAGAAAAACTAAATAAAGACCCGGGCGACCCTATCGTTATTTTTTCTTCAGAAACAGGCTATGGAAAAGAAAAAGCATGGAGTACGATTGAATCTTTCTTAAAAAAGCCGAAAAAGATTGTGAAGTTGGAAAATGAAGAGGAAAGTTGAAGAGTGGAAAGTAGAAAGTAGAAAGTTGGAAAGTTGGAAAGTTGGTAAGGAAAAGATAAGAGATAAAAGATAAAAGATAAAAGATAAAAGATAAAAGATAACCAACTGCTTCTATTCTTTTGAACTGCTTTACCAACATTCCTCCTCCTGACAGGTTAAATGCCAGAGGAAGTGTTGGTTTTTAATAGCTAATGCTATTTTCTGAAAAATAACAAGTAACAACCCACGCCGATTAAAGCTACTGGCCAAAAATTTTCAACATATGTAAATAATGAGCCGAATAAATCAATAAATCCTGTATAAATAAAAGCAACTAGAGAGACGAGTAGCAGCCCGATTCCTGGGACTAGTCCGTCTTTTTTTGTTTTACTATAACGCAAAAGAAATGCTAGACCAATAATGATTGTAAACACGGCCCAATGATCTGGCCAAAAAGAAAACAACCGTAGACCATGAAAATGAATGCCTAAACCTACTAATAAGAAACCAGTGAAAATCGAGTGATAGTCTTTGCCTATGTATGCTTGAAATAAAGCAGTAAGACCGATAATAAGTAGTATTGATGGCCATGAAAAAATCTCATTCTTAAAAGGAATGTTGTAATTTTGTAATAGAAAAATTAGTCCAACACCAATTAATAAAACTCCTGGAAAAACTCCTTGTCGCTTCATATTTTTCTCCCCTAAAATTTATTGGTAGTAGAATCTAGGTTACTAGAGTTTCTTTTCACTCATTTTCATGATAGAATAATTTATGAATAAAGTCCAAATTAAAATGATATTGAGAGTGTTTATTTAAACATTCATATAAGTTCACTCTCTGTTCACACTTCTTTTTTTTATGAGCTAGGTTGGATGTTATAATTATGAAAGAAATTAATATTTTTACGCACGTGAAAATATGCTGATATAGAAACCATCTTTGGGGGTGAAAATGCGTGCACATCCTAGTTACTAGTTTAAACTATAAGTCAACGCCTGTTGAAATTCGCGAAAAATTTACATTTCAAGGGGAAGAACTTGAATGCGCTATTCATAGTCTAATAAAAACAAAAAGCATCCTCGAGGCTGTAATCGTTTCGACATGTAATCGGACAGAAATATATGCGGTTGTTGATCAGGTTCATACTGGTAAGTACTATATGAAAACGTTTTTATCACAGTGGTTTGATCTTCCGGCAAGCGAGTTTGAAGATCATTTAGATGTATATGAGAATGATCGTGCTATTGAGCACTTATTGAGGGTTACTTCTGGATTAAGTTCTATGGTTGTTGGTGAAACACAAATTTTGGGTCAAATCAAAGAAAGCTTTCTATTTGCCCAAAAGCAACAAACAACTGGTTCCGTTTTCAATCAACTTTTTAAGCAAGCAATTACGCTAGCTAAACGTGCTCATTCAGAGACATCTATTGGTGAAAATGCCGTTTCTGTTAGTTACGCAGCAGTGGAATTAGGGAAGAAAATTTTTGGCGATTTCAAAAGTAAGCATGTGCTTATTTTTGGTGCTGGAAAAATGAGTGAATTAACAGGTAAACACCTTCATGCTAATGGAGTTGGAAAAGTTACTGTTATTAACCGAACGATGTCAAAAGCAATTGAACTTGCAGATAAATTTTTAGGGGAAGCAAGACCATTAAATGAGCTAACAGATGCGTTAGCTAGTGCGGATATTTTAATTAGTTCAACTGGTTCGAAAGAATATGTTGTGACGAAAGCTATGGTTGCATCAATTATAAAAAAACGCAAAGGTCGGCCACTATTTATTGTTGATATTGCTGTACCACGTGATATAGAGCCGAGCTTAAGTGAATTAGAAAGTGTTTATTTATACGATATTGACGACTTAGAAGGAATTGTTACGGCTAATATGGTTGAACGTAAAAAGGAAGCAGAAAAGATAGAAATCATGATTAAAGCTGAATTAACAGAGTTCCAATGCTGGATACGTACGTTAGGAGTAGTTCCAATTATTTCTGCATTACGTACTAAAGCTCTTTCTGTTCAGGAAGAAACGATGATAAGTCTTGAACGTAAATTACCAAATTTGTCTGAACGAGATAAAAAAGTATTAAATAAGCATATGAAGAGTATCATTAATCAATTGATACGTGATCCAATTATAGCAGCTAAAGAATTAGCCGTTGAAAAAGAAGCTTCAGAATCATTAGAATTATTCACGAGGATCTTTGCAATTGAAAACGAACTTGAGGCACAAAAATCGACATGTATTTTGGAAGAAAAAGCTGATGCGAAGCAAGAAGTTGTTTCTTCCTTCATCAAAGATGTAGTAGTTCGCTCCTAAGAGAGGAGTTTTGGGGAATGTTAAATCTTTTATATATCGTTACGGTTCTTTTATATTGTTTAAGTGTTACGGGTTATTTCATTGATTTCTTGCACAAAAACCAGAAGGTTAACCGTATTTCCTTCTGGTTACTTTCTATTGTCTGGGTCCTTCAGACAATATTTTTTGTCTTACGAATGATTGAGTTTAATCGCCTCCCAATCATGACATCTTTTGAAGGATTGTTTTTTTATGCTTGGATTATTGTCAGTGTTTCACTTGTCATTAACTGGTTTTTTAAGGTTGATTTATTTGTATTTTTTACGAATATTTTTGGATTTGCGATTATGGCAATTAGCGTATTTGTTCCAACTGGAGACATATCGCAAAAATTGCAAGCTCTATTAATTTCTGAGTTACTCTTTATTCATGTAACGTTAGTTTTGCTTGCTTACGGCGCCTTTACGTTTGCTTTTATTTTTTCAATTATGTATTACTATCAACATCAAATGTTAAAACAGAAACGTTGGAGCAAGCGGTTATCCCGGTTTGGTGATTTATCTAAATCAGAACACCTTGCGTTTATGTTTTCAGTACTGGGCTTCCCGTTATTATTAATGGGAGTTATCCTTGGATTTGTTTGGGCCTCTATTGCACTGGGTTATATACCCTGGTTTGATTCGAAAATTATTACTTCGGCCTTAGTGTTAATCGTATATGGCTATTATCTATATTCACGAGTAGTAAAGAAAAACAGCGGTTATTCATTAGTTTTATTAAACATAGCAGGATTTTTACTTATCTTAATTAATTATTTTTTATCAGGGGTACTATCAAATTTCCATTTATGGTACTAAATTAAAACCACCACGGAGGTTATTATGAGAAAAATTATTATCGGTTCAAGAAAAAGTCAACTAGCTTTAACACAGACAAATTGGGTTATTGACCAGTTAAAAAAATTAGGTGGCGAATTTGAATTTGAAGTAAAGAAGATCGTAACTAAAGGGGATATCATTTTAGATGTAACATTATCTAAAGTTGGTGGAAAAGGGTTATTCGTTAAAGAGATTGAACAAGCAATGATTAATAGTGAAATAGATATGGCGGTTCATAGTATGAAAGATATGCCAGCCGTTCTTCAAGAGGGATTAACAATTGGGTGTGTGCCAAAGCGTGTTGATCCGCGTGATGCTTGGATTTCTAATAATGGCAAAGGCTTATTAGAACTAGAAGCTGGTTCTGTCGTTGGAACGAGTAGTTTACGACGTTCAGCACAAGTGTTAGCTCGTCGACCAGATTTAGAAATCAAGTGGATCCGTGGTAATATAGATAGCAGACTGAAGAAATGTCGTGACGGTGAGTATGATGCGATTATTTTAGCAGCAGCAGGACTAGAGCGTATGGGTTGGAGTGCTGACGTTGTGACTGAATTTTTACCGAAAGACATATGTGTTCCAGCAGTAGGCCAAGGAGCTCTAGGTATTGAATGCCGAACTGATGACACTGAATTACGCGAGTTGCTTAGCAAGTTCACTGAAGAGATAACAAATCGATGTGTTACAGCAGAGCGTTCATTTCTTCATAAAATTGAAGGAGGTTGCCAAGTACCAATTGCAGGATATGCTGAATTAAATGACAATAATGAAATCGTCTTAGTCGGTCTTGTTGGCTCCCCTGATGGTAAAGTGATTTTAAAAGAGAGAATGGTAGGAACTGACGCAGTGAAACTTGGCGCCCAACTAGCCAGTAAGTTGCTTGAGAGAGGTGCAAAAGATATTCTTGATGCGGTTAAACTTGAGTTGGATCAGTAATGGACCTTCAAGGGAAAAATATTTTAGTGACGAGGGCAAAGGCACAAGCCTCTGCTCTTTCCTTGCAAATAAAGAAGTACGGTGGCAATCCGGTTGAAATGCCGTTAATTACTTGTAGAGCAGTTGTTGATAAAACGGATATTACCAAGGAATTAAATTTGCTTCATACATATGATTGGTTAGTTTTTACGAGTAAAAATGGGATTGATTTCTTTTTTCAAGAATTTAGAAATAGTGGTAAAGAGCTGTCATTACTAGAGAAATTTAAAATTGCTGTTGTCGGAACAAAGACAGAAGATATTCTAGAAGGCTATGGTTTAAAGGCCGACCTAACGCCTCCACTTTTTGTTGCTGAAAGCTTATTAGCTGCACTTTTAAAACGAGTCAAAAAAGGCGAAAATGTATTGATTGCAAGGGGCAGTTTAGCAAGAAATGTAATTGGAAATGGTCTGCGGGAGAATGATATCTTTGTAACCGAATTAGATGTTTATGAAACTGTTATTGAAATGAGCTCTAAAGCCAAGTTGTATGAGCTGATTAAAAAAAGCCAAATTGATGTTGTGACTTTTACAAGTTCGTCTACAGTCGATAATTTTGTGCGCTTACTTGAAGGAACAGATTGGCGAGATTATATCGACAATCTTATTTTTGCTTCTATTGGTCCGATTACAACAAAGGAAATGAAAAAACACAGATTACCGGTTCATACAGAGCCAAACCAATATACGTTACAAGGTATGCTTGAAACGGTAATGGAAAAGCTAAAGGAGGAAAAATAAATGTTAGAATTTAAACGTCATCGCCGCTTACGCACATCGGCAAATCTTCGTTCAATGGTAAGAGAAACGGTGCTTAAGAAAGAAGATTTAATTTACCCGATTTTTGTAATGGCAGGTGAAAATATCAAAAATGAAGTAGCTTCGATGCCAGGAGTTTATCAAATTTCCCTTGATTTATTAGAAGAAGAAGTCAAGACGATTACTGATTTAGGGATTTTATCAATGATTGTTTTTGGTCTTCCAAAACATAAGGATGATGTTGGAACGAGTGCTTTTTGTGATGACGGAATTGTTCAACAAGCAATCAAAAAAATTAAAACAATTAATAATGAGTTAGTTGTGATTGCAGATACTTGTTTATGTCAATTTACTAGCCACGGACATTGTGGTGTCGTTGAAGAAGGAACGATATTAAACGACCCAACCCTTGAGCTACTAGCAAAAACTGCTGTTTCGCAAGCAAAGGCTGGAGCTGATATTATCGCTCCATCAAATATGATGGATGGATTTGTTGCAGCAATTCGTCAAGGATTAGACGAAGCTGGGTTCACTAATATTCCGATTATGTCGTATGCCGTCAAATATTCATCTGCATTTTACGGACCATTCCGCGATGCAGCTCATAGTGCGCCTTCAGCTGGTGATCGTAAGACATATCAAATGGACCCTGCTAATCGCTTAGAAGCCCTACGCGAAGCTGAAAGTGATGTCATAGAAGGAGCTGACTTTTTAATCGTGAAACCAGCTTTATCCTATTTAGATATTATTCGGGAAGTAAAAGATAATTTTTCAACGCCTGTTGTTGCCTATAACGTTAGTGGAGAATATGCGATGGTCAAAGCTGCAAGCTTAAACGGCTGGATCGATGAGCGAGCCGTTGTCACGGAAATGCTAACTAGTATGAAGCGTGCCGGTGCAGATTTAATTATTACCTATTTTGCTAAAGACGTTGCGAAATGGTTGAGTGAGTAAGATAAAATAAGTTGGAAGAGTTGGAAAGTTGGTAAGGAAAAGCAATTTCAAGGGCAAAAGCAAAAGTACTAGCTCTTAAAGCCTTTGACCTTCCTAACCAACTAGTAACTAACCAACAAACCAACAAACCGACTAAAAGGAGGAAATTATGAGATCATTTGATAAATCAATAGAAGCTTTTGCAAAAGCAAAATCATTAATGCCGGGTGGCGTAAATAGTCCTGTTCGTGCTTTTAAATCAGTCGGTATGGAGCCGGTGTTTATGGAACGTGGCAAAGGCTCAAAAATTTATGATATCGATGGAAATGAATATATAGATTATGTGCTTTCATGGGGACCACTTGTGTTAGGACATGCTGATGAGCAAGTCATTGAAGCTTTGAAAAAAGCCGCTGAGTTAGGGACAAGCTTTGGTGCACCAAGTGAGTTAGAAACGAAAATGGCTGAGCTAGTTATTGAGCGTGTGCCATCGGTTGAAGTTGTGAGGATGGTTAACTCTGGGACAGAAGCGACAATGAGCGCGTTACGTTTAGCTCGAGGTTATACTGGACGAGACAAAATTTTGAAATTTGAAGGCTGCTATCATGGGCATGGCGACTCTTTACTTATTAAAGCAGGTTCAGGGGTAGCGACATTAGGCTTACCCGATAGCCCAGGAGTTCCTGAAGCGGTTGCGATGAATACATTAACCGTACCGTATAACGATGTAGAAAGTCTGCGATATGTCTTTAAGGAGTATGGCGATGATATTGCAGCAGTTATCCTTGAACCGGTAGCAGGTAATATGGGCGTCGTTCGTCCTGAGCCAGGTTATCTAGAAGCAGTTCGAGAAATCACTGAGCAAAACGGGACGTTACTAATTTTTGATGAAGTCATGACCGGTTTCCGTGTTGGATATCACTGTGCCCAAGGTGAATTTGGTGTCACGCCTGACCTTACCTGCCTCGGCAAAGTAATTGGCGGTGGGCTTCCAGTTGGCGCTTACGGCGGTAAGCGTGAAATTATGGAACAAATCGCACCTAGTGGACCAATTTATCAAGCCGGAACATTATCTGGAAATCCACTAGCCATGACTGCAGGTTACGAAACATTATCACAGCTAACTCCAGAGCACTATCTTGAATTTAACCGTCTTGGTAAAAAACTAGCTGACGGATTGTCTGAGGCTGCGACTAAACATGGTATTGCGCATCAAACAAGCCAAGCAGGTTCGATGATCGGCTTCTTCTTTACAGATCAAAAAGTGACTAACTATGAAAAAGCAAAAACAGCAGATTTAGATCGTTTTGCAGCCTATTTCCGTTATATGTTAGTAGAAGGAGTTTCAATAGCACCTTCACAGTTTGAAGGAATGTTCCTTTCAACGAAACACACAGACGCAGATATTGAAAAGACGATTGCAGCTGCAGATAAAGCATTTTCGCGAATTGTTGGTTAGATAATAATAGTTTGGATAAGTTGACTGTTATGGATAGTTTGAATGTGATAGATAATGATGTTGGCGCAACCAGTATGAATAGAACGTTATTAAAACAAATAGAGACTGATCGACAAATTAATAATGAGGAGGTCTAGCACTTATTGTGGTGCTAGATCTTTTTTATGCAAAACTAAACTGAATTAAAGGTATTGATATAACTGTCCTTATTGAGATGGGGTTGAGAAGTTGATTATATTGATAAACAAAGAGCTGATACGACCCCCAAAAATTGAAAAACTTTCTAAAAATTAAAAACATATCGGGGACTCTCCATTTTGACGGTGATTTTAAGCTGCTAATCCGCAAACAAAACGAAGTAGAAGAAACTTTTAAAGATCCGATATCCCAAGTAAAACTTCAAAAACTTCGATTACAAGCTTTGCTTCTTAAATACAAATTTCCCCCAATACCTATTCATACATTAGTAGTGATTTTTAACCCATCAACAATTATTAAAGGATCTCCAAATTAAAATTAGAAAGAAGCTTTACAAATAGTTACTCCTGCAGCCAATGTTGTCTCGAAAATACATCAGTTTGAAGCTAATATAAAAAATAAAGAATAAAGAAGTCTTTACAACTAAACAACTAAAAAACTAAATTTATTTTCTCGTCTATGCATAAAGCAGGACAATATATTAGACTAAGACTTTCTACATTTTCCTTCTATCACAACAGGAACAAAAATATTAACTTTATTAAATGTTAAGATGTCTGGTGCTAAAAGAGGTAGGACATACGTGCTATATTTTTAAAATTCTTCTGAAATGATTCATATTTCCTTAAGTCTTGTCATACATCTGTAAAGTATTGGTATAAGTCCGTTTAAGGGGACGTGTCCCATTTTTCACTAGCGGAGGAATTTAAATATAAAATTAGGAGGAGAGGTCGTTGACACAAGATCATTCATCAAAGCTATCATTTTCCATTGAAGAATCGGTGTGGCTTAATAAAGATCAAGAAGTAGACGAAATTTTATCATTGTCATTAGAGCCAGATATAACCGTACAGGAAAGCGGAGATTATGTTTTAATTCGTGGAGGATTAAAACTAACGGGTGAATACCGCTCCAATGGGAATAGTAATCCTACTGAAGAGCTCTCGTCACTCTCTGAACAGGTTGGGTTTCGTTCCATTGAAGAAGTAACAATAAACGAAGACGGAACAGGTCAAATTAGACATTTTTTTCCTATTGATGTAACGATACCGCAAGAGCGAATTAATAGTTTAGATGATATTTATGTACTTGTAGAGTCATTTGACTATGATTTACCTGAACGTGGTTGCATTCAGCTTACAGCAGATGTGGCAATTACAGGGATGTCAACGGGAAATATAGTGAAAGAGAAATCTCAAGCTAGAGACGAAATAGTAGAATCGGTTGAAGAAGATCGCTCGTTTCATTACGAAGCATATGAAGAAGTGGGATCAGAGCTTGGAGACATTTCCGACAGCGCTGAAAAAAATGATGGTGTAGGAGAGCGAGCGGGGCAAGTTTGGTTAGAAGAGACAAATGAGCAGAAAACTCCAGAAGCAATTGACGATCGAGAAGAACGATTAGAAGCGGTATCTCAAGATCAATTAGAAGACCAAAATGATGCAGTAGTATTTGAGGCTTCAGGTGGCCAAGAAGAGTCAGTAGAGTCAGTTAAACTAACTATACCCAATTCTAATGAAACAGATGCTAGCGAGCAAGATCGGGACGGTTATCAGGAAGTTAATCTGAAAGATAGAATTCAAACGGAGCTCGAACTGTCTGCGGAAACGAAACAAGTAGAGCTTGTAACAGAAGTACCTAAAGTGAAAATTCCTGCAATTGCCTTTGGTGTTATTAAAGAGGAACCCCAGCAAGAGGCAACAGCAAAGGCTGAAACAAAGATTGAGCAGCCAGAGCTAAAGCAGGATAACTCATATGGAATGTTAAAAAGTCTTGCTGGAGATAGACTGAAGCAAGAGCAACAAAAAGCCAAAGAAACAGATCGAGAAATTCAACATGAGACCTACCAAAAAGCGCCACAAGAACTTGAACATGAGCAAACAAATGATACTAGGGAAGAAGTTGTTCTTGTTGAAGTTCCATTCCAGGAAGAGCCTGCAGAAGTAATATCGGCTAAAGAAGAAAATGAAAATGCATTGTATTTAACAAAGATGCTTACTAAAGGTGGAGAAGAGTTTAAAAAACTCAAAATGTGTATCGTTCAAGAAGATGAAACGTTAGATATGGTAGCTAACAGGTATGAAATCAACCAAAGTGCATTGATTAGAGTGAATCGATTAAATGATTCTAATGTTGAAGTGGGACAAATCTTGTATATACCAGCAAGACAATAAGAAATTAGGCCTCGTATAGAAAATAGACCATCATCCTGATCAATTATTTTCTTGAAGATGCCTTAGGATAGGGTGCCGAAATTATGGATATGATACGTCAAATTAAGATGGAATATGACTTCTCAGACGTAAAGTGGCTCAAAAAAGACCAAATACTTGATAGCGAATATGGAAAAAAAAGAATTCGGATCTGGAAAGATAAACAGCTGTTGCAATGGCATGTGAAATGGCGTGATGAAATAAGCAACAAGTCTGGAATCTTGTTAGACCGAATGATTCGGACAAAAGCCGGAGATCCGTTTTTTATTTCTGAAAAAGGCTGGACATCCATCCATGATGAAATTGAAGAACAGTTTCCATGTCAAGGTAGAGAACAAGAATGGGGTCGCTTAATTGGATCAATTTTAGCTTATGGCTTAGCGCAAAGCGATGACTGCCAACGTTTCAAAAAACAAGACCAACTAACGTTGGATGCAGATAAAGCTAGCATTGACGAGCTGCCATTTCTTGATCCAATGGCAAAGCTAGTATTAGAGCGCAGCTACTACGAGGCGAAAAATAGAACTCGAAAAGCAGACCATTTACTTGATCGTATCCATCAAAAACGGCTCCCTATTTTACTTCCTTTTAGTTCTCTTATCGATGCAAAGCAAGTGGTTTTTACCTTATTTTGGATATGCGGTGACGCTCATCCTGTAAAAGGATATGAACCGATTCGCCATTTATTAGAAGAGTGGTATCTCAAAAACGGAGCTGTCTCTACCGAATTATTACTAGACAAAACGAATGAATATTTTTCGCTAAAAGGAGATCAAGGTCTATTACTATTAACAGAATGTTTACTGCCTTATGAGCTTAAAACGGTATTTAGAGACCTTTCAATAAATGAAACAGTAGCTGGAACATCAAAAATCATGAAATCGTATTTTCAAAGCTGGGAAACTTCAAGAAAATTGGTATTATTAATAAGCAATTGGATTGAAAAAGAAGGAGAAAAGGCGGTGGCAAGATGATTATCAATAAAGCCCCCCAAAACTCTATTGGGCACATACTTTTTCAATATGATTTATATCCAGAAAAAATTGAACATTTTGGAAAAGTAAAAAAGATCGTTTCACAAAAAGGAACGTTTGCCTTAAAGGAAGCTGATCTGACACAAGAGCAAGCTAATTGGTTCACGCATGTGATGAAAAGACTTGATAAAATTAATTTTAAACAAGTTGTCCCAATCATTCCAACAAAGTACGGTGACTTTCTAATTACTCGAGATAGCAAAACCTATTACTTGCAGCCATGGTTTTGGAAAGAAGAAAAATTTCCTGAAGAAAACAAAGAAAAAATCGTCTTTAAACAATTGGGGAAATTACATGGATTAACAGTAAAAATCCAAGATTTTTCAAAGGAAACGATTGATCATTCATATCAAGAATTACTGAGACGTTGGGAAAAGCGGCGCTTAAAAATGGAGTATTTTGCAGAAGAAGCAGAACGAAAAACCTTCATCTCACCATTTGAACTTACTTACCTTACTCATCTCAGCCGTATTCAAATGATGGCAGATGCAGCTACTAAGCATTTAAAAGAGTGGTATGATCATTGCCTTGAAAAACAGAGCTTTCGGGCAGTTCTCTGCCACGGTAAGCTTGATCGCTCCCATATTTTTTACCATCCAAACGGGTATGGATATGTGTTTAATTTTGAAAAAGCTATGTTAGACACTCCAGCACGAGACCTTGCCATTTCATTTCGCAAGTCATTTCAATACACGTTATGGAGTGAGGATCAAGGCGCTGAGTGGTTAAGAACATATCAAAATTTTTTAGTTCTTGAAGAAGAAGAAAAAAAATTATTTGCAAGTTATTTAATTTATCCAGAACTTATTTTTCATTGTATCGATCATTACAACAAGCGTGATGGCAGTATTACTGAGTTACAGTATGTACAAATGCTAGAAAAACGAATTATTACCCTAACTAGAGTAAATCATTTTATTTACAATCATTTACTCAAACAAGAAAAAAGCAGTCAATCTGAGCTATAGATTGACTGCTTTTTCTTATTACAATATCCCAGTAACCTAGGTTAGATATAAAATGACAAAAATTACAAGTATGGCAACATCAATCGTTGATGGAAAAAAAACGGTCCGTGCAAGTTGAAAAATTGTTAATGGAATTAAAAATTGATAGCCAACATCTCGAGCTCTCCGTAACCAAAGAGGAAGTGTGAGTGATAAACTAAATTGGACAGTTTCCGCCAGATAAGAATGAACACTTATTTTCCAGGAGGAAGGGTAGCACTTCTATAGGTGATGGACCGTAGGGCCATCACCTATAGAAACAATTTCCTTTTCTCTATAAATTTAAAATAAGACCAAGACACTGTATGATGATAAGTAGTTTCTTAGATTTTCAACAGTGTGGAGGAAAAAGGTGGATAAGTGGCAAATGTATATGGAAATTCAGCAATTACTAAAGCAAGGATTCAGTAAATCGAAAGTAGCTGGAAAGTTAGGGGTTTCAAGAACAACGGTTTATCGCTATTTAAAAAGTACGCCAAGTGACATGAGTGAATGGGTGGTTCAACTTGAAAGTAGAAGAAAAAAGCTAGACCCATTCAAAGAATTGATCCTTTCGTGGTTGTATTCACATCCTGATATGACAGCTGCCCAGGTTTATGATTGGCTACAAGAAAAGAAACAGGTAAAAGATGTTTCTGAAAGTACAGTAAGAGCCTATGTAAGAGAGTTACGACTATCATATGATATTTCTAAAGAAACAACTATGCGTGATTATGAAGCCGTGGCAGAGTTACCGATGGGCGAACAAATTCAAGTAGATTTTGGACAAACAGTTCAAAAGACAATCGTGGGAAAAACGGTCAGACTTTATTTCATAGCTTTTGTTCTATCCCACTCTAGATACAAATACAAAGAATGGGTGGATCGGCCTTTCACCACCAAAGATGTTATACGTACCCATGAAAATGCCTTTCAATATTTTGCTGGAATTCCTAGGGAACTCGTTTATGATCAAGATGCGCTTCTTGTCGTTAGCGAAAATGGAGGTGATTTAATTCTAACAAAAGAGTTTCAAGCGTACAAAGAAGATCGGAAGTTAACGATTTGGGTTTGTCGTAAAGCAGATCCAGAGACAAAGGGAAAAATTGAAAATATGGTAGGTTTTGTGAAAGTGAACTTTTCCAAACATCGGATATTTCAAAATATTGATAAATGGAATGAAGATGGGTTAGCGTGGCTGAAGCGTACGGGTAATTATAAGATTCATAACACAACAAAAAAAAGACCGTGCGAAGTGTTTCTCCTTGAAAAGCAACACTTACGACCAGTCTCAACGGCTACTGGCAGTTTACCTGCAGGTAGTCAAACTAAACTCCAATCTATTATAACAAGGACGGTTCGAAAGGACAATACGATTTGGTATAAATCTAATCGCTACTCAGTTCCTCTCGGAACATTTGAAAAGTATCCAGAAGTAGCAATATCTGAAGTCGACGATGCCTATTTAATGATCGTTGAAGTTGACACAGGGGAAATATTTGCGAAACATAAACTGTCTGTTGCAAAAGGAGAATTAATTCAAGATCGACAACATACGCGTGATCGAACAAAAGGGGTTACAGCTTATATACAGTCAGTAGCAGAAAAATTCGAAAATACAGATATGGCACTCTCTTTTCTAGAAACGATTAAATCAGCGTTTCCGCGATACATTAGGGATCAACTCCAGCTGATATCAAAAGAAATAAAATGTCATGAGCAGTCAATTATTAATGAAGCTTTAAAAGAATGTGTTAACCGGAAACTATTTTGTGCAACAGATTTTATCGATATGGTTCAGTACCTTGACCGACAACGACAAATGATTGTTACACCTCCAACTGATAACGATGAAACAACTAAAATACTTCATGAAAACAACCAATCGTTAGTGAATACGAAACCAGCAACCAGAGATATAAATGATTATTTGTCAGTATTGGCAGGTGATGTTTGATGAGTCAGTTTGCACAAGTGCAGGAGTTATTAAAGACACTCCGATTATCGGAAACATCTACTAGTATAACAAGACTAATTAAAGAAGCAGAATCAAACGAAGTTTCCTATACATCATTTCTACTAACGATATTAACATTTGAACAAAAGCGCCGGGAAGAAAAACAAACAGAAAAACGCTTAAAATGGGCTACATTTCCGTATCATAAAACGATGATCGACTTTAATCTTGATGAACAGAGATCATTAAGTAAAAAACAGTTTAATCAATTAAAAGAGCTAACATGGGTAGAGCAGCTGTACAACATTATTTTATTGGGACCGCCAGGTGCAGGGAAAACTTTATTAGCAATAGGATTAGGGATTGAGGCAATCAACCGCGGATATAAAGTTTCGTTTATTTCTATGGGTGATTTAATCCATACGTTAAAAACAGAAGAAATCACTCGAAAGTCACAGACTAGAATGAGCAGAATTAGAAATTCAAATTTAGTGATTATTGATGATCTTATGTTTATGGCAATGGATCAACGTGAAGCCAACCTATTTTTCCATTTAATAAACTATTTATATAATAATGCTTCTATTATACTCACATCAAATAAGGCCCCAAGTGATTGGGGCGAGTTGATGGGCGATTCAAGTATTACAGCAGCCATTTTAGATAGGATCATTCACCGAGCTGAAGTTATTCACTTAGATAATGACAGTTATCGAATGAAGCACCGATCTTCCATTTTTGGTGGAGAAAGTGTTCAAAGTTAATTGGCGAAAAGTGTTCATTTCTACTTGACGGTCACAGGAAGTCGATATTTACCTTTTTTTAACATGAATTTCCTCCTCCTTTCTGTTATTTTCTGTAATTACTATATGCAGTCGACATAAGAAATGTGAATGAATATTTCCTAAAAGTGTATGGAAATCGGATTATCGGCAATAATGTTAGTAAATTTTTGTTTCAACTATTGACGATTTTTGACTCTTGCATGTAAAATGTTAATACAGTATAAGAACTATTTTTAATAAGAGGATGATCATAGCCTCGTTGAAAAACTTGACAACAATGATTACTAATTTTGTGAAGAGCATCATACTAAGCTTTCGAATGCAATTAAATATAAATATGCTGAGATTGGGAAGAGTACATCTGTAATACCAGCAGAGAGAAAAATCATTGTTACAAAAAGTGCGTGTTTAAAAACGATAAACAGAGCCAACGAAGAAATTCGACTGTTTTGTTTATCGAACATTTTGACATCCTTTAACAGTAACATTGCTGAGAGATTTTTTCGGAGCTAAAGATGGAAAGTCACCCTGGAGCAGCTTCTTTGAACCGCTATTACACTTTAGGAATTAAAATGTGAGAGTATCAGAAAAACTAAGGCAAGCGTCTAAAGAGGCGACAAGCATAGTCTTTCCAAGTAGAAGAAGCCGGTTTATAACCGTTAAAAACAATCAAGTGTGCCATTGACACAGCTTGTTGTACGATCAAAAAAGATACTTTATTTTTGCTGATCGTACATGGATTTCGCTATTACTAGTGTGAATCCATTTTTCTAATTGATGGCAAACAAAGGTGGTACCGCGAATTTACTCTCTTCGTCCTTTGAGGATGGAGGGAGTTTTCTATTTTCGGAAATATATAGATTGTTTAAATTGGAAAGGTGTCTAGCTCTAGTACCTTCCGAAACAAAGGAGGAAATTAAAAATGTCAAATCAAGAAATTTCAATGCCAACGAAATATGATCCGCAAGCAACAGAGGAAAAATGGTATCCGTACTGGTTAGAAGGTAAGTTTTTTGAAGCGAAAAGTGAGGAAGGTAAAGAGTCTTATACAATCGTAATTCCGCCGCCAAACGTAACGGGAAAACTGCATCTTGGTCATGCATGGGATACAACTTTACAGGATATTTTGGTCCGTACTAAGCGAATGCAAGGCTATAATGCGTTATGGCTACCTGGCATGGATCATGCTGGAATTGCTACGCAAGCAAAAGTTGAAGGAAAGCTTCGCGAGGAGGGAGTAAGTCGCTATGATTTAGGTCGGGAGAAATTTTTAGAAAAATCATGGGATTGGAAGCATGAGTACGCTGACTTCATCCGCCTACAATGGTCAAAACTGGGCCTTTCTCTCGATTACTCACGTGAACGCTTTACATTGGATGAAGGCCTTTCAAAAGCAGTTCGAGAAGTGTTCGTTAAGCTGTATGAAAAAGGGCTGATTTATCGTGGTGAATACATCATCAATTGGGATCCGCATACGAAAACAGCGATTTCAGATATTGAAGTAATTTATAAAGACGTACAAGGCGGCTTTTACCATATGAAGTATCCGTTAGCAGACGGTTCAGGGCATATTGAGGTTGCTACAACTCGCCCTGAAACAATGCTAGGCGATACCGCTGTTGCCGTTCACCCCAAAGACGAACGCTATAAGCACTTAATTGGTAAAAAAGTCAAACTTCCAATTGTAGGTCGTGAAATTAAGATTGTTGCTGATGATTATGTTGATATGGAATTTGGTTCAGGGGCGGTAAAAATTACGCCGGCGCATGACATGAATGACTTTGAAATTGGCAATCGTCATAATCTAGAACGTGTGCTTGTGATGGATGAGTCAGGAAAGATGAATGAAAATGCTGGTAAGTATCAAGGTCTAGACCGCTTTGAATGCCGTAAACAAATCGTTAAAGATCTCCAAGAAGCAGGAATTCTTTTCAAAATTGAAGAGCATCTTCATTCAGTTGGACATTCAGAGCGAAGTGGTGCTGTTGTGGAGCCATATCTTTCAACACAGTGGTTTGTGAGCATGGGACCATTAGCAGAAAAAGCGATTCAACTACAAAAAGGTGAGGGAAAAGTTAATTTTGTTCCAGAACGCTTTGAAAAAACATACTTGCACTGGATTGAGAACATTAGAGATTGGTGCATATCGCGCCAGCTTTGGTGGGGTCATCAGATTCCTGCTTGGTATCACAACGAAACAGGCGAATTGTATGTCGGACATGAAGAGCCAAAAGACAGCGAAAACTGGACACAAGACGAAGATGTCTTAGATACATGGTTCTCATCAGCTTTATGGCCGTTTTCGACAATGGGCTGGCCTGATGTAGATGCCGATGACTTTAAGCGTTACTATTCAACGGATGTTCTTGTAACTGGCTATGACATCATCTACTTCTGGGTTGCACGGATGATTTTTCAAGGGTTAG
Organism: Bacillaceae bacterium IKA-2; assembly: GCA_031761875.1. Taxonomy (GTDB): domain Bacteria; phylum Bacillota; class Bacilli; order Bacillales; family Anaerobacillaceae; genus Anaerobacillus. The sequence continues at coordinate 3,285,823 of CP134492.1, read as the reverse complement.
AATTTACAGGTGAACGTCCATTTGAAGATGTTTTGATCCACGGTTTAGTTCGTGATTCAGAAGGTCGTAAAATGAGTAAATCATTAGGTAACGGTGTTGATCCAATGGATGTCATCGACAAATACGGCGCTGATTCGCTGCGTTTCTTCTTATCGACAGGCAGTTCCCCGGGAAATGACTTGCGTTTTTATTGGGAAAAAGTCGAATCAACTTGGAATTTCGGAAATAAAATTTGGAACGCTTCTCGTTTTGCGCTTATGAACATGGATGGCTTAACGTATGATGAAATCGATCTTACCGGTAAAAAATCAATTGCTGATCAGTGGATTTTAACGCGTCTACAAGAAACAATTGTTAATGTCACGCGCTTAATTGATGTCTATGAATTTGGTGAAGTTGGTCGTTTGCTATATAACTTTATTTGGGATGACTTTTGTGATTGGTACATTGAAATGGCAAAACTACCATTATACGGTGAAGATGAAGAAGCTAAAAAGACGACGCGTTCTATTTTAGCTCATGTACTTGAACAAACGATGAAGCTATTACATCCATTCATGCCGTTTATTACAGAGGAGATTTGGCAACATTTACCACATCAAGGAGATTCGATTACAGTAGCTCCGTGGCCAAAGAGAAATGAAGAATTTGACTTTCCAGAGGCAACGAAGAAAATGAATTTACTAAAGGAGATTATTCGTTCAGTACGTAACACAAGAGCAGAGTTGAACGTTCCGATGAGTAAAAAAATTGAATTGTTAATTAAAGTTAAAGATACGGGTATATTGAGTAACCTTGAAGAAGGACGCATCTATTTAGAAAAGTTTTGTAATCCAGAAAAGCTACAGCTAGGGACGGACATACAAGCTCCTGAAAAATCAATGTCTTCTATTTTATCAGGTGTTGAACTTTACTTACCACTAGCAGGATTGCTTGATATTGACGCGGAAATTGCTCGCTTAGAAAAAGAAGTAAAGAATTTAGACAATGAAGTAGAGCGAGTTCAAAAGAAACTAAGTAATCAAGGTTTTGTAGCGAAGGCACCAGCAAAAGTTATTGAGGAAGAAAAAGCAAAAGAGCAAGATTATTTAGAAAAACGCGTAACTGTGCAAGCGAGAATCGCAGAATTGAAAAATTAATAGTGGAATAATGAAAAAAGGGGGCCGATTCGTAAGAATCGCCCCCTTTATCAATGGAAACCAGCACTAGAAAAGGGAATGTAGATTATTTTGTGTAAATGAACACTTCGTTTATCGTCGAAAATTTCGTTTTACTAGCCAAACCAGGTGATTTACTGTCCAAAATTTCGTTTTATTAGCCAAACTACGTGATTTACTGTCCAAACTAAGCAGTTTACTGTCCAAACCCCATTTTATATTAGACGCTGCGCAAGATATGCTCTAAATAAAGTCGAACAATAAATACATCGGAATTGGCCGATAATGTTCGTGAACCCGCCACATCCTCAATTTCATTAAAGATAAATGAGCCATCCTTGGCAAATAAAAAGTCAATCCCGACAAAGTCTAATTCACCATTAAAAGCCGCAATAACCTTCTTAACTAAGCTCCGTTGCGCTTCATTTAGTTCGTAAAGCTGAGCTGTACCGCCTAACGAAAAATTTGCTCGGAAGTCTTGATCAGACGAGCGTAGAATCGCTGCGATAATGTCGCCGCCAATCACAAACACGCGCACATCTCGACCAATCACATCACCCATTCGTTGAATGATCAATTCCTTTGCTTGGACACATTCTAAAATATCGGCTAATTCTTTGTGACACTCAGCTTTGTAAACTTGATTACCACCACGACCCGCTACTTCTTTGATGACAACTGGGTAAGGAAACGGTAACAAATCAAAATCCGAACAAAATTCTTCGCGACTCACAAACACAGTATCAAGCATTGGTATACCCTTTCCTGCTAAAAATTGATGAGTTCGACCTTTATGATTACTAATTTGAGAAACAAGTGAATTGTTAAAAACTTTAATTCCTAACCCATTAAGCTGCTTAGTTAATAATGGATCATTGTTGCGCATAATTGCAAAATCAGGCATAGAAACTGCTTTTCCATTATGAAGCATAGATAATTGATCACTAGTTATCCCATAATGTAAATCTTCTTTAATCACCAGTTGCAGCTTGATGTTCAATAAAATTGCTTCACTCATAAACCAACTAATAAAGCCGCTATTAATTTGAGCCATTTCTTTGTTGTAAATAAGCCAACCTGTTTTTTGCATATCGGTACCACACCTACTTAATCGAGATTTTCTTGATCATTGAACAAGCATATTATACACTAGCAAATAGTAACAGACTTAAGAAGCGTTCAAAAAAATAATAGATTAAAAATTGGTTGAAATTCGGAAATTTGGAAATGAAACCAAAAAGAAAAGGTTAAAAATAAATGATAAAATCAATTTTTTTGAGAATGTATTTCAACTGACTTGCTAACTTTAGCCGTTCCAACTTTCCAACTAGATTCACCGACAAAGGAGTTATTTCATTGATTTCTTACGAAGAAGCATGTGAAATTGTATTTTCAGCTACTAAATTTGGAATTTGTTTAGGTCTCGAGCGGATGGAAGCGATTTTAACAGAGCTTGATCATCCAGAAAGAAAAATTCCTGCCATTCATATTGCGGGTACAAATGGCAAAGGCTCAACCTTAACGTATTTAAAATCAATTTTACGAGAAGCGGGTTACAATGTCGGGACTTACACATCACCGGCGATCCGAAGTATAAATGATAAAATTCAATTTAACAATTCGGATATTTCAAATCAAGATTTTGCGTTAATGATAGAACAACTAAAGCCAATTAGCGAAAAATTAGCTGGAACTAGCATTGGCCCACCAACAGAATTTGAACTTTTGACAGCAGTTGCATTCCAATATTTCGCGACAATTACGCATCCCGATATTATCCTTATTGAAACAGGACTGGGTGGTAGACTTGACTCAACAAATGTGATTACCCCGCTTGTATCGATTATTACGAATATCGGACATGACCATATGGATATCCTCGGCGATACGATTGCGGCTGTGGCCCGAGAAAAAGCAGGAATTATTAAACAAAGGGTTGCAATCGTTTCTGGTTGTAAACAAGATGAGTCAATTTTTGTGCTCAAAGAACAGGCAACAGAAAAAAACGCTCAACTCTATCAATTAGGGGAAGACTTTTTTTGTGAACAAGCAGCCAATACGTTTACATTTGACTATCAACAGATTCACTATTCAAATCTAAAATCAGGCATGCTCGGGAAGCATCAACAAGAAAATGCTTGTTTAGCAATAATGGCGCTTAATTGTTTAGCCAAGGAGTATCCGATCGATAATCAAGCAATTAGAAACGGGTTAGCAAAAGCAAAAATCGCAAACCGAATTGAAATAATCCAACAAAAACCCGTGATTATTTTTGATGGTGGTCATAATCTAGAGGGAATGCAAGCTCTAGCAGATACATTGACAAGTACATATCCAAACAAGCAGATTTACGTTCTTTTTTGTGCTATGAAAGATAAAGATATTAAAGGAATGCTGGCTCCTCTTGCCGAAGTAGCTAAAGAAATCATTTTAACAAGCTTCCCATTCAATCGCGTCATGGATCCCCATCAAGTTTATGAAACGTATCCGCTTCGAAATAGTAAAGTAATTGAAAACGCTACTGAAGCATATTCGTATAGATTAAAGCAACTATCAGACAATGATATTTTCGTTATCACAGGTTCATTGTATTTTTTGACCTATCTGAGAGAGTTTGTCTTGAAAAGGTAATGACAATGGCAATGGCGCGACGAGCTGCGAATCGGATATGAGAAACCCACTCGAATCTCCTTTAAAATAGGAGGTTGCCCATTTATGTTGTAAAATCAGCTTGATTTGGAAGTGCAAATGCCCTAACTATATGATCTGAGGTGAAATCCGAAAAAAATAAGCTTTTTTCGATGATTTTAGTTTTTTGTTTAACTTTATTTCTAATAAGCTTTACGAGTGGTGGATTTTATTTACCAGATTTTAATATGGTCTCATTAGCAAATAACCGTCCACCGCGTTCCGTTTGCAGCGAGACAGTGAATCAGAGGAACTATGGATCTACTCCTCCCGTTTCAAGTATTGAAACACACGGGCAAGATAGTGGAAGAGATATTGAAGGGGGAGGGGTATTAGAGGTTTAGGAGTATGTAAATAAAAAAGGAATCGGGAGATGGGTCTCAGTTCCTTTTTTTTTTTGAGTTTTAGACCGATAGTGACAATGAACAGAATCTACTTTAAAATAGAGTATCGAACAATATGGCAATCATGTATAATAAAGGATAATGAGTATATCAAGACTGACATTCTTATTTTCTTTTATTATTTGAGATTATCAATAGACTTTATGATTAATAGTTTGAAAATAAGAGGTGAAAATTATGCAAGTATACAAGTATTGTCAAAAAAATAAAGGTTTTACGTTAATTGAAATACTTGCATCTTTTGTTCTATTAAGTATTGTAATTTTGAGTTTCTTAAGTTTTTTCTCACAGTCAATGATGTTTTCTGTAAAAGTGGGGGATAAATTGACAGCAATAAATGTGGCCGAAAGAGCACTTAATGATTTAAAAATGGAAAGTTTAGATGATAATCGAGGTTATAAATATATAAATGACAGTACATCTTTGTTTAATATGAATAATAAAGATTATTATATAAGGCATTTTGAATTATCTACTGATGAGAACTTGGAATTAATTACGTTATATGTAGAGATTTTTGTTGATGATCCTGCATTAAACCCTGAACTAACACCCGAAACTGAAGTTTACGGGTATAGAGAGTATGAGAGGGTTGAATAATGGGAAAAAAATTGATTAATCAAAATGGCATTGCATTAATTTTAGTTCTTCTTATAATTACAATCATTGGAATTTTAGTACCTCCACTTATGTCTAGCGTTCTATCAAGTGCAACTCAATATCAAAAGACAGAAGAAAGTTTTCAACGAACTAAATTAGAAGAAATGGCTAAATTGTATTTTGAAAAAACTGTTAAGCAAATTGCTAAATCAATTAATAGTAATGAAGATCGTCCAAATAATGAGACAGATTTTTTGGTTGAATTAAACGATGAATTAAACGAGCTCCATCCAGTTATTCCAAGCCAATTAGAAGAAAAAAAACAAAAGTTTAGAATAGAATATATTAATGGTATTGATATTAACGGGCTCAAGATTTCTTATTCGATTGTAACAATTATTAATGATATAGAAAGTGAGAATTCAGATATTGTAAATGAACTGAATGAATATTTAAATATAAAATCAGAGTAAAGGTGGTGGCATAGTAATGATTAAGAAATATATAACGAAGCAGTCGGGTATTACGTTAATTGAAGTCTTGGCCTCGTTAGTAATTCTAACAATGGTAACAGGGGTTACATTCGGAGTTTTAACAACATCAGTAAAATTTAATGATAAAACGCAGTCTCACGTTAATTTAAGACAAGAAGCAAATATTATTGTTACTACACTGAGACAGCACCATCAACAAAAAAAGTATTCTGATTGTTTTGAAGACTATATAGCAAATGATAAAATAGAATTTAAAGAATTTAAAGTTAAACAAAATACCATAGAGGTTAACTGCAATTATTCAGTAAATATTGACCCTTTAACTGATTTAGAAGTTAATTTTGTACTGGTTGATGCATTTAATAATGAATTTGAAATAGATACAATTATTGAAGCAGTTAACCATATACCTGACCCTCTAACTATAAATATTCAACCAAATTCACAAGATCCGGAAACTTGTATTGACGACCCAGATTGCGGTGGGGGAGACAATGATTTCTATGATTTTCTATTAGATAAGAACGTTTTTGTATATGGATCACAGCTACTATTTAAAGGCAATCAAATTAATGGTCCAAATGCTACTATGGTTATTCTAGGAAGTTTAAATAGCAGCGATCTTAACGGAGGTGCTCTCGGTAATATTTCTAACATTTATATAAATGGCAACGCAAATTTTGATAGTGGTAGTGCTGGTTTAGGATCAAGCATTAATCCAGGTCTTTTATATGTGAATGGAAATTTAAGCTTATGGAGTGGAACACGTTCTATATATGGTGATGTTCATGTTTCTGGTGATTTACGCTTAAAAGACGCAAAAATTTATGGAAATATTTATGTTGATGGCGATGTTGAATTAGGGTGGACACCTTGGCTTTCTGACGAATCGAAGGTTTATTATACAGGCAGTTTTACACATCCGGCAAGTATGTCAACAAACATTACATCAAAATTTATTAAAGAAAGCATTGTTCCAACATTTGATATGCCTATTTATGATCTTCCACCTGTAAAATCTGATCAATGGTATGAAGATAATGGTTATGTTTCAGGGGGGGATTTAGCTAACGGACGAAAAATATTCACACATAATAACTACTCGTTTTCAAGCTCACAAACTTTCAATAACGTTATTATAGTAAGCAAAGGAGATATTACTCTTTCTAACTGGATGCATGTAACTGGCATTTTATATGCCCCAAATGGAAAAGTTACATTTGGGGGAGGTTCGTTTGAAGGTTTAGTAATTGCTAAAGATGGTTTTTTTGTTACGAGTGGTGGATCAACAGTAACATTTAAAGGCATCGATCAATTTATAGACAGTTTAGAGGACTACCCCTTCTAAATTATTCAGTTATCGTATAATAACCCAAAAGTCAGAAGGGACGTAATGTCTGAAGCAAGAAAAAATGATGTGTTCAAGTGGACAAGACTCTTTCAAACCCACATCTTTCAAAATATGTGATTTTAATATACAATAAATTGAAGTGTTGCACAGATAAATAAAAAATCTTTGAATAATGTTATTGGACGGAGGTGTGTATTTGAACTACCTTATTATAACGGTAATTGGCGGTGTGCTTTTATTTGGAATTATATATTTTCTCCCATTAAAATTGAAACTACTAGATAAGCTTGGCTTTGTAATAATATCCTTAATTTTAGCAAATCTATTTTTGTATAGTTACCCAATTCTGGGGATCTGGCGATCTGCAACAATAGTATATTTGTTAGTTTTTTTAAGTACTTTTTTTATGTTAAAGAAAGTTTTTTTTGGACTTTCTACCATTGGTGTTCAAACACTAAAAAAAGACGAGCGTAAAGCTGTTTTTGAAGAGAAGAAAGACATCAGTTTAGAAGGAGATTTTCACCCAACTATAATAGCCCCATTAAATGATGAAAAGGACAATCAGCTAATTGTTAATAAAGAAGATTTTGGTGTGGTAGTATCTGCACTAGATAATTATCAACTAGATGTAGATGAGAGTGAGCCATTTGAGCGTCAAATGGCTCACTCAGAAACAGTTGAGGAATTAATAGAAAATACGGTGGAGCAAGATAGTCGCCAACCTTTACTGAAAGATAGTGACCTACTAGGTGAAATCGCAATTTTAGAAGGGGAAACTGCTTTCAATGATTTTGAGGTAATTGAAGAAATTGCTTGGGTAGAACAACTGGAAAAGGATCCGAAAGTTGAAATTAATTTTGAAACTAAAACCAAAGAAAATCTTGACCAAATTCCCCCTGAATTAAATGAAGATGAAGCAGTGTTTCTCAATCGTGAGGTTCGTTTAGCTAGTGAAGATGACATGGCGGATATGGTCGAAGAGATGTCAACTAATGAAAACAATTCTTTAAGTAGGGAGAAGCTGTTTTCTCTATTAGAAACAGAGCAATAACGAGGGCAAACTCTAGAGGAATTTGATCATTTAGAAGTGCTTTTAGCTAGAACAACAATGATCATTTTGACAAAAATAAATTATCTATAAAGTATAGAAATTAATTTAGGCTAAGGGGGAGAAGATTGGCTTCTAACATGTTAAAAATAGGTTTCAAATTATTTTCGTTAGTCTTATTATGTACTTTTTTCTTAATTGGTTTTTCCATTGTTGGAAGCTACGCATACGAAATGTTATATCCAGAGAAACAATTAATTGAGCAGGGAACGCTAGTCTCATCGATCTCGATCGGAGAGTTAACAAATAAAGAAGCATTACAACTGATTGAAAATGAAACGGAGATTTGGGGAGAAGCCAATATGGTTACTTTTCACTATATGGATACTGAATCGACAAAAGTTGCAAGTGAGCTGATTTCATTTGATACTCAGACGACCCTTCAATTAGCAGCAACAAACAAAATTACGCCAATATTTGTTGTTTTAAATAATCAAGCAATAGATGAGCTATTACATCAGCTCTCTTTTGTCGATTTACGGGACATGATTGATCAGGACTTATTAAATGAAGATTTAATAGCCTACGCTCAAACCTTAACAAATGATCCTTTAGCTGTTGATATCAACAATTACTTATTAGAAGAGTATCAGGAAGAGAGTGGAACAATAGCTACTAGCTATATACATAATCTATCTCCTGGGAATGATTTAAATGAGCTAATAAGAAATCTAAATGGGTATAAAATTAATCCAAAGGAAGAAATTTCATTTTTATCAATGCTAGAGGAGGTTAATTTTTCGCTGAATAATAATGAAACGATGAGCATTGCTGCTTCAGCAATCTATAAAGTTATTCTTGAAACAAATTTTGAAGTGATTGAACGACATACGAGTAGCTCTTTACCTGAGTATAGCGAGTTAGGATATGAAGCGTATGTTTCTAGTGATGGAAATGATTTGCGTTTTTATAATCCAAATAGTAAGCCTTATACACTCGTGTTACGTTTACAAGGAAAAGTCTTATCTGCAGCAATAGAAGGGTATCCGTTAGCGAATAGCTACATTGTAAACCTTAAAGATGAACAGACATTTAAACCAAAGCGGATCTTACAATATTCAGCAGGAGTTCCATTGGGAAATCGAGTTATCCAACAAGAAGGAAAGTACGGATACGCAATCAAGGTGTATCGTGAAGCTTATGATCGTTCTAATCGTATTATGACTATAGAACTCATCTCAGAAGATTTTTACCGACCTACCCACATTATTGAAGTACGCAGTCTCATACTAACTGAAACTAGTAATCGCTCAAACTCAAGTGACTTAGATCAAGGGATTACAAATCCTAGTACCGATCAGGGTGGAAATTCTTCGGGTGATAATGGATCCGAAACTTTCGTTCAGGATGAAAATCCTTCTGGTGGTAATGGATCTGAAACTACCGATCAGGATGAAAATTCCTCGGATGGTAATGGATCGGAAATCGATGACGATACGGAAAGTGAAGTTAATGACCCAATAAAAGGTTATTAAAGTGGGGGTTCAAGATGTCAAACACTCGTAAACGCTTAGGAGATATTTTAGTAGATGCTGGTTTAATTACAAATGACCAGCTTCAACAAGCATTAAATGAAAAACTAGATAAGCAAAAATTAGGGGATGCCTTATTACAGCAAGGATTCATAACTGAGCAGCAGTTAATTGAAGTCCTTGAATTTCAATTAGGCATTCCCCATGTTAGTTTATATCGATACCCTATTGACCCAAAAGTGACATCGATTGTTTCAAAAGAAATGGCCACGAAAAACTATTTAATGCCCCTTAAGCAGGATGGAGAAAAGTTATTGGTTGCTATGGCTGATCCGATGGACTTTTTTGCAATTGATGACTTACGTCTCTCGACAGGGTTTCAAGTCGAGACGGCGATAGCTACGAAAGACGATATTTTGAGGGCCATCAATAAATATTATGATATGGACGATGTCGCTGAAGAAATGTTGGATGATCCAAAAAAAGATAAAGGGAAAGAACAAGAAGATACGGTAACGAATGAAGATTCTCCCGTCGTAAAACTTGTCAATCAAATGCTACAACGAGCTGTCCAACAACGAGCTAGTGATATCCATTTTGATGCTCAAGAAACAAAAGTGGTCATTCGCTATCGAATTGACGGTTTGCTCAGAACAGAACGAACACTCCCAAAGCATATGCAGAATATGCTCGTTGCTCGAATTAAAATTATGTCCAACTTGAACATTACGGAAACAAGATTACCGCAAGATGGCCGAATAAAAGTTGTGATTGATTTTAATCCCATCGACCTCCGTGTTTCTACATTACCAACCGTTTATGGTGAAAAAGTTGTTATGCGTATTTTAGATTTAGGAAATTCCTTAAATGACCTTGATAAATTAGGCTTTAATAAAATTAACTATAAGCGCTTTATGGAGATGATTAAAAAGCCGACAGGAATTGTTCTCATTACAGGACCTACAGGTTCAGGTAAATCATCGACCTTATACGCTAGTTTAAATAAATTAAACACAGAAGAAGTCAATATTATTACGGTTGAAGATCCGGTCGAGTATCAGCTTGAAGGAATCAACCAAATTCAAGTAAACGTCAATGTAGGAATGACCTTTGCGGCTGGGCTGCGCTCAATTTTACGCCAAGATCCTGATATCGTTATGGTCGGTGAGATACGTGACCGAGAAACGGCGGAAATTTCGGTAAGAGCCTCACTAACAGGGCATCTTGTTTTGAGTACTCTCCATACGAATGACGCTATTAGTACTGTGTCGAGATTAATTGATATGGGTTTAGAGCCATTTCTGATTGCTTCTTCTTTGTCAGGAATAGTCGCACAACGATTAGTTCGGCGGATCTGTCGCGATTGCAAAACAGAACATGAAGCAACGGTAAGTGAGAAACAAATCTTTGCCAAACGCGGCTTGAAAATAGAAAAAGTATTTAAAGGCGCTGGGTGTCCAACTTGTAACATGACAGGCTACAAGGGGCGAGTCGCCATTCATGAAATCTTAGTTATTGATGAAACGATTCAAAAGCTGATCATGAACAACCGCCAAATTAATGAAATTCGTGACTATGCAATGAAGGCGGGTACAATTTTCCTCATTGATGATGGCTTATTAAAAGTCAAACAAGGTTTAACAACAACAGAAGAAATTCTTCGAGTTGTATCTGAATAAAAAGAGTGAAAAGAAACTCAAAAAAAGGTGGTGAAAGAGCTTGAAAGAGCGCTTAGAGAAATTAATGAAAGCCGCTTTTGAATTAAAAGCTTCAGATTTACATTTAACTGTTGGCGTGCCACCAATTATGAGAATTAATGGTGATTTGAAGCAGTACGGCAAAGAAGTGCTAAAGCCAGCAGATACTGAGGGGATGGTTTTCTCAATCCTCTCTGAGCAGTTAAAAGAAAACTTTAAGGATAAGGGGGAAATTGACTTTTCCTATGGGATTGCCCAGGTTTCAAGATTCCGAATTAATGCCTATCGACAACGCTCTTGTGTCTCTTTAGCAATTCGGCTTATTCCAACTTTGATTCCTTCTCTTGATGATTTACGAATGCCCAATGTTTTAAAAAAAGTTGTCGTAAAGCCGCAAGGACTTGTTTTAGTGACGGGCCCAACAGGAAGTGGAAAATCGACGACTTTAGCAGCAATGATCGACTATTTAAACAAAACAGAACGAAAGCACATTATAACGTTAGAGGACCCGATTGAATATTTGCATAAACACCATTATTGTATTATTGACCAGCGGGAAGTTGGTTTTGATACGAAAAATTTTGCCAATGGTCTGCGGGCTTCATTGCGTCAAGATCCTGATGTGATCCTCGTTGGAGAAATGCGAGATTTAGAAACGATTGGAACGGCGATCACGGCAGCAGAAACTGGGCACTTAGTTCTCGGGACACTGCATACGACAAATGCTCCGTCAACAATTGACAGGATCATCGATGTCTTTCCGCCTAATCAGCAACCACAAGTGCGGATTCAATTAGCGTCAGTTTTGACAGCGATAGTTTCGCAACGACTATTTCCAACCGTGGACAAACAAAGTCGTTGTGCAGCAACGGAAATTCTCGTCAATAATTCTGCGATCGCTAATTTAATTCGTAACGAAAAAATTCATCAAATCGATAATGTTTTGCAAACAAGTCGATCAAGTGGCATGCATACGTTAGAAATGTCAATCAAAGAATTACTAGCACATCAAAAAATTTCAAAAGAAACAGCAGAGCCTTATTTAAAAGCGAGTGAGTTATAATGGCACAGTTTCAATATGTAGGAAAAACAAGAACAGGGAAAAAGCAAAAAGGCACGATCAATGGAACAAACAAGCGAGAAGTGATCCAAAAACTCCGCGGAAAAGGGATCGCAATTACTGAAATAATAGAAATGAAAGAGTCGCTCTTTAAAAAAGACATTGTCATTGGGAACCCCGTCAAGAATCAAGATTTTGTTATCTATTTACGGCAATTTGCGACGCTATTACAAGCAGGCGTGTCATTAGTAGAGTCGACGAGTATATTAGGGAAACAAACAGAAAGTAAGCCGCTCCAGAAGGCGTTAGCCTCCGTTGAAGATGAATTACGATCTGGACAACCCTTTTCAGATTCAGCGGCAAAACATAAAAAGATATTTCCGCCGATGTTTATTAACATGATGCGAGCTGGAGAAGCAAGTGGTACCGTCGATGAGGCGCTAGACAGATTGGCCGTACACTATGAAAAGCAGCATCAAACAAGGCAAAAGGTTATCTCAGCATTAGCTTATCCGATCGTTATTGGTGTGATTGCCGTCTTTGTTGTTATTTTCCTTTTGACTTCCGTTGTCCCAACCTTTGCAGCAATGCTAAGTGACGTTGGTGGAGAATTACCAGCAATAACGAAATTTGTTCTTGGAGCAAGTGACGTCGTTCAAAAGCTCTGGTGGTTAATAATTCTCTTGTTCTTTGCTTTTTATGTCGGACTTAAAATTGTTCAAAAAAATCCAGCTAGTAAATATTTCTTAGATTATGCTATACTGAAAATGCCTATCTTTGGTAGAATGATGCAAAAAGCTGTGTTAGCAAGAATGACGAGAACTTTAAGTTCATTATTTTCTAGCTCAGTCCCAATTTTGCAAGCGATAGCGATTGTTGAAAAGGTTGTTGAAAACGAAGTGATTGCACGTATCTTAAAACAATCAAGACAGTCACTAGAAAATGGACAACCATTAACAGAACCGATGCGTGACCACTGGGTATTTCCACCACTCGTCGTGCAGATGATGGCGATTGGTGAAGAAACAGGTACTCTCGATCAAATGTTAGGAAAAGTGGCTGATTTTTACGAGACTGAAGTAGAAAATGCCACAGATCGAATAAAGTCACTTATCGAACCAATCATGATTGTCTTCCTAGCAGTCATCGTTGGGACAATCGTCATATCGATCATGTTACCAATGTTTCAAATTTATTCCGAAATTTAGAAAAATTTACTAACTATTTTACTATTTTTATAGTAAAATAGATTTGGAAGTGAAGATAGATTATCTGCACGTGGGCACTTGGATGATCTGGAGCTAGTAGTGCAACCGGCCAGTTTAACATTTTCTTTAAGTAAACATTGATAAAAGTAGGAATAAAAGATAAACTAATTATTATTTTAGTAGATTTTAATATCCTCTAGTATCAGTGGCAGATTAATAGAGAATGTAGAGTGGTTTTTTTATATTTTGAAACAAAATTATTTCAAAAAAGGGGAGAAAACAGATGTTAAAAAAATTCAAATTGTTAAAAGATCAGCGTGGTTTAACACTGATCGAGTTACTAGTAGTTGTTGTTATTTTAGGGATTATTGCGGCGATTGCAGTGCCGAGTGTTGGAGGATTGATTGAGAATTCGCGGAAGGACGCTTTGGTAGGTAGTGCCCAGCAGACTATTAATGCAGCGAAGTTATATGCTACATCAAGTAGTACTATCGAAGGTGCTACAATTGATGTAGAAGGTGATAATGGTCTGGTGGGACTTGGTTATCTTGAACCGATAAAAGATCCATGGGGAACAGGAACAGTTACAGGGACAGTAACTATGACTGTGAATACGGCTGGTAATGGTTACACTTATACGATAGCTATAGCAGGAAGTAAAGGAGAAATAAAAGTTGGAGAAGATGGTCAGATGACTAGGGAAGATGTTGAGGAAGTTGATGAGTAAGGTTAATTATATAGAAAATTATTAAATATAAATAAAACAAAAATTCAAGGACTGATCCCATGACCACAACCCTATTACCATATACCTACCTATTCATTCTAGGCCTAACCCTAGGATCATTCTTCAACGTTGTAGGTTTACGAATACCTGTTGGTCAGTCAATTGTAAAGCCGCCGTCTCATTGCCCACAATGCAATGAGCGGCTTCGCTTTATGGACTTGATCCCTGTTTTATCATATCTTTCTTTTCGCGGTAAATGTCGCCATTGTAAAGGGAGAATATCACCGATGTATCCTTTGATGGAGCTTGCGACAGCGGTTCTTTTTACGATTTCACCAATGTTGGTGGGCTGGTCAAAGGAATTGATGATTGCGCTAGCGTTAATCTCACTTTTAATGATAATATTTATATCAGACATCCATTACATGATCATTCCTGATAAGGTGCTAGTCTTCTTTTTCGGTTTACTAGTTTTGCTTCGCGTAGTTGTACCGTTTGATCCGTGGTGGAGTCCAATTGCAGGAGCCCTTATCGGTTTTTTTATTATGTATGCAATTGCTGTTGTTTCAAAAGGCGGTATGGGTGGCGGTGACATTAAGTTGTTTGCCGTTCTCGGGATCGCGTTAGGATTACAAATGACGTTATTCACTATTTTTCTCTCAGCTTTTTACGGTTCAGTGATCGGACTAATCGGTATGGCATTTGGAAAAGTGAAGCGTGGCAAACCGATTCCTTTTGGCCCGTTTATCGTCCTAGGTGTGTTAACAGCTTATTTTTTCGGAGATGAGTTATTAGAAATATATCTTCATTTTTTGCAATTGTAGGGGGTAACAAATGAACCTTCGTTTCGGAAAAACACAACCAGTTAATCTTGTCATAAAAGATCATGTTATTCGCTATGTTGATGCAAAAGGAACAAATCTCCAATCTGTCAAAGCATTTGGAGAGCGCTATTTGCAAACAGGATGGGTTCGCGACGGCAAAATTAGCGATCGCGAACATGTCGAAGCGGTTCTCGAAGAATGCGTCGACACGTGGAAGTTAAAAAATAGGGACGTCAATTTTATCGTTCCAGATTCGACGGTCTTGTTTAAAAAGCTTTCGATTCCAAATGATATACCCGATGATGAAATAAAGGGCTATTTATATTTTGAAATTGGGACAACCATTCATCTTCCTTTTGAAGACCCGATCTTTGATTTTTACGTTCTTGGTCAAAAAGATGAAAAAAAGGAAATACTCCTCTTTGGTGCACCGGAACAGATCATTAATGATTATACTGAACTATTAGAAGACGTGAAGCTAACACCAAAGGTAGCCGATATTTCACCGCTCTGCACGTACCGTCTGTATCATGCCCTTGACTTATTTGTTCGCGAAGAGCATTTACTCTTGCTGCAAATTTCGATTGGTTCAATTAGCTTAAGCATATTTCATGAGGAAAAACCGGTATTTATGCGAAATATTCATGTGTCAAGTGATGAAGTACTATGGAGCAACAAGATTAATGATCAAGGTGAGTTCTCTGTTGTTTGTGAAGATATTGATAAAATGAAAGGGAACTTAAAAGATAATTTAATGGAAATTGAACGAGTTGTTAATTTCTATAAATTTTCAATTAATCAAGGAAAAGCAGGCATAACGAAGACATTTCTAACGGGGGACCATCCCTATTTAAGCTATATTAAAGAACAATTAGATAGTACGACCGGCATGCAAAGTGCCACATTTACGGATCATGTCTTTGAGACAATCAAAGGTGAAATTGTTCCAACACAATTTTACTTACCTCTAAGTCTCGTTTTAAAAGAGGTGAAATAATGCTAGTAGAAATTAATCTTTTACCTCAAAAACAACAGCGGAGTATGCTTATCTTTATAATTGCCGGCTTAGTTTTCAGCTTATTTATGACTGCTATTATTGTTGGGTATTTTTCTTATGAAAGCAAAAGTCGGGCGTTAAAAGCGATTGAAAATGAAATTGAGTTTACGATTGCCCTCCGCGAAATCGAAGAGCAGAAACTAGTAACCGGAGAAAAGCTTGGTAGCTTTGCTGAAATAATGGCAAAGATTGACTGGATTTCAAGTCAACGAATTTCTCTTGTGTTTCTTCTCGACCATCTCGTTTCTTTACTTCCTGAACGAGGCTATTTTATGAATTACCAATATTCGGATCAAGGAACCGTGTCTATTAATGTTCAATTTGACACGCCACGGGAAGCAGCGAGCTATTTGAATGAATTAAATGAGTCACCATATATCATAGAGACTGCGTTGCAGAATTTAACTACGCAAGAAGTGACTGATGAGGTGAGCGATGAACGTTTTCACTTTCTACCGAGATATATGGCTAACTACAGCATAACGATAGACCGTGAGGCAGTGAAGCGCGCAGAGGAGAAGGAGGAATAACCATGGAACTAGCTAGTTCAAAAAAAGAGTTAATCATCACCGGGATTAGTTTACTCCTGCTAGTAGCCATTATCGGTAGTTATTTCTTTTTCTTTCCGCCATTAAATCAAAAAATAGTTCAAGCAGAAGCACAATTGCAGTTTGAAGAAGAACTCTTAGAATTAGTTCAATCACAACAGATTCAGGAAACTGCTGATATCTCATCATATGAATTGCAAACACTGCAAAAACAAGTTCCCGTCAAGCCGTTAGTCGATCAATTTATCCTTGACTTAGAAAAAGCAGAAATCTATTCTGATAGTTTTATTATTAACTATGATTTTGCGGAAGGGCAGTATTCTGGAACTGGAATTTCTACGAATGATAATAATGAAGAAACTGAAGTGGAAAATAGTGAAGATTTAACGGATACGTCTAACAGTGATCGGATTACTGTTAGCATGTCAGTCGTCACTCCAGGCTACGAGAACTTGATTCAGTTTTTAGAAAGAATCGAGGAATTAGAGCGAATTACGAAAATAGATCAGCTATCATTTACAGGGTACCCTGAAGTAACGATGGTTGAACAAACAGCTGATGACATTACATTCTCGATCACAGTCTCTACCTTTTATTTGCCAGAGTTAGCCGAATTTTCGGAATTTGCACCACAAGTTGACTACCCAGTTCAAGGCAATCGCAATGATCCGCTTTACTATCATGTCAAAGAGGAAACTACAAATGAAAATGAGTAAGAACGAAACGGGAATGACGTTAATTGAGTTACTAGTTGTGATTGTTATTTTGGGAATCATAGCAGGTATTGCGATCATTAGTTTTAGTACAATTATTCAAAAATCGAAAGACAATGCTTTTGTTGCAAATGCATATACGTTAAAGGAAGCAGCAGAAAAGTATTATCTTTCATCGGGAAGTTTTACTGATGAAAGCGCGCTTCCTCTCGAAATTCCTTTTGAGGTCATACTTACAAGTGGGTTTATTGAAGTTTTTAAAGATCCAGATACAAGCGAAATGATGCCTGTATCTGGAAATGGGACATTTGTTGAAATAAATAATCAAGCAGGGGCACTTAATTACTATATTTGTTATCAAGGCGATGAGCGACAGCTTTGTGATGAAGATGGAAAAGGAATTCTATTTCAAGACCTCAACATTAGTCTAATTCGATAAAAAGATTAAAATTGTACAAACCTTGAACAAGACTTTAAAAGTCTTGTTTTTTGTATTGGTAGTGTCGTCCGTGAGTGGAGGACAGTTGTCTTTTTCTGGTGTCTGACACCATGTGAAATATTCACAAATTAATATATTCATGGAGTGACAAAAGTCTTGGTTTTTTTTCTGGCTTTTATGATAAATTTAAGGTAGCTAAGTTTAGATTATTTATATGATCAGGGAAACCCCACAGTTACTATCGCGAGCGTAAATTCGACATTTGATACTCGACATCCTAATTTAATTTATCTTCAGATTTTATAGTTCTATCTATCATTCTAGATTAATAGAATAGAGTAAATTGAAATATAAAAAGGAGCTGGAGTTGGTGGATAATATGAAGAAAAATGACCGGCGAATTTCAATTATACTGAATGGGGAAGAAAAAACACAGATTGAGTTGAAGAAGGACAAGCAGGCATATAAACATCTGCTTGAACAAGAAATTCCAGCGGTGAGTGAAAAAAACAAGATTGGCGAGGATTTCCAGTGGCTGCTACCAGAAAATGAATGGAAGCAACCGTCGCCGAAAATAGTCGATTTAGGAGAGCGGCGTCGTGATAAAGAAAAGTTAGCGGCTCCGTTTTGGGATGATGGCAAGAGCGAGGATTCTCCTAAACTACCACATAAAAAACGAAAAAAGAAAAGAAGACTGCAAATTATTTTTAAAGATCTTCCATTAGGCTTGATTGGGATAATAATATCCGCGATCATTGTTGGTACTAGTTTTGGATTAATGATGTTGACGATTTTTACTGGAGATAACGCTGAAACAGTCTCTTCAGTCCAAGTAAAACCAGTAACGAGCGCCCCAGCAATAATCGATGAGCGAGGAATTCCGACTCTTGCTGTTGAAATAATTCAAGGCGGGGCATACACGTTAGTGGCAAAAGGTCATGAAACTGCCGAAATGATCAAAGACAGAGGTTTTGCAGCGGCATTATCGAATACAACAGACCCGATTTATTTATTCATTGGTGTAGGCTTAGACCGCGAGCAAGCGACTGTTATTTCCGGAAAATATCAAGCAAATGGTCAAGAGGTGTATATGAAGCCTTATGCAGTAGCTGCTAGTGGGACTGTTGCAACGGAAGATCAAGCTTTATTTCTGCAAAGTGGAGTTGAACTCTATCAGCAAATCACGCTGTTATCTGTTAATGCTATAGCAAACGGCGGCTCGTTATTAACAACAGAGACAGTTGCGGAATTGGAAGTAACTCAGCAAAATTTTCAAGCTATGAATGAGTCATTTATCGAAAATGAACAACAACAACTTTTAGCAGACGGTTTTCAAGGAGCATTAGCTAGCGCCTACCAACAGCTGCAAAATTTCACGACTACAGAAGATCAAGCAAGTGTTTGGCAAGTACAACAATTTTTGTTAAATAGTTTAATTGCTTATGAAGAATTAATCAATTCGCTGTAAAAAGGCTAACTTAACTGGTTAGTCTTTTTTCTTTATTAGGTGAATGAATTTCATAACACCAAAAACTAGCCACATCAAGCCACTTAGTGGCGCAGAATCTGCATTATGAAATTGATTCAGGTAAGAAAGCATACAATTTTCTTGTGGTCTAGCTTCAAGACACATCATTTGAGCTTCTTCGTAGCGGGTTTTGCGACGAGTAACCGCAGGAGCAGGCGCCATAGGCTAGTCAAAAAGCGACCTCTGTCGACCTTCCACCGGTTTTCGCGGATAGGCGGACACCTTGGAGGATGAGCACTGATTTCGACTAATCGACTAAAAGATTTTTCGTTCTCTTTGACAAATTTAATCTTACCATCTATAAATAGAGGTAATATACATACTAGAAGGGGGTCTAACTATTTATTAAAATCACTAAACTTCACCACATCACCACCAAAGTAGCACCACGATATCAATCACTCATCAACTGAATGATTTCTTAATACCAAAAACTAGCCACATAAATTTACATCTAGTTGAAAATGTTTTATTCAACTAGATATAGCATCCTAGTGGTGTAAAATCTACATTATGAAATTCATTCAACTTCATAATAAAAGATATTATTTATTTATAAAATAAACGGAGGTTATTTAGATGACAGAAGTTCGTATTGAACGAGACTTAATGGGAGAAAAGGAACTACCAGGAGATGCTTATTACGGGATCCAAACAGCTCGGGCACTCGAAAATTTTCCGATTACTGGTTACCCGCCGCATCATGAATTAATTCGCGCATTTGGATTTGTGAAAAAATCAGCAGCGATGGCTAACCGAGATGTAGGGGCATTAAATAAAAAAATTGCTGCGGCGATCGTGACTGCTAGTGAGGAAGTAATTAGCGGCAGTCTAAACGATCAATTTGTCGTCGATTCGATCCAAGGCGGAGCTGGAACTTCTTTTAATATGAATGCTAATGAAGTGATTGCTAACCGAGCGATTGAAATTCTTGGCGGTAAAAAAGGCGACTACATGATGGTTAGTCCTAATACGCACGTTAATATGGCCCAATCAACGAACGACGCTTTTCCAACTGCGATTCATATTGCTTGCCTTAACTTGGCTAAAGGATTAAAAAGTGAGTTAAATGAACTTATTTCAGCAATGGAAGCAAAACAAATAGAGTTCGATCAAGTAATTAAAATGGGCAGAACTCATCTACAAGACGCAGTCCCAATTAGGCTTGGTCAAGAGTTTGGTGCATATAAACGTGTACTTACCCGTGATTTAGGGCGAATTAAAAATTCTGTCGACCATTTATTCGAAATTAATATGGGGGCAACAGCTGTAGGCACGGGTCTAAACGCGATGCCAGAGTATATTAGGCTTGTAGCATTATATTTAGCAGAACATACAGGCTTACCGTTAAAAAATGCCGAAGATTTAGTAGATGCTACCCAGAATACGGATGCTTATACGGAACTTTCAAGTGCCTTAAAAATTAATGCGATTAATTTATCAAAAATAGCAAATGATTTACGTCTTATGAGTTCTGGACCACTAACTGGGATTAATGAAATTAACTTGCCGCCACGTCAAGCAGGATCATCAATTATGCCAGGAAAAGTTAACCCTGTTATGTGCGAAGTGATTAACCAAATTTCGTTCCAAGTCATCGGCAATGACCACACGATATCGATAGCGTCTGAAGCAGGTCAACTAGAGTTAAATGTGATGGAGCCTGTTTTAGTTTTTAATCTTCTCCAATCACTTTCAATTCTGCATAATGGGATCAAAGTGTTTAGGAAATATGCGATTGAAGGAATTACAGCTAATACGGAGCACTGTCGTGAAATGGTTGAGAAAAGTGTTGGGATTATAACAGCTATTAATCCTCACGTCGGTTACGAAGTTGCAGCGCGAGTTGCCAAAGAAGCAATTCAAACAAAGCGATCGGTTCGAGAGATTTGTATTGAAAGAGGTATTCTAACTGAAGGCGAATTAAACGTCATCTTAGATGCAAATGAAATGACAGCCCCAGGAATTGCTGGAGCCGAGCTTTTGTTTGGCAAATAAGATTACTATTTTCTTTGGATTTCATTTTAGCTACTAGCAACACCGCCACCAAGTAATATATCTTCAATAGATAGCTTTAAGCATAAATGAATTTCATAATGGAGATTCTGCGCCACTAGGATAGTACATCTAGTTGAACTAAAACATTTTCAACTAGATGTAACTTTATGTGGCTAGTTTTGGTATTATGAAATTCATTCACATAAATAAATAATTGAAAAAAAGAATTGAAAATTTTCTACAATTTGGTATTCTAGAGGTACCCTTTGTAGAAAATTTCTTTTCTATTTTCTTAAAGGAGAATCTTCGTGAAAAAACTCATTTTAGCCTCTGCTTCACCTCGCCGCAAACAGCTGCTCGAACAAGCGCAGCTCAAATTTTCAATTTCCACAAGTACTGTTGACGAAATTGTAGACGAAACCCTTTTTCCCAACCAAGTAGTTGAACAACTAGCCCTAAGAAAAGCTATTGATGTCTCTTCGGAACATGACGACTGTGTTGTGATTGGTGCTGATACAATTGTTTCAATAAATGGAACAATTTTAGGGAAGCCTAAAGATAAAACAGATGCGACAGAAATGTTGCGACTTTTGTCAGGTAATGATCATGAAGTTTACACAGGGGTAGCGATTGTTTCAAAGGAAAAAACGATTGTTTTCCATGAAAAAACGCTTGTATCTTTTTGGGATTTAACAGAAGCAGATATCGCGGAATATCTTGCAACTGGAGAACCTTTTGATAAAGCTGGTTCATATGGGATTCAGGGGATTGGTGCATTACTCGTCAAAAAAATCTATGGCTGTTACTTTAACGTTGTTGGTCTCCCGTTAGCGAGGACAGTAAGAGAGTTAAGGAATTTCCAAAATTAATAACTGGGAGTGGCTCTAGTCCTTCATCTTTGTCCTACTTCATGTGCTTCTCCCCAAAAAAAGGAGGAGAACTTATTGACAATAAAACCATTAATGATTCGTGACGTACCACCAGATGAACGACCTCGGGAACGTCTTTTAAAAGAAGGGTCGCATGTGTTATCTAATCAAGAGTTAATTGCATCAATTTTAGGTACAGGGACAAAGCAAGAGTCGGTATTACAGCTTTCGCAACGAATTTTGCACCATTTTAACGGATTAAGATTGTTAAAAAATTCGTCTGTGGAGGAACTAAAGGAAATTAAAGGGATTGGTGATACAAAAGCAGTCCAGATTTTGGCTGCTCTTGAGCTAGGTAGCCGGGTTCATACGTTCCAACAAGAAGAGCGTTACATTATCCGCTCTCCAGAAGATGTGTCCCGCTATGTGATGGAAGAAATGCGTTTTTTGACCCAAGAGCATTTTGTTGCTTTATATTTAAATACGAAAAATCATGTTATCCACAAGAAAACAATTTTTATTGGTAGCCTCAACGCTAGCATCGTTCATCCACGCGAAATTTTTAAAGAAGCCTTTCGATATTCCGCGGCCTCAGTTATTTGTTTGCACAATCACCCAAGTGGCGATCCCACACCAAGTCGTGAAGACATTGAAGTGACGAAACGATTAGTTGAAAGCGGCAAAGTTATCGGTATTGAAATGTTAGATCACATTATTATTGGCGAAAAAAAATTTGTAAGCTTAAAAGAAAAAGGCTATGTTTAAATGTTAATTTTATGAATAAGTAGCAATGTTTTCTAAAAGTAGAGGAACGGTAATCTTAAATTCTTTCGCGTATGTCTCACAACAACACGGATCATCTCTATAAAAGTCTCGCTTCGGGGTTCTTAAAAATCATCGAAGCGTACTTTTAATTTTTTTTAGCCAGTTAGTAATCAAATTGACACTATCCTTTTTTATTTTTTTTCAGTATAATTTAGGGTATGGATTTAATAAGTTACAATAAAAATAACTTAAATTGCGGTTACGCTTTCCATTTTGAAGGGAGATACATAGATGTTTGGTGGTTTTTCGAAAGACTTAGGAATAGATTTAGGTACGGCGAATACGCTTGTTTACGTGAAAGGTAAGGGGATCGTTCTTCGTGAGCCTTCCGTTGTGGCAATTAGAACTGATTCAGGAACGATAGAAGCGGTTGGAAACGATGCAAGAAATATGATTGGTCGTACTCCAGGAAATATCGTTGCGATTCGTCCGATGAGAGATGGAGTAATTGCTGATTTTGATACAACAGCAACAATGATAAAACATTTTATTAAACAGGCGCTTAAAAATAGATCGATTTTTACTCGTAAGCCGAATGTCATGGTTTGTGTTCCATCTGGTATTACCGCAGTTGAAAAACGGGCTGTTGAAGATGCTACGAAGCAAGCAGGTGCTAGAGAAGCATATACTATAGAAGAGCCTTTTGCGGCAGCTATAGGAGCTGATTTACCTGTTTGGGAGCCAACAGGTAGTATGGTCGTTGATATTGGTGGTGGGACGACAGAAGTTGCGATTATTTCCCTAGGTGGAATTGTTACGAGTCAATCGATTCGTGTTGCTGGCGATGAAATGGATGAAGCGATTGCTCAATATATTAAAAAAACGTACAATTTAATGATTGGAGAGCGCACATCGGAAGCGATCAAGTTTGAAATTGGTTCAGCAGGAATTCCAGAAGGTATTGATGATATGGATATCCGTGGCCGAGATTTAGTAACAGGATTACCAAAAACATTAACGATAACAGCGAAAGAAATTGCAATAGCGCTTTCTGATACCGTTAATACAATTATTGGAGCTGTCAAAAATACGTTAGAGCAATCTCCACCTGAATTAGCAGCAGATATTATGGATCGTGGCATCGTCATTACTGGTGGGGGCGCGCTATTACGTAATTTAGATCGGGTTTTGGGAGATGAAACACACATGCCTGTTTTAGTTGCAGAAGATCCCCTTGATTGTGTCGCCTTAGGTACTGGAAGGGCGCTTGAAAACCTTCATTTATTCCGCTCTAAATCTGGAATAACAGTTCGTTCAAATCGTAAGTAAGTAGGTGTGTGATCAATGCCCCAATTTTTTTGGAATAAAAGACTGATCGTATTACTCGTTAGTATTATCCTGTTGGTGGCATTAATAGGCTATTCAATGAGTGAACGACGCAGCTTAACTTGGCCTGAACAGTTTATGAAAGACTCAGTTGGTTGGGTCCAGACCGCATTTAAACAACCCGCTCTTTATGTAGCGGGTTTCTTTGAGAATATATCTGAAATGAAAGATTTATACGAAGAGAACCAAGTATTAAAAGAACATTTAGATAGCTATGCTAAAGTAGCAGTAGAGGTAAACGTACTTAGACGGCAAAATGATAATTTAAAACAAGCTCTAGAAATAAAGGAAAGCCTTTTTGATCTTCAGGTAATTCCAGGGCTAGTGATTCATCGCTCACCAGATCGGTGGAACGATTTTGTAGGGGTAAATAAAGGACTACAGCACGGGATTGAAAGAGATATGGCAGTGATTACTGCTAAAGGTTTAGTAGGAAAAGTAAAGCATGTCTCAGAATTTACGTCTATCGTCCAGCTTCTGACTGACCATGACCACAGAAATCGAATATCAGCGATGGTTGATGCCGAAGAAATAGAAGTATATGGTTTTATTGAAGGCATAGATGAAGAAACTGGGGAGTTAATGCTAAGAAAAATTGAAGCAAATGCCGAAATTGAAGAAGGACAAACGGTTATTACCTCTGGCTTAGGTGGAGTTTTTCCAAAAGGGCTTTTGATTGGAAAAGTTTCCAGAGTTGAACCAGATGAATATGGACTAACAAAAAATGCTTATATTGAACCATCAGCCAGTTTCCGGCACTTGGATTATGTGATGATCATAAAGCGTGGCGCAGGCTCCATTGATGAAAGTATTTTAATTGAAAAGGAAGGAGAATAATCATGATACGCGCGCTTCTCCTTCCTTTGATCATTTTTTTGCTATTTATTATTGAGGGAACAGTGATACCTGTTTTCTCCCCAGATAGCTTTGGATCTGAGTTTTTGATCGTACCCCGTTTTGCCTTTCTCGTTGTTATTATGGGGACGATTTTTTTAGGACGAACAACAGGGACTATTTATGGACTTGCACTTGGCTTATTACAAGATGTTATCTATACCCATATATTAGGGATCTATATTTTTAGTATGGGTTTAATTGCCTATTTATTAGGCTTTTGCTTTTCTTTTAAAGTTTTTCAAAAAAACTTAATTTTATTAATGGTAACAGCCCTTTTTGGAACAATTCTTCTTGAGTATCTTGTTTACGGTATCCATACAGCGGTAGGTATTACAGATCTTGTTCATGATCGCTTCTTACAGGAAAGAATTTTCCCGAGTTTACTAGTAAACAGTGTGTTTTTGATTATATTTGCTCCTTTTTTACGAAAAACACTAGTCTTTTTGCAAAATACTGGAGACATCGAAGAAAAAATAAGTGGAAGAAAAAAGGATTTCAGATGGCAACGTTGAATAAAGGAAAGTTGAGGTGAACTTTGGAAACATGCAAAAATCAAATTACGTTTCGATTAGGGGAACCAAAGAAGGCCTAATTTTATTTTTAGACGATGAATGTGCGTTTTCTGAGTTATTAAGTGAGCTTGAAGAAAAGCTTTCCTCAAAATACCCACAGACAACAGAAGGACCTTCTGTTCAAGTGAAAGTTGTTGTTGGTAATCGTTATTTATCGGAAGGACAAACGAAGCAACTTACAAAAGTTATTAGTGGAAAACAAAAATTAATGATAAATCAGATTGAGTCAAATGTAATGACGAGAGCTGAGGCAGATAATTTAAGGGAAGAAGCGAAAACCACAACAATTGTTAGGGTCATTCGTTCAGGACAAGTACTAAAAGTAAAAGGGGACATCTTACTTTTAGGTGATGTTAATCCTGGTGGCACAATTGTTGCTACTGGGAACATCTATATTATCGGTGTTTTGCGTGGTATTGCGCACGCCGGAAATGAAGGTAATACAGAAGCTGTCATTACTGCTGCAAAGATGGAACCGTCACAATTAAGAATTGCTGATATAGTTAGCCGGTCACCTGATACTACCGAAAAGGAAACCCAGGATCTAGAATGTGCGTATATTTCTGCTGATAATAAAATAGCGATTGAACGAATTCAACATTTGGGTAAAGTTCGCCCGAAAATAACAAACATTTAAGGTGAATGCAAAATAGAAAGGGAGTTTCATATGGGAGAAGCTATTGTAATAACTTCTGGTAAAGGCGGAGTTGGAAAAACAACTACATCTGCAAATATTGGTACTGCCCTTGCACTTTCAGGAATGAAAGTGTGCTTAGTAGATACAGACATTGGTTTACGTAATCTTGATGTTGTAATGGGACTAGAAAATCGAATTATTTATGATATCGTTGACGTTGTTGAAGGACGGTGTCGTCTGCATCAAGCTCTAATTAAGGACAAGCGTTTTGAATGTTTAATGTTATTACCGGCAGCCCAAACAAAAGACAAATCTGCGATAAGCCCAGAACAAATGAAGTTGATGATAAAAGAGCTAAAAGAAGAATACGATTATGTTATTATTGACTGTCCGGCTGGGATTGAGCAAGGCTTTAAAAATGCAATTGCAGGCGCTGATAAGGCTATTGTCGTGACAACACCAGAAACGTCAGCTGTTCGTGATGCAGATCGAGTTATTGGTTTATTAGAGCAAGAAGAGAATATCGAGCCACCTAGATTAATTATTAACAGAATCCGTAATCATATGATGAAGAATGGAGATATGATCGATGTCGATGATATCGTGGCTATTTTAGCAATCGAACTTGTTGGCATTGTTGCTGATGATGATGATGTGATAAAAGCCTCAAATAAAGGTGAACCAGTTGCTTTTCAACCAAACAGCCGCGCATCGATTGCGTATCGTAATATTGCACGACGAATTTTAGGTGAAACTGTTCCGTTAATGTCATTAGAAGTTAATCAAGGAATTATTTCAAAACTGAAGAAGTTTTTTGGAATCAGGCCGTAATTTTTGATAGTTTAAAAGAATAGTTTTAAGGGAGACGAGCTAATCAGGCTAGTCTCTTTTTGATTCTCATAGTTATTTGACTGGAAATTAGCATATCCGAACCGGACAAGTCATATCTTTAATAACAAATATAACTTTTTTGAACATGGGTTTAAATAGAAGGGGATGAAAAATAGATGGCCAATAAGATAGACAATATTCGTCGTCAAATTGAGGCGAGAAGAAAAAAAATCGGTAGTACAAAAGTTAAAAAAAATCTACGTTCCCAACCTGAGTATTATCAAAGTCAAGAAGAATTTAGGGATGAACCTGAGTATTATTTTCCAAGCTCTAAAGAAATAGGCAAGCCAGAGGAAAAGTTTATCAGAAAAGACATTTTAGTTTTGCAATTATTAGCTGCTGTGTGCTTGTTTTTAATTGTTGGGATTCTGTTTAAAACTGATTCTCCCCAACTTGAAGGAGCGCGGCAATTTGTCAGTACCTCTTTTGAAGAGGAGTTCCAATTTGCAACGGTTGCTAATTGGTATGAAAGTCAATTCGGTAGACCGTTAGCGTTACTTCCAACTACGACTAATCTGGCACTTGAAGATTTTAATAAGGATATAGATTTAGCGTATGCAGTACCGGCAACAGGAAGGATAGCGAAAAATTTTGCTGAGGATGGTAAAGGGGTGATTGTTGAGACAGTCGCTAATAAAAATGTCGAAGTTGCCAAAAGTGGCATGGTACGCTTTGTAGCAGAAGAAGAAAACTTAGGTAAAACAGTTATCGTTGCTCATTATGATGGTGGTGAATCTTGGTATGCGATGCTTGATCATGTTGAAGTGAAATTATATGACCACATTGAAGCAGGAAGCATAATAGGTACAGTTTCGTTAAAGGGAGATAACGGTTTTTATTACTTTGCATTAAAAGAAGGAGAAACGTTTATTAACCCGATTGATGTGATCTCATTTGAGTAACATGATTTCATTACTAAAAAAAATAAAAATAAATCCGTTATTTTGGTTTGTTATTGGTATCGGAATGTTAACGGGGTATTTTCGCGAAGTAATTATGATTTTTTCAATCGTGTTAATTCATGAATTAGGACATGGTATAGCAGCGCAACATTTCAAATGGCGAATTCGGAAAATTGAACTTTTACCGTTTGGTGGTGTTGCAGAAGTTGAAGAATACGGAAATCGACCATTGAAAGAAGAGTTTATTGTATTAATCGCGGGTCCTTTGCAGCATATTTGGTTAATTGGTCTATCTTACTTGATGATTCATTTTTCTTTTTGGACTCAAACTGATCATCAGATGTTTATTACACACAACTTAATGATCTTACTATTTAACTTATTACCAATCTGGCCGCTAGATGGCGGCAAGCTAATGTATTTAATGTTGTCAACCAAACTTCCTTTTCAAAAAAGTCTAGTGACAACGTTAAAAAGCTCGATAGTTTTATTAGGATTTTTTTCTTTAATAAGTATTTACTTATTTCCATTTCATTTGAATTTGTGGATTGTGATTGTTTTTCTGATTTATTCTCATTATTTTGAATGGAAGCAACGAAATTATGCCTATATGCGTTTTTTAATGGAGCGATACTACCAAAATCATCAACCATTTGCGGAAACCGTACCTGTTCCAGTACTGGAAAAATTAACTGTTCAAGAAGTATTGAAACTATTTCGTCGTGGTGTAAAGCATAAAGTTATCATTGATGATGGATCATTTGCCCCGAAAAAAATCATTCCTGAAAAAGCAGTCCTGAAAGCGTTTTTTGAAGAAGAAAAAGCCCGGTTTATGATTTCAAGCTTGGCTCCCCCTATTTGCAGTAAAAAGCTAAAAAATGGTATAATCTATTAATGACTAGAGAAACTAGCCTCGATAATTAGGGCTGGTTTTTTCGTGAGGTAAGAAAGGATAAAGATGGAAAGTGGAAAGTAGAAAGTAGAAAGTAGAAAGTTGGAAAATAGAAAAAAAGCTTGAAGTCAAAAGGTAAAGGTCAAAGCTAAATCAACAGTACTTTAACTTTTACCTACCAAACCAACTGCCCTTAAAAGCCTTTGAACTTACTAACCAACTGTCCAACTATTTATTACGTTTTAAAGAAGGGATATCCATTGAAAACATTTATTTTTAATATGATAACGAATGAAAAACGCCTTGCCATTTTGGAAAATAAAAAAGTAACTGAAATTTTGATTGAAAGACCAGCCACAAATAAATTGATTGGCAACGTTTATAAAGGCAAGGTTGTCAATGTTCTACCAGGAATGCAAGCTGCTTTTGTTGATATTGGCTTAGAGAAAAATGGTTTTTTATATCGAGATGAACTAGTTAGTTTTCAACAACTCGAAGAAAATGAAATCCAAAAAAAAGAACGTTCGATCTCTCAATTTGTGACTGTTGGTCAAGAAATACTTGTTCAAGTGACAAAAGAAGGTTTTGGTAAAAAAGGTCCAAGGCTTACTGGTGTTATTTCTTTTCCAGGTAAATACATTGTCTACATGCCTAATGGCGGTTATGTCGGGGTTTCCAAACGAATGCAAACGGAAACTGCCCGAGAACAGTGGAGAAAGATAGGTGCCGAGCTTTGCCAAGGGGAAGAAGGCATGATTATTCGAACTGCCACAGAAAGTTTAACAGAAGCAAAAGTATCTCAAGATTTATTTTTTCTGCGAAAGCTTTGGGAGGATGTATGGAAAGAAGGCAAATATAAAAAGCCACCAGCGC
Source organism: Bacillaceae bacterium IKA-2 (assembly GCA_031761875.1). GTDB lineage: Bacteria > Bacillota > Bacilli > Bacillales > Anaerobacillaceae > Anaerobacillus. The sequence continues at coordinate 3,256,066 of CP134492.1, read as the reverse complement.
TGATCCATGAGGATAATTCACTCGTTGAAAAGGTTGTCAGAGATTTTAGCTTTGATGATGTAAATGAGATTATCATCGATTCTATGAAAGATTACTTGCTTTTAAAAGATATGTTCAAACCATATCCGCTTTTTTTAGAGAAACTCCATTATTATCAGCAACGGGAAAATATTTTCTCGCATTACAATATTGAAGCAGAATTAGAAAAAGCTTTACGCCGGCATGTCTGGTTGAAAAGTGGTGCTAATTTGGTGATTGACCAAACCGAGGCATTAACGGTTATAGATGTAAATACCGGAAAATTTACCGGCAAACTGGATTTGCAAGATACAATTGTCAAAACAAATAGTGAAGCAGCAAAAGAAATTGTTAGACAACTGCGGCTTCGTGATATCGGTGGTATTATTATTATTGACTTTATCGATATGAAAAACGATCAAAATAAACAAACGGTTTTGGATGCTTTCAAAGAGGCTCTAGTAAGTGATCGTACAAAAACAAATGTAGTCGGTTTTACAGGGTTAGGACTATTAGAAATGACACGTAAAAAAGTCCGACAAAATTTACAAGATAGTATTTCAAGTCAATGTCCATCCTGTAATGGAAAAGGAAAGGTGCTTTCTGTTGAAGCTGTTGCTCATAAAGTAGAACGAACCTTATGGGAGTATAAAGGAATGGACAGTGAAGCATTACTCGTTGAAGTACCAGCAAATGTCGCAAAAATTTTAAATAGCGAAAAAGGTGAACTGCTCAACAAATTAGTAGACAATCTGCATTATCAGATTTTTGTAAAGACAAATCTAAATCTTGCTCCAAATGATTTTACGATTAGTTTTATCGGTAGTGTTGAGGAAATTAAAAGTCGTATCTAGAATTATTGTATTAGAGCTTGTTCACCCCAAAGTTAGTCGAATATCCAGCTTGTTTTGGTCATTAAAATCCTCTTGACTAACGGGTGTGGAAGATGGTATGATAGCCTTTGTTAGTTATTTGGATAACCTTCAAAGAGCTATAACCGCTCAAAATAGGGTTTTAAAGATTTTGCTTAGGTAAAACACCCAAATTGGCGAGTCTGAGTATAATAAGGAGGTGCACGTTCATGTACGCAATTATTGAAACTGGTGGTAAGCAAGTTAAAGTTACAGAAGGTCAAGAGATCTATATTGAAAAGTTAGATGCTGAAGTTGGTGATACAGTAAGCTTTGACAACATATTAATGGTTGGAGGCGAAGCTGTTACAGTAGGAGCTCCATTTGTAGAAGGAGCTACTGTTACTGCTAAAGTACAACAAGTAGGTAGAGCTAAGAAATTGATCGTTTATAAGTATAAAGCGAAGAAAAACTACCGTCGTAAGCAAGGTCATCGTCAACCGTATTCTAAAGTTATTATCGAAAAGATTAACGCGTAAGGCTTTGATATGATTAAAGTAGCTATTTCTCGAAATCAACATAACAAAATCATTTCTTTTGAAATGAGTGGACATGCTGATTCGGCACCACACGGACAAGATATTGTTTGTGCAGGAGCTTCGGCTGTTTCATTTGGAACCGTAAATGCTATTGATACATTATGTAATGTTCGTCTTGAAGTGGAAATTGATAACGATAACGGCTTTCTCCGCTGTATAGTACCAAATGATTTGGACGTACAAACTATTGAGAAAGTTCAGCTTCTACTAGAAGCAATGGTTGTCTCACTTACTTCAATTAGTGAACAATACGGAAAATATATTAAAATCAAAGAAACCAGGAGGTGAATATTCTCATGTTAAAAATGAACCTTCAATTTTTCGCATCGAAAAAAGGTGTAGGTAGTACAAGAAACGGTCGTGACTCACAATCGAAGCGTCTTGGTACAAAACGTGGCGACGGTCAAGAAGTAACAGGTGGATCGATCCTAGTTCGTCAACGTGGCACAGCTATTTATCCAGGTGTAAACGTTGGTAGAGGTGGAGACGACACTTTATTTGCTAAGCTTGACGGCGTTGTTAAATTTGAGCGCGTTGGTCGTGACAGAAAGCAAGTAAGTGTTTATCCAGTACCAGAAGAAGTAGCACAAGAAGCTTAAATCTTATTAGTAGTCCTAATCATTCGTGGTTAGGGCTTTTTTGTTTTTTAGGGAACTATAGATTTTTGAACTGAGGATAAGTTTTAGGTATGATTATCATTTCTAGGACAAGTGATCGTTCCTTTTGTCCTTCTTTAGTTAAGTTAAACTTTGTCTAATGTATAATAAAACTAAGTTTTTTGCTAAACATTGGAGATAAGTCAAGTTATTTAATACATACTAAAATATACAATGAAAAAAATAAAACTTTGATGCAGTACTTAAAATATTATATAGTCGTATAAAAAGAGGTGGAAAAGATGAAATTAACAGTCATTGGTCAATGGGGTGCCTACCCTGAAAAAAACGAAGCAACATCTTGCTATTTACTTGAACATGACGGTTTTAAACTACTTATTGATTGTGGCAGTGGCGCCTTATCGCAGCTGCAAAATTTCTGTTCGTTAGCAGAACTTAATGCCGTGATTATTTCACATTATCATCACGATCACTGGGCAGATATTGGCCCACTTCAATATAGTCGTCTAGTTGATCGACAGTTAAAAAATACAGACAAACCCCTAGCTATTTATGGTCACCCTTATGAGCAAGCTGAATTTCAAAAGTTAGCGAAACCGCCGCACGTATTATCGTTTATTTATAATGAATCAGATTATTCAAGTATTGGTCCATTTCGAATTACTTTTCTTGAAACAGATCATCCAGCGAAATGCTTTGCAATGCGCTTTGAAATTGCTGGTAAAGTAATTGTTTACACAGCTGATAGTAGTTATAAACCTGACTTTAGTATTTTTGCAAAAGATGCCGATATTCTCATTAGCGAAACAAGTTTCTATGCTGACCAAGATGCTAAGCAATATGGTCATATGACAAGTCTCGAAGCAGCAACGATCGCCAAACAAGCAAATGTACAGACGCTCATCCTTACCCACTTACCCCATTTTGGAGATCATCAACAACTAATCAAAGAAGCAAAATCAATTTTTGCAGGCGAAGTAGCTTTAGCGAGAAAAGGTTTAACATATGAATTGAGTGTGCAAAATTCACAAGGTGCCTGGTGTATGAAATAATAAATGTCGAAAGATCTTTTAAAGAGGAGAAAGGAGAAAAAAGGACAAAAAAAGACCCCAGCGACTACATGTAGTAAGATAAAACTACCTGACGGGAAGCCTCATCACAAACTACAAAATTGGAGCGTGAGTCACATGGGGCAAAAACATAAATCTAAGTCTAATAATATTAGAGGAAGAAAAGGAAGTCAATTCCGATCTGAGCTAAGAGGTACAGATCTGGAGCGAGTATTAATTGTAGCCATTGATGCAGCGAAGTTTTATCAGAAAGCGATGGTGTGTAATTATTTTGGTGATGTACTAGTGAAACCTACATTTTTTGGTGTTAATAAAAAAGGTATTAGCCAACTTCACGAAAAGATCGAGCATGCAAGCAAGGAAGTTGACGCAGAGCGGATTTTTGTTGGTATTGAGGCAACGGGGCATTACTATGAGGATATTGTGAGGGAATTAGGCGCTTTAGGATACGGTGTAACGATTATCAATGCGGCAACGACACACGAAGAAAGATCAAGTTCGTTGAACTGGACTAAGACCGATGACCTCGATCTCAAGGCTATTGCCCAAGTCATTATTCAAAATAAAGGGACGGAGAGTAAGTTGCCGACGGGAACTCATCAAGAGTTAATAACGTTAACGAGAGCACGTAGGAGTGAAGTTAGAAAGAGATCCAGAGTCAAGGTAGAGATCCGGACGTTAATGGACAAAATTTGGAGAGAGTTCCAAGGGCACGTTATAGTAAATGGTCATACGCCAAATAAAGTAGAATTATTTAGTGATTTTTGGGGCAAGTCCTCCCTCTTTTTTATGGAAAACTTCCCGCACCCAGAAGATCTTCTATCAATGAGTGAAGAAGATCTTCGAAACCTATCGATTGAACATAATTTGAAGTTACGAGATTTAACCATTAAGAACCTGTTATATATCGCTAAGGAAAGCCTATGCAGGCCTAAAAGAGACGTTCGAGCTGAGCTACTATTACTAAAGCTAGCCTTACCAAACTTTCGAAATCTGAATGCCAATATAAAGGTGTTAGATCGAGAAATTGAGCGTATTTTATTAGAAACAGATGGGCGTCTCCTTCTCAGTATTCCAGGAATTGGAGTGACAACGGCAGCGGAATTCTACTGTGAGGTAGGCGATGTACTGGCCTTTGAGCATGCAGGGCAGATTATCAAAAAAGCAGGAACCAATCCAATTGTCATTCAATCAGGGGGTCTAGAAGGGTTCTATGGAAAAATATCGAAACAAGGAAATAAGAATTTACGCTATGTCGTCTATAATATTGGAAAGAGCTTAGCACAGCACAATAAAGATGTACGTCCGTATTACGAGAACCTCAGAGCGAAAGGCAAACATCAAAGAAAAGCGTACATTGCCTTAGGAAATAAGTTCATTCGAATAGCATTTGCGATGCTTACGAATCGAACCGTGTATCAGACAAATGATGAGTCTTACCAGTATTTACGAATGATGAAAGCAAAGTTACGACATACAAAAATGTCGGAGTTTTCTCGAATCATTAGTGCAGCATAGTGAAATAACAGTAAAAATATGAGTCTCCTCCTCTGGGACTGAGGGAAAATCGATTCGGTGCCGGAGGCTGTAGACCTCGAGTGTCAGCATGATTTACCTCGTCCTACAAATACGAATTGTACGTTAAGATAAAATCCTGAACTAACCAGGTTGTATCCCTGTAGTATGAAAAACGAGGTTAAGGTTCTTTTCAAGTCCGAGAGGAGAAAGGCTCAATAATAAGCTTTCTGTCAGTTGCTTATTGGATTTTTTTGTATATTATTACATGAGTTTATTAAGTTTGTTTAATTTTTAGAAAAAACTAATTGACATAGTACGCTGACACCAAATAGTGAAGATTGTGAATTAAAATCGTTGACATCACAGTAATATTGCGAAAAATTCACATGGTGTCAGGCACCGCACTTGGGGTAGACACCGCATTTTTAAAACACTCTTGAAGCCAAAATTGGCTTCAAGAGTGTTTTTTTCTTTTATACATAAGTATATTTCATAATATCAAATAAAATCGTTTATACCTTTACAAATCATTTACAAACAATTTACATGAAATTAAAATCACCTTAACATTCAACTACTATACTAGCAATTGAGATAGGGAAACAAAATACCTTATCTTAAATAGTAAGCTTAAATAAAGGGAGGAAATTATCAGTGAGTGCAAAAAAGTTTTTCTTATTTCTAGTTTTGGGAGCAGTTATGATTTTTGCTGTAGCATGTGGTTCAAATGAGGATGTGGCAAGTGAAAGTCAACAGGGATCAACAGATAGTCAAGCGGATCCTGTAGAATCAACAACTCAAGAGGACACTAAGGAAGAATTACCAGCTGGAATGTTAGATATTCGTGGTTCAGACACAATGGTTAACTTAGGTCAAGCATTTGCTGAAGTTTACATGGATAACGCTAACGAAAATGGAAACTTAGCAGTAACTGGTGGTGGATCTGGAACTGGTGTTGCAGCAATGATTAACAATAATGTTGATATTGCTCAATCGTCTCGATCGATGAAACAAGAAGAATTGGATGATGCGGAAGCAAATGGTGCTACTGCTTATGAATTTATTGTTGGTCAAGATGGCTTAGCGGTTGCCATTCATAATGATAATCCTGTATCACAATTAACATTGGCTCAAGTTAAAGATATTTTTGTAGGAAAGATTACTAACTGGGCTGACGTAGGTTGGGCAGACGGTGGAGAAATAACTGTTTATTCTCGTCAATCAAATTCAGGTACTTACGTTTACTTTAACGAAAATGTAATGGATGGAGAAGATTTTGCAGAAGGTACGATGTTTATGCCTGGTTCATCAGCCATTCGTGAAGCTATTTCACAGGAAGTAAATGCAATTGGTTATATCGGTATTGGTTATATTGATGGTATTAATGCAATTGATGTAGCCTTAGACGAAGATAGTGAATATTACACGCCATTCGATGAAGATAACGTTAATGAAGGATTATATCCAATCGCTCGTCCACTTTTCTTCTATGTAAATGGTAAGCCAGAAGGATTAAAACTTCACTACTTAGACTGGGTATTAAAATCAGAAGATGCTAAGCAAGTATTACGTGATACTGGTTTTTACCAAATTGGATCAAAGTATCAAGATCAAAATAAAGCAGTTTACGCTGAATTTGGATTAGATTGGTAAATAGTAAGCGTCGGTAAGAGCGCGAGATTATCAATTTTTTGAATATCCGCTTATATAAGTGTAATTACAAGCGTTGGAATTACCCACTTGGGGTAGTTCCAAGTTGCTTGTATATAGTTAACTTGGACGGTTCAAAACTAACATAGCTTAACAGCCACGACGCGAAACGGAAATTATTAATAAAGACTTAGTTACTGTATCAAAAAGTAGAGCGATGCGCTCACTGCTTTTAGCTAGTTTAATAAGTTATCCATCGAAAGTTAACATCGAAAAAATTAGTTGATACGCTCATTGCAAACAGCTAACTTTCAGAAAAGTTACAGGTTTATGATAGTAATGGAGGGGACAATGTGGCAATTATCGCTCAAAAACATAAAGAGGAACAACAATTTACAAAGTTAAAAGTAATCACAAAAGAAAAATTAACGCAAAAATCGTTTAAAGTAAATATTTTAGATTTCTTAGTAGAAAAAGCCTTTTTAGTATTTGGGTTAATAGCGGTCTTTATTTTATGTTTATTATTGTATTTCTTAATAAGAGAAGGTTCAACAGCGCTAAGCGAAGTAGGGTTAATGGAATTTTTAACGACTACAAGATGGTATCCGTCTTCAACCGCGTCACAAGGCGCAGGATATGGGGCATTACCATTTATTATAAGTTCATTTATGGTAACCATTGGAGCATTAATTATTGCTATTCCGTGGGGTATTTTCACCGCAATTTATATTGCGGAAATTGCACCAAAAAGAGTTCGAGAAATCTTGAAGCCGACAATTGAAATCCTAGCTATTTTCCCTTCGGTAGTATTAGGATTTATAGCTTTAGTGATTTTATCACCGCTAATCGCAAATTTATTTAATTTATCAAATGGACTAACGGCGTTAACAGCGTCATTGATTTTATCAGTAATGGCATTACCAACGATCATTTCAATTTCTGAAGATTCGATTAAAAGTATCCCGAAAGATTATCGTGAGGCAGCGTATGCGCTAGGGGCTTCGCGTTGGGAAACAATAAAAACAATTACTGTACCAGCGGCGAAATCTGGGATTGTAGCTGGTATTATGCTTGGTTTTGGTCGCGCAGTTGGTGAAACAATGACGGTATTAATGGCAGCGGGAAACGCAATTGATATGCCTCTTAAAGAGTTTTTTGGGATTGTCGTCCCTAACTTCTTAACATCTGTCCGAACGTTAACAGCTAATATTGCTATTGAGGGCTCAGATGTAGCTTGGGGCAGTTTACATTATAGTTCATTATTTGTGACAGCGATCATCTTATTTATTATTACCTTTGTTGTTAACTTAATCGCTGATTTATTAATTTCTAGACAAAGGAGCAAACTGGGCAATGAATAAAAAAATAACAGAAAAGATTTGGTTTTCAATCTGTGGTTTCTTTGCTTTTTTAACAGTTGCCGCTTTAGGCCTCCTATTATTCTCAATTATAAGGGAAGGGGCTAGTGTGTTAAGTTGGTCATTCGTTACACAGCCACCAAGGAAAAATATGACAGAAGGTGGAATTTGGCCAGCTCTAGTCGGAACATTTTATGTCGCGTCATTAACCGTGTTAATTTCGGTGCCAGTAGGGATTGGTGCAGCAATTTATTTAAACGAATATGCAAAGCAAGGGGTTATCGTTCGAGTGATTCGCTTAAGTATTCGTAATTTAGCAGGAGTTCCATCAATCGTTTATGGACTGTTTGGGTTAGCGATTTTTGCGGCTACACTAAAGTTAGGCACAGGTTTACTGACAGCAGCAATAACGCTTGGAATTATGGTTTTACCGTGGGTGATCACCGCGTCAGAAGAAGCCTTGAAGAGCGTACCGATTTCGTTTCGTGAAGGTGGTCTCGCGCTCGGGGCAACAAAATGGCAGACGATTCGTCAGCTAGTTTTGCCATCAGCAATTCCTGGAATGGCAACAGGATCGATTTTAGGACTCGCAAGGGCAGCTGGGGAAACAGCACCGATTATCTTAACGGGGGCGGCATATTTTTTACCGCAATTACCGTCATCATTAATGGATGGTTTTATGGCTTTGCCTTATCACTTATACATTTTGGCAACGCAGCATGCGCAAGCAACAGCGGTTAGACCAATTGCCTATGGTACAGCGCTCGTGTTAATTTTACTAGTTATATTATTAAATAGTTTTGCAATTGTTCTAAGAAACTATTACCGTCAGAAAAATGAATTATTATAAAAAATAATTTTCTGATTTTCGCAGCACATCCTTACTTGAGAATTTCCATTTAGTTTTAAACGCTCATTAAATAAAACATGGGGAGATGTTAACATGTCAGTTCTAGAAAAAGTTATAGAAGAAAATAAAATAGAAAAAATCTCACATCGGGATGCAGCTAAAGAAACAAGTATTTTTACAGTAAATGGATTAAATTTATGGTATGGCTCAGATCAGGCGTTAAAAGATATATCATTTTCGATTAAAAAAAATAATATAACAGCAATTATCGGACCTTCAGGTTGTGGTAAATCAACTTTTTTAAAGACCTTAAATCGAATGATTGAACTTGTTCCAATTGCAAAAATATCAGGAGAAGTTGATTATCATGGTGTAAATATTTTTGATCGATCAGTAAATTTAGTAGAGCTTCGAAGTGCGATTGGAATGGTTTTTCAAAAACCGAACCCATTTCCGAAATCAATTTTTGATAATGTTGCTTTTGGCCCTCGAGTTCATGGCATTAAAAAGAAAGCCCAGCTTCAAGAAATCGTTGAAAAAAGTTTACGTGAAGCATTTCTTTGGGAGGAAGTAAAAGATCGTTTGCACGAGTCAGCTTTAGGTTTGTCCGGTGGTCAACAGCAGCGCCTTTGTATCGCACGCTGCCTTGCAGTTGAGCCAGAGGTTATTTTAATGGATGAGCCAACTAGTGCTCTTGATCCAAAATCAACATTAAAAGTAGAAGAATTAATCCAAAAACTAAAAGAAAGCTACTCGATTATCATCGTCACTCATAATATGCAACAAGCAGCGCGTATTTCTGATAAAACGGCATTCTTTTTAAATGGTGAAGTTGTCGAGTATGATGATACGAACGTTATATTTTCTAATCCTCGTGATAAGCGTACTGAAGACTATATTACCGGAAGATTCGGTTAAGGAGAGTGGCACAAATGCAAACCCGAGAAGCTTTTCATGATGGTTTAAAGCAATTGAGGAAAAGTATTATGGTTTTAGGAAAAGATGCGGGATTTGCTTTTAGCGAATCGATGGAAGCATTTGAAACCAATGATTTAGTGAAATTTACTGAAATCAAAAAAAATGATTATAAAATTAACCTATTAGAATTAAGTATTAATGAAAAAGCAACCTTGCTGATTGCAAAACAACAACCAGTTGCTTCGGATCTTCGTAAAATAATCACGGCAATTAAAATTTCTAGTGATTTAGAGCGAGTAGGTGATTTGGCTGTTGATATAGCAAAGGCTGCGAAAAGAATACCACAGATAGGAACTGGAACTGGAATTGATACATCGAAATTAATAGAAATGTCAAAAATCGCCAGAGAAATGTTAGAAAAATCACTAATTGCTTATCAAAATGAAAATGTCCTAGAAGCACAGCGAATTGCTCAAGTTGATGATCAAGTTGACGAATTGTATGCACAATTCATTAAAGAAATCTTTAAAAATGGTATAGCAGTCCAATCAGGAATTGAAAACCTAACCCAACTTGCTTTCATTGCGCGCTATATAGAACGAATTGCTGATTACTCAACAAACATTGCTGAACTAGTTATTTATGAAGTGAATGGGCAATATTATGATTTGAATTAAAAAAATAATTGTGAAAAATCCACATGGTGTAAGATAGAACCACTCTTACACTCGGTGTCAGACACCATAAAAAGACAAATGTCTGCACTGGACAGACGTTTGTCTTTTTATTATAACTTCAACTAAGTCTTAGACAACGCCTAAAGGCATGGACTGACCAAGTTTTTCTCTAATAGAGTTTACTATAGGAGGCTAATATGATGAGTCAAAAAGTTCTCATAATAGATCCTGATCCGGCAACGTTCGGAGCACTGAAAACACCATTAGAACAAGCAGGATTCCAACCACTCCAAGCAGATGATGGTTCAGAGGGACTAGGATTAATTGAAACAGAAAAACCTGCTATTATTATTTTGGAAATAGATACACAAAACTATCTAGCCTTTGATTTTTGTCGCAAATTACGTTTTCACCACGGAAACTGGACTCCCTTAATTCTTATCTCGCAAACAGATAAAGAACTTGATTTAGTTCTTGGATTAGAATTAGGGGCAGATGACTATGTTCGTAAGCCAATACGAGCAAAGGAACTAATTGCGAGAATGAAATCAATCGTTAGAAGAGAAAAAATTGGACAAAGTAGTATGCTAAATAAAGAGCAGTTATCGGATTCTGGAATTATTAGTATAGGGGAACTCGTCATCGATCCTAATCGATTTTCTGTTTATGTGAAAAAGAAATCTGTTGATTTAACAAAAGTTGAGTTTCAAATTCTTTATCATTTCTGCTGTAACTTAGGAAGACCGATCTCGAGAGATGAGTTACTTTCTATTGTCCGTGACGACGAAAAATATCATGACGTTAGAATTATTGATATTTATATTAGCAAATTAAGGGAAAAAATTGAGGCAGACCGAAGAAATCCAAGTTATATTAAAACAGTCAGGAATATTGGTTATCTGTTTCAAGAAATCAAAATCCCTGTATAGAAAGCCTACAATCTATCTAATGGGTTGTAGGCTTTCTTATAAATCATTTTCGTTGTTTCGATAAAATTCCTTTTTGAATATCAATCATGGTTTGAAGCATTATACCGACCGACAAGTTTAAAAACAATAATGTTCCAATAATAGTATTGAAACACTATATGATAAGGACAATATCTTTCAAAATAAACCCTCGATTTTAGAACGAACAGGGAAATCTTCATATTTATTAATTTATTAAATTAGCAACATAACTCATACGGGTGACTAGCGGTCGTCAGATCCCAATGCCACTCTGGTTGCTTTGACTTATCTCCCCAATGCCATGCAGCTAATGCCGCTGCACAAGCATCAATTGTATGAGTACTTTCAAGAAGATCTTCTTGTAATCCAGTAATACCTAAGGTTTGTAACCACAAAAAAATTTCTTTTTGTGAATCAACTTCTTTTTTATATCGGAGTGTTTATGATACTCTAAAAGTGGCCCATTAATAGAATAATATCAATTGAAAAACGGTCCAGTACTTTAACACTAATCTCTTACTGTTATGATGGCAGTAAAGGGGTGGGATGGAGTGATTGAGATAATGGACAAACATGCAATAATAAAACTAAAGCAGCAAGGTGTATCCAATAGAAAAGCTGCCAAGCTTTTAAACATCAATCGGAAAACAGTCGCAATCTATTGGAATGAGTACCAGAAGAACAATACTCTGTTGAATGCCTTAGACGTTAATAAAAAAGAAGTACAAGAAGTACAAGAAAAAATATGCGAGGCACCAAAGTATAATGCTCAAAATAGAAAGCCAAGAAAGTACACAGCAGAAATCGATACCAGATTAGACGAAATCCTAGAGAGTGAATCTGAAAAGTGTAAAGAGTTAGGTCGACATAAACAACAGCTGACTAATTTGCAAATTCACCAAATGCTAGTCAATGAAAAGTTTGATATTGGATATACAACTATTACAAATAAAATCAGAGAAAAAAGAAACAAACCTAAGGAATGCTTTATTAAACAATCATATGATTTAGGGCAAAGACTTGAATATGATTTTGGCGAAGTGAAGTTAGAAATAAACGGGGAGATCAATACCTATCATCTAGCTGTACTATCTTCACCAGCTGCTGATTTCAGATGGGCGTATTTATATAAGAATCAAAAGCAAGACGTCTTTATGGATTCTCATGTGCGTTTCTTCGATATGTTAGGTGGCGTTTATTCAGAGATTGTGTACGACAATATGAGAAATGTAGTATCAAAATTCATAGGTAAAACTGAAAAAGTCCTCAATGAGAATTTGCTAAAATTGTCACTCTACTACGGATTCGATATCAACGTCACTAATTGTTTCAGTGGAAACGAGAAGGGTAATGAAAAGTATATGATAATGTAAAGTAAGGCTGTTAAATAACCGTAAGTAAAGGATCCCTCGCTGTTTTACTTTACATTATCTGCAACGCAAACACTATTTTATTTATCAAATCTTTTTAGCCATTCCAATAAATCTCCACTTTTTTGCCAAGAAGGTGCACCTTTTGGTACAACATCTGTATATGCTTTTTCAATTGCTTCTCTTTTTTGTTTTGAATCTACCTTAGCGTAAATTTCAGTTGTTTGGACAGAACGGTGACCTAGTATATCACGGATGTATATGAGATTAACTCCTGCTTGGAGTAAGTGCATAGCTTTTGAATGTCTCAGACAATGACAGCTAAATCGTTCTGGGATTAATATTTGATCTTTAATACGAGCCTTGCGTGCATATTTATCTAGTATGTAATTCACCCCTGCCCGGGTCAGTTTTTCTCCTCTTTTGTTACAGAACAATGGGTACATGTTTGCTGACAAACTTAACAGCCCCTGCTCATCCATATATCGATTTAATAAATCTAACGGAGCATCCATCAGAGGGACTATCCGGGCTTTATTCCCCTTACCAATTAACTTTACAGTACATGGTCTGTCAAAACGTACTTGTGACGGAGTGAGGTCAATGATTTCCTGTACTCTTCCACCGCTTTCATACATAATTGACAAAAGAGCAAGATCTCTTCGTCCTATTTTAGTTGACTGATCAGGCATTTCCAAAAGTAGTCTGATCCCATTAAGCGTTAGGTAACTGATTGATTTTGTTTCTGTTTTCTTAACCCGGATTCCAAGGATTCTCTGCCATTCCAAAAGATTATCGGGGCTCTGATACTGGAGATATTGGAAGAAAGAGTGTAATGCCGCAAGGCGGACGTTCCTTGTGGCTGTACTACAGCCACGCTCTGTTTCTATCCAGTCAAGAAAGTGAATAACCATTTCCTTATTAATCATGCCCAGCGTCAGAGAATTTGTTTTTATTCCTTTTTTATCCTTGATAAATGTAAGGAAAAGTACAAATGTGTCTCTATAAGAGGCAATCGTATTTATACTGAACCCCATTTCTCCTGGCAGGTATTTTGTAAGAAATCCTGTCAGATAGCGAGAGAAATCAGTCGGCTTCATAATGGTCAACCTCCGGAAATACATAGGCACAAACGTTATCTACTTCTCTAATTAAATCAGGGTACATGTCAGATGTTAGCCTTACATACTTATCTGTAGCCTCTAATGACTGATGCCCAAGATATTTTGATAATATTGGGAGTGAGTAGTATAAATCTAGCCCAGCTTCTGACATTTTCACAAGAGAGTGTACACTGAAAGTGTGACGAAAGTCATGCATTCTTGGGCCAAAACCCTTCCCACCATGTGGAATTCCTGCATTCCAGAGTATTTTTCTGAACCATTCATATATTGCCTTGGCATTACATTTTTGCCCATTGTTCTTGATAAAAAAATAACCTTTCGGTTCATATTTGCCGGGACGAACATTCCTATATTGAATACACACCTCAGTTAGTGTTTCAGATAATGGGAGTATTCGGTCTTTGCCGTTTTTCGTTTCCCTGACAATAATATTTTTTGCATCAAGATCAACATCCTTACATGTTAGGGATAACGCTTCGCTGATACGGATGCCACAGCCATATAGCATTCTAAATAAAGCGGGGAGTACATACACAGTTGTTTCAAATCGTCTATTAACTTTAAGCGTATCACATGCATCGAAGAATGCATTCACTTCCTTTTTCGAGAAAATATGTGGTACAAACGTACTGCTGTACTTTTTAGGCAATCTCGGTATATGTGATGGATATCCCATATCATTTAAATAGGCGGAAAATTTTGCAATATAATGAATCCTCGCATAACGTGTCTTGTCTGATTCATTTGGACGCTTCTCACTCCATTTATCAACAATCTCCTTTGATAGACCGAGTTTTAATACGGCATTATCTATTGTAAATCTGTCAAATAACGAAAGTGTGTAAGTGGCATCAACAAACTTGTAACCGAGGTTTCTTTTGAAATCAATGTACTGTTCGATTAAACCAGCATAAATACCACAATAGTTCGGCATCATTCCACCTCCTTGGCATAAAATGGCGTTTTTAAGAGTGGAACATCTAATGCGCATTGGCTCAAAGATGTTAAGTCTATTCGTAAATAAGTTTTTGTGCTTTCGGTATTCTTGTGACCTAGCACTTCTGATATAACATGGATGGGTATTTTTTGTTCCAGTAGTTGCCCAGCAAGACTGTGCCTCAAAGCATGAGGACCATGTTTCTTTTCTGTTATGTTTTTAATGCCAGCACGACGGAGATAAAAAGTAACAATGCTATGCAAAGTCGATCTATTTAGGCAGTTATATGGCGGGATTGCATGTAGGAAGACATAAGGAAGATCAGATTTAGGCCGTCCATACTTCAGATAATCGATAATAGCCTCTCCTATTTCTATTAAAAGTGGATGCTCAATCTTATTTTTAGTCTTTTGTTGAACAAGTGTAATTGTATTCTTTTCCCAGTGTATGTTTTCAAACTTCAACAGACAGATGTCAGAAGCCCTCAATCCCAATCGTGCAGCCAATAGTATCATAGCAGCATCACGCTTCCCTTTTGGGCTACTTCTGTCAACAGTATTGATTAATGATTCAACTTCATTTTTCGTATATGTCGTGGGTAGTTTACATTGCTTCTTGTAATTGTCTTTTGGAATTAGGTATGAAAAGTCAATCCCTGTATACCCATTGTCATGTAGATATCTCATAAACCCACGTAAAGTGGTAAGCATGCTGTGGCGCGTTGCAGGTGTATAAAAACCAAGCTGATTCACAAATCCTAAAATGTGTTGTTTTTTAATTGCTTCGGTTTCCATGACTCCTTCTTCATTAAAAAAACTAAGAAAGCGATGAAGATTTAATCGGTAATGACCAAGCGTATTTTCTGTAATACCCAAAGATTTTCGGTGATTAAGGAAATCCACCATAGGATTACCGATGCAACCATAAAATTGGTAGGATTTCTTTGCCCTTCTGTATTGGAACGTTCCTGTAGACTGAAATTCAGTTAGAACATCCACACACCGGATTATGCTCTTTTCCCAATGGCTAAATTCCTCGTATTTCCCAGTACCAATAAAGTCAGCTATAAATGCTCCACCTACTGACGCTGAATAATACTCAATCTGATTGTTTTCCATAAAAGTAGCCAGTTTTTGCCACGCGGAACGATATTGGCTTATCCTTGATTCGGAATAGGACATATCCCGAAGGGATTTAACTACTTCTGAGGACAGTTGTTCAAATGTTTGATATTTTTGTTCCATAATCATAACCTCCTATATTTAACGTAGGCGACCTCGCCTATATTAAATATAGCCATTGAAAATGTAAAGTAAAACAACTAGAATCACTTTGTTTATAGTTATCTAACAGCCTTACTTTACATTATCATATACTTTTCATTACCCTTCTAATGCAAAGCTTTACATTAGAAGGGTCATGTGGAGGGCAGCGTGAAGATAATTAGGAACAAAGCATTTGCGTTAACTTATAAGTTTAAGACATTCGATGATGCACGTGAATACTTGAATACTATATTGATAGAACTCAATAAAGACAGCACTATTTCTGAAGAAATAAAACATCTTCAACCTACAAAACCAAAGCTTGATCTTGCAACAGTTACAGTGCAAAAACCAAATAAATATAGTTTTGTACGAGTTGATAACAACCACTATTCAGTACCGGAGTATCTTGTAGGACGCTTAATAACAATCAAGAAATATTACGACACAATAGGCTTTTATTCAAACAACATACTCGTTTGTGAACACAAAAAAATAGATGGTACTAACGAGATAAGTATTAAAATTAAACATTACTTAAACTCATTAAACAAAAAACCAGGTGCAATCAAGAACTCCCACGCTCTAAAAAGCATACCAAGGTTAAAAGCCATCTATGATACTAATTTTAGCAGAAACAAGAAAAAATTCATAGAGATCATTCAAGAAAATGATGATAAACCAATCGAAGAAATACTATTGATTCTAGAAACATACAATAAATCTCATATCGATATTATTCCATCTATGCACATAGATAAAACTGCACTTAGCAACATCGCTACAAGGCAAGTATCTAGATATAACGAATTATGTTTCTCGGAGGTGGAATAAATGCAAATACAAGAAATGGCCCATATACTAAAATTACCCTATATAAAAACCAATTATCAAATGCTTCTTGATGAAGCAAACCATACAAACATGACCCACCGAGAGCTGATAAGTCGTCTACTCGAAAGAGAATTAGAACTAAGGCTTGAGAATGGTTTAAAACATAGACTCAGAAGGGCTAAATTCCCTCTTAACAAGTACTTAGAAGACTTCGACAAGAGTAAGTACCATAAGAAATTTATACCGAAATTCGAAGAACTAGAAACGTTGCAGTTCATTGAAAATAAAGAAAATATAATCTTAATAGGATCTCCTGGCTGCGGGAAATCACATTATAGTATTGGGCTTGGTATTAAGGCGTGTTTGGAAGGCAAAAGTGTATTGTTTATCTCTGTACCTAACTTAATAATAGAGTTAAAAGAAGCAATGAGTGAAAGCAAACTATCGCAATATAAAACCAAATTTGAAAAGTACAGTCTTGTCGTTTTAGATGAACTGGGATACGTATCATTTGACAAAATTGGTTGTGAAATACTATTTAATTTATTATCAAATAGAAACGATAAAGGATCAATAATCATAACAACAAACTTGGCTTTTGATCGCTGGGAAGAGATTTTTAAAGACCCGATGCTTACTGGTGCAATTGTAGATAGACTTGCTCACAAATCACATATCTTAGATATTTCACGAGAAGTAAGTCACCGATTTGAAGAGACAATGTCATGGCTAAAACCAACTAAATAAGTGGACCTTTTTTCAACTGATTCGTGGACCGCTTTTGAGTTGACAAATACATCGGAGCGCATGATGAAGCTTCTCAGAACCAATTCGACTACCAATTGCAGCGCCTGGGTGGACTTCAACAATTCGAACTTTGTCGCTCATTTTCATGTTCGTAATTGTTCTTGTTAATGAGATTCCTCGAAGTGTAAGATAAACCATCCTCGTTAGCGTTGGAGGCATGACAGAGCTTCCTGAAAGCCCGCATTCTTTCATGAACTGACGTAAGCTTTTATCTTGTGGCCTATCGCCGCCTCCGTCTTGAAAAGAAAGAGGTGCATCTATCCCTACTACGACATCATCATCGTGTAAAGTTGCAGTCAAAATCGTTGTAAGTAGCTTCTCATCATTTGCATTAACGACTAATTCCTCAAGTTCAAGGCGTCCATCGTCCGTTCGATTAAACACGATGAGCGCAGTATCTTTATGATTTGCAGGTCCTGATAAATCAATTCCAATCACTTTCACTTCACTATGCCTGCCTTTCGTTGATAACGACAACAAGGACTCATTGTCATTTTCATTATTGTATAATATATGTTAATAAAAAGCACCCACACAGTGATCAGCGCAGATGCTTCATTCTGCATTTACATGCGACAATTTTCACTAAAATAGATGTTTATGAACTTCAGTGGTTTGATCTGCGCTATCAGTCAAGAATTGACGAACCATTCATCGCGGTTGTTTTTTTAGACAAAAAATTAAACCTAGTCAATAGTTACGTTAAACGTGGTTTCATCTCTGCTCCAGAGAAGGGATGAACGTTTTTTTTGTTTACAAGTTTCATTAGCGCAAGTGATTACTCTATTTATTGCCGTGAAAAATTATCTGCAACATGAATAACTTGACAAATTATATAGTTTTTTGTGCTATTATTATATAAGTTGTTATAGAAAGTATGTAATGGGAATACTCTTTTAGGCTGATTTTCTTTGGGAAGGTAAACAGGAGGTGAAACATAAATGGTTATGTATGATAAGAAGAAATTTCCCGAGTCAAATGAGCTCATTGAAGATTTACTATATGCGATTGATCAAGCATCGATCATTGCGATTACAGATACAGAGGGAATTATTAGATATGTTAATCAAAAATTTTGCGAATTATCTAAGTATAAAAGAAGCGAACTGATCGGCAAAACACATACGATTATAAATTCAGGTTACCATCCGAAAGAGTTCTTTAGTTTGATGTGGGATACAATTAGTCAGGGTAAAGTTTGGGAAGGTGAACTAAAAAATAAGGCCAAAGATGGGTCATTATATTGGCTAAAAGCAACAATAGTTCCTATTTTGGATAGCAATGAAATTCCTTACATGTACATTGCGATTCGTACAGATATAACAGATAGGAAATTTGCTGAAGAAAAAATTATTGAGATGCTTCAAAAAGACGATTTAACCGGACTACCTAACAGAAAATGTTTAGAAAATGAAATAACTAAAGCAATTGAAGAAAACGTTCCATTTTGTTTGGTTTACATAAATTTCGATAACTTTAAAAATATAAATGATATTCATAGCTATTCTGTTGGAAACGAGTTTATAAGATTTATAGGGGAAACCCTCAAAAAAGAAATTCAAAACCCTGATATCGTTGGACGCCTAAGTGGTGACGAATTTGTGGTTTTATTTAAGGATACCCCAAAGGAAAAATTAGAAGCTAATTTAAGAAATATTATTGAGTCTTTCGGTCCGAAATGGGAGAAAAATAATTATGAATTCTTTATTTCAGTTAGTATAGGAATTGTGAAATATCCAGAAAACGGAAACTGTCAAGAGATCCTGTTTAGAAATGCCGACTTAGCAATGCAAAAAGCTAAAAAAGAAGGCCGGGGTCGGTGGGTATATTACGTGAAGAAAATCCTGAAATCCAATACTGGAAATATTTTAATGGCACAAATGCTCCAACAGGCGTTCCATAATGAAGAGTTAACGATGCACTATCAACCTAAATTTAATTTAAAGACAGGTAAAGTAAAGGGAATAGAAGCATTAATTAGGTGGTTTCACCCATTAGAGGGGGCTATTTCACCAGCGCAATTCATACCTTTGGCAGAAGAAACTGGTCAAATCTATCAAATTGAAAAATGGGTGATGACTACTGTATTAAATCAAAAGAAATGGTTTGAAAAGAATGGATTTTCAGAGTTGGAGATATCTATCAATCTTTCAAATAAAACATTGATGAGTGAATTGAATTTTAATGAGTTAGAAGAGTTACTAGCTTCATTTAATCTAGATTTCTCTAAAATAACGATTGAAATTACCGAAACGGCAATATTAACAGATGTAAATCTAGCTATTTACAGACTAAATAAATTAAAAAAACTTGGCTTAAAAATTGCTTTGGATGATTTTGGAACAGGCTATTCTTCGCTTACCTATTTAAAAGAATTACCTTTAGACTTTGTGAAAATTGACCGAAGTTTCGTAAAAAATATTAGTAAAAAAGGTAAGGATGCTTTGATCATTAAATCAATACTTAGTTTAGCTAATGATTTGGACTATCATGTTATTGCCGAAGGAATTGAGACTGAGGAACAACGATGTTATTTAGAAGAACATAACTGTGAGTCCGGTCAAGGTTTTTTGTTTAGTAAGCCACTTGAAATTGAAGATTTGACAAAAAAATTAGCAAACGATTTTCTATTGTGAATTTATAATTGTTTAAATCGATTTCATAATGGAGAATCGGCGGCACTTGGATTTAAATCTAGTTTGATGTGGTTAGTTTTTTGGTATTATGAAAGTCATTTATTTGTCATGGTAAAATAGAATATATTCACACTCCTCATATTATCTTCATAAAAAGTATAAATATTGGATAATCTACATTGTAGGAGGTGAATACAATGGTCAATAGTAAAAATAACAATAACCGCAATAAAAATAACAACAATAATAATAAACCAAACAACGATAATCAAGATTTAGACATTGAAAATGTAAACGTTGAATTCGCAAATGAAAACGATGCTCAAGACTTAAAAAACAATAAAAATAATAATAGAAACTAAAACAATAACAACAACAATGATCGTTAAAAAAATAGCTAGCTCCAATAGCCTCCGTTTATCACAGGAGGCTATAATTGTGTGAAGGCACCATGTGAAAAATTCACATGGTGCCTTCACACCTAAAAAGAACAATTGTACGTGATTGATGGACAAACCAGCAAATAAAGCAAATAATCTGCGTTCACCCTATAATTGATCATGTAAATGTAGGGTAATCAGTGATATCATAAATTATTAACAGCCAATAAAGCTAATTCGTATAGATGATTTTCATCATGAATATTCTGGGCCACTAGGAAACTACATCTAGTTGAAATGAACCGTTTTCAACTTAGCAGCTTGATGTGGCTAGTTTATTGGTATGATGAAATTATCTCAGATAGAAAAAAAGATCTTAAAACACGAGGAGTGAGTGAGAAAATGCTAATTGTAAAACCTTCCTCTATAACAGATGTTGCACACGTCGACCGACTAAACGAGTGTTTTCAAAGGCAAAAGCAGCTACAAATTCCTATTTACTACATATTACCATCTAATAAATATTTGCAAGCAGCCCGGAAGCGTAAAGCTGGGATCGCTTTTAAGACGTTCGATGATTTAGCTGATTTACTTTTAAAACAAGCGAATTATGATTATTTGCCAGTTTCAGAAAGTGAACGTATTTTATTTTTTCAGCAATTAATGACAAATGATCAAGATCAAAGTAAATTTTTAGAAAATCCACAAGAACTCCGTCATAAAGCAAAAGCCTATGCCGAAACGTATGGGCAATTAAAACGAATTGGGTTATCGATAGCGGATCTTCCGACTCAGTTTCAACAAATGGCCCCGATTTTTCGTGAATATGAGACTGAGTGGGTTGAGCATCAGCGACTCCTTGATCCAGAAAATCGAATTCATAAAGCGGTTTCTTTAAACAAACAAACTGCTCTAGCGCGTCCGCTTTGTGAAATTATTATCGATGGCTACCTAGATTTCAGTACACTTCAATATATGGTTATTACCTATTTTGTTGCTCAAGGCTATGGGATTACGATTTATCTCCCCACTCTTAAAGCCGATATCCTACTTGAAACCAAGTCGCAACTTAAGAAGTTAGGATTTACCATTGAAGAAATCGAAGCTGATCTACAGAAGCTCGAAACGCAAAAGCAACCGCAAGTTCAAGTCCATTCAGCGACCACAATAGCAGAAGAAATTTATGGTGTTTTAGAAGAAATTTCCGAAAAAAGTCAAGAAACTTCTTTTGAACAGGTCGGAATTGTCCTTGCAGATGATAAAGGGTACGAAGAGAAACTAATAAAAATAGCTTATCAAAAACAGCTCCCGATCCAAATACCCTTGAAAACAAGTGTTAAAGATACGTTGTTTTTTCAGTTTATTTATCAGTCGCTTTTAAAGCATAATGGCAGATTTAAAACGCGCTGGGACCGTCTTGATTTAGTTGATACCTTTTTAAGACTTTATTTTTTGAAAAGTTTTCAGTACATGACGAAAAAGCAGCAGTATATTGAAACTGGTTTTTTTCCAAAAAAACAAGAAGACGAGCTTGAAGAGTTTATATCATTTCGCCGGGCAGTGCCGCAGAAAGCTAGTTTAGTTACCTATTTGACTTCATTAAAGGATGTTATTGAAAAAAGTTCTTTCACACAAATTTGGAAACAACGGATTCTAACTGAAACAAATACGGAAAAATTACAAAAAATTCGTCTTGAGTGGAAATCATATGATTATTTTATTAGCCTAATTTCAAGCAAAATCGAGATGTTAACTAATCAAGGTCTAGAAGATTTACAAGTCGATTATCTTATTTTTGTCGATTGGTTGGCTGAGGGGCTTCAAAGTGGAAGTATTTATCTCGAGCGGACGCCGCAAAAAGGGATTCAACTTTTTACGTTTCGTGATGTCGCATTGTTTCAAGGAACTCACATTTACGTATTAGGGATGAATGAAGGTACATTTCCAAAAGCACATAAATTGGCCGGTTTTTTTCAGGAAAATGATTTAAAGAAGCTTCCAGTCGCTTATGCTAGTCCGACCAAAAAATTATTTCGTCAAAAAGACGATGCCTTCTTTGGACAGTTATTTACACTCGCAAACGAATTGTCATTTTCTTATGTAGTCGGGGTTGATCCGCACAATCCATTTTTACCGTCACCGTATCTTGAAGCTTGGAAAAAGCAAATTGAAGACCGCAAGTATAGTGTTACAAAACGATTTTCTCTAAAAATGAGTGATTCCGAATCAGATTATCAAGAAAAGATTGCCTACCATATCGGGATTGGCAAAAGCATCAAAGAGGTACCAGAAGCCCTAAAGATGACCACGCTAAAGTTAAAGGAACTTGAGTTAGGCAATGAAATCGTTTCGCAATACTGGGGAGAAAAATTAAAACGCGATAAGTTGTCGGTAACAATGTTAGAAAGTTATGCGATGTGTCCATTTAAATATGCAATGGAACGAATTTTAAAAGTAAAAGAACCAATAGAGAAGCAAACGAATCTTGATTTTCGTGATGTTGGCTCAATGCTCCATACAACAATCGAAAAGTTTTATAATAAATTAAAATTAGTTGGCAAGCCATTTTCGACTTTTACAGAAGAGTTGAAACTAGAGGCTGAAACCACTCTAAAAGAAATATTTGAAGCAGAATGGGCTGAAGTTGAAGAAAGCCATGGTGATTTTTCAAAGCTACAACTTTCAATTGAAAAAGAAGAATGGCAAAAAAAGCTTCGCAAATGGTGGCTTGCTGAAAAACATCACTTTTGGGAAAATAAACAATTACAGTCGATGCACCTTTTCCGTTTAGAAGAGCCGATCGAACTGGATTTAACGATTGATGATGAAACGATGATTACCTTATCAGGAAAAATAGATCGCATCGATATTGATGAGCATGGTTTTGTGATTTACGATTACAAATCCGGGTTTGCTTCGTTAAACTTTGAAAAAGAAGTACGACCAGGCTTAAAATTACAGTTACCACTGTATTTAGTCGCGATGGAGAAACGTCTAGCAAATGGTCATTATCACATTGACTTAGCGGATCTTTTTGCAGAGGTTCCAGAGAAAATAACGGCTCATGGTGCTTCATATATATCGCTTCGTGATCCTGTCAAGAGAGCGGGAAATAGCGTTTGGCGAGAAGATCATTTCCGGAAAAATAATCCGTTTTCTATTAACGCAACCCATGCTACGAAAGAAGAAACGCTTGAATCAGAAGTATTTTTAGCCAAATATGAACTAAAACAACGATTAAAGCAGCTTTGGGTAGGCAGTACACAAGATTTTTCTGTTAAGCCTTTAAAATGTATGAGTAGTTGTGTATATAAAACAGTTTGTCGTGTCACACAAGAACAAATTGAAGCAGGAGAGGAGGAGTGGAAGTGAATTTCAATCCAGAACAAGAAACAGCGATCCTCAGTGAAAAGAATTTAGTTGTCATCTCCGCGGGAGCAGGCTCTGGGAAAACTAGAGTCTTAACCGAGCGTTATGTTCATCTTTGTGAACAAAAATTACAAGAATTGTTGGGAAATGACAATTTTTCACCGATCGGAGCCAACGTTGAAGAAATAGTAGCAATTACATTTACAGAAAAAGCATCTCGAGAAATGAAAGATCGTATTCGAGGACGTGTCGAGGAAAAAAGAGCGACTGTTCAAGAACATTATCAAAAAGACGAACAGTCTTTAGCAACGAAGTTTTGGCAAGAGCAACTAGAATCACTAGACACGGCTTTAATTACGACGTTTCATAGTTTTTGCCATAAACTTCTTCATGAATATGCATTTGAAGCTAAAGTGACACCAAGTTTCACCGTTTTAGATGATGTTCAAGCAAAATTAATTCAAATTAAAATTTTTGAAGATATGTATGATTCACCCCAGTTTCATAAACAGTGGCGTCCGTTATATGATTTTTACACGAAAAACCAGTTGCAAGAAGCAATTAAAGCAGTTTACGGACAAATGAAGGAAATTATTACTTCTACCGACTCGATTGAAGAATTTTTTAACAGTGAAAGTGTAGTCCAAATGCAACTTGCATCTATTGAAACGGCTCAAAAACAAGCGATAACAAATTTCTATCTACAAGGGCGCTACTTTGTCATGGAACTTGATGAAACTAAGAAAGCTCAGGAAAAAATTATTGACCATTTTAGCGAAGTCAATGAGCATGTTATTAATAACCCTATAAATTTATATCAAATTTTAGAAGAAGCTATGCCCAAACGAGTGAGCAGCAGCTGGAAAGAAAGCGATCCATCATTATATGAGCTATATGAGTTTTTGTATAAGCCATTAAAAGAAACATGGAAGAAATTAAAAGGACCATCGGAAGAAGAAATTGAAGAAATAAAAATAATTATTAAACTTTTTGCTCATATGCTAGCGGTCTTTCATGATAAATATGACAGTGCAAAAAATGAAAGAGCTGCAATGGATTTTTCTGATCTTCAACAAAAGGCAATTGTTTTATTAGAAAATGAAGCAATTCAAGCTGCTTGTCGGAAAAAATACAAGCATATGATGGTCGATGAATTTCAAGATACGAACCAGTTGCAAATGAGCATGTTAAAGTTTATTCAACCAGCTTTTCAGTTTGTTGTTGGTGATGGGAAACAATCGATTTACCGATTTCGTGGGGCCGATGTTAGTTTAATGAATGAGCTTGTTAACTTTTCCAAAAAAGATCCAAACAGTGACTTTATTAACATGAGTACCAATTATCGTACTTGTGATAGTATTATTCAGTTTGTTAACGTTACCTTTCAAGAAATAATGGGCACTGAAAAAGACAGAGACGAAGCTGCCTACAAAATTCATTATACGAATATTGACAGCGATCGAAAGGGTCCTAAAGAACGAGAATGTCGAGTTGAAATGATTACACTACCTGCTGAAGTAGAAAAGCAGCTAGACCCACAAGAAGTAAATAAAGCAGTAGCACAAGTAGTGAACGGAGCAGAGCAAACAGAAAACGATCCCGGAGCGCAAACAGAGTATGAAGTAATCATTAATCGAATGTTGGAAATGATGGAACAAAAACAAGAAATCGTTGCCGAAAAAATGAGTTGGCGCGCCCCTACTTGGCGAGATTTTGCGATTTTAATTCAAGCGAGAACAAAATTAACAAAGCTAGAACGCGCATTAAAAGATAAAAGAATTCCTTACGTCGTTTATGGAGGGATCGGCTTTTATGACAAACAGGAAGTACGTGATATGCTCGCTTTACTTTCCTGGTTAAATCGACCATGGGAACCACTTTATGTTTTAGCACTGCTTAGAAATCCGTTATTTGGATTGACAGTAGAAGCTTTTTTAACGATTGACGAATCTTTGGGGGAGAAAAAAAGTTTAGCCAATTATATCTATGAAGGTTTATTTTTAGAAGACGAAAATTTAAAATTGGAGCATAAAGCTGCCCTACAAAAACTAAAACAGTTTTACGAAGACTGGGTTCCATTTATCCCCCAATCATCAATGAGTGACTATTTACAAGAACTATTTCAGCAATCTGGCTTAAAAACAACGCTACTCTTACAAAGAAATAATATTCAATTAGTGAAAAATGTTGAAAAGCTGATTGAAGTATTAGCCCAATTTCAGACAGCTTCATTAGACGATCTCTTGAGTCAAGTTAAACAGTTAGCTGCTTTATCGGATAAAGAAGGTGAGGCAGAAATTGAGCTAGCTGAAGGAAATATGGTTCACATTATGACTGTTCATGCCTCAAAGGGGTTAGAGTTTCCAATTGTATTTTTACCAGACTTAGCAAAAGTTCCAAAAGGTGATACTGGAAAAATACGCTTTGATAAAGATGTTCGTATTGTTGTTCAATATGAAAAAGAAAAAGAAGAGCACCCTTTAAAAAAACCAGACCAAAAATCATCACCATCCTTTGAAACAATTAAACAACGCTCTAAAGACCAAGCTGTTGAAGAAGCAAAACGATTATTCTACGTTGCTGCAACAAGGGCCAAAGATTATCTTGTTTTATCTTCAATTGACAAGCGCACAAACAATTCTTGGTATTCAATGCTTCAAAAAGCGATCGAGGAAAACGGGAGATTAGCTAACTATATTACCGAGATTTCTAACGTGAAAGAGCAAGCTGAATGGTCAGGGACTGAAGAGGAATATGATCCGCCAACTCTCGTAAAAAGGGACGCTATACCCGTTAGCTTTTCTGTATCTGAAATTATCACCTATCTAAATGACCCGCTAAAGTATTACTATAAATATATTGTAAAAGCTGAGGACGAATGGTTAGAGGATAAACAAGACAGCTCACAACTTTTTTCATCTATCGCAAGTGACGCCATTTCAGGAGCTAAGCTAGGAACGGTCGTTCACCGCGCTTGTGAGCTCCTTGATAACGGATATCCATTAGCTGAAGCAACAGAAGATGCACTGGCATTACTTGAAGATGAGCTTCAGATAGAAAAATATCGGAAAGAAGTTGATAAACTAATAGTAAATTATCGACAGTTGGAACAAATGAATTTGGGTAGCACAATAGCGAATGAATGGCAGTTTGTCGTTGAAATTGAAGGTGTTCAAATCATCGGTGAAATTGATAAAATCGTTGAAAAAAACGGCCTTTATCACCTGATTGATTTAAAGACGAATAAAAGTCAAAATTACGTTGAGCTAACAACTTATTACGCTCCTCAGCTTTACTTGTATAAAATGGCGTTTGAGAAAGAGTATAAACAAAAAGTTAGTCATCTTTCGCTGTTTTTTATGAGAGACGAAAAAGAAGGCTTTCGTACTGTAACAATGCCGACTGACATCGAAAAAAAAATGAGAGAGGTTATAAAAAAAATGGCATTATTAAAACAGAACAATGCCTCCAAAGATAAATATTAACATTTTTATTTAGAAGAATGAAATTCATTCAGAATGAAATGTTAGGACATAATGGAGCTTATCTTTAAAAATAACAAATTATTTATCCTTGATTTAGATGGAAAAGCTAATTCAAAAGGGAAACTTTTTAAAGCAGTCGTTTTATTTTTTGAACAAATTTGTCTAAATGGTGAAAAAACTATTTTTTATTATTGAATATTGTGTTAACTTTAGAGTATTGAATGAATTACCATTCATTGCTCTTTTTAATTTAAAAAAGTTTAATGTGATTAATTCATTTTTTCTATTTAAAAGCTAAGGATTATGAAATTACAAGAAAAGGAAATTATATTAAGGGGCGAAAATTTAATGGACGAGCAACATCAAGTTATTCAAGATCGCAATCAGCTACTTATGAAGCTATTGTGGTTTGCATTTTTTCTAGGCTTAGCCAGTAACTTTATGTCTAAAGTACCGATTAATGGGATTATTGGTTACAGTTTTGCAGGGATAGTCGTCTTAAGCGTTGTCACATTTATGACTTTAAAACGTGTTTTAGTTTACAAAATTCAATATGTCGCTGTCATTGGTTTTAGTATTCTTATCTTTGTGATGGTTTCGACTTCACCAAAATTTTCGAATTACTTAATGATTTATGTTGTCGTAGCATTCTTAACACTTTTCCATAATTTTCGTTCTATTGCAGCGGCGACTATATCTGGATTAATCCTCTCTAACTATTTTTTCTTTACTTACCGAGAAGAAATGTTTTTTGGTGTTGGCAACGATGTATTTATCTCAATGAATATCATGTACATCATTATTACGAGTGTTCTAATCACACAAGCAAGAATTGGTGAACGAATGCAAGATAAGGTTAATAAACAGCATGAAGAGATGAAACAAGATAAAATAAAAGTTGATCAAATTTTAAAAGAAGTAACGAACTCCGTTCAAGTTATTACTAATTTTAGTGAAACACTTAAAGGGAATATAATGGCTACACAGAAAATCTCTAATGAAATAACAACAGCTTTTGGGGAAGTAACAAGAGGTGTTGAGGCTCAAGCAGCAAGTGTACTTGAAATGAATGACTCGATGAATAGTACAAATGAAATAGTCGCTAATGTTTCGCGAACTTCTATTCAAATGGGGAATCTTTCGACGGAAACACGTGAGATTACCAGCAAAGGAAATGATCAGATATTGCAGTTGTCTTCTCATATGAGACAAGTAAGCCAAACTATAAGTGCTGCAAGTCAATTAATGAAAGAGTTAAACAATCAGACAAACCAAATTGGGACGATTCTTTCTTCGATTAGTGACATTTCGAATCAAACAAACCTATTGGCTCTCAATGCTGCTATTGAAGCAGCTAGGGCTGGAGAACACGGTAAGGGCTTTGCTGTCGTTGCTGACGAAGTTCGTAAACTAGCTGAAGGCTCGCAGCGCTCTACAGTAAAAATAAGTGAAATTCTTCATGAAATTCAAGGAAAAACCGCTCAAGTAACAAAGCAAATTGGTGAAGGCGAAGATGCTGTTACCTCAAGTATTGAAGCAACTGAACAAAGTAAAGAAAGTTTTAGCCAAATTTTAAACAATACCTCAAAAGTAGCTCACCAAGCAGAGGACATAAAAGCAATGCTCAACAAGCTAGAGCAATCAGCGATGGCTATTATTGATGAAATTTCTGCTGTTTCAAGTGTGACAGAACAATCAAGTTCACAATCAGAAGAAATTATGGCGCATGTAGAAGAACAGCACGCACGAATTGAAAATATAACTAATTCTTTTGAGGAGCTAGATAGTATGACAAGACAATTGCAAAAATTGACTGACGAAAGAAAATAATCAGCGAAGTTAAACACTGCAAACCACTAGTTGGTATGCAGTGTTTTTTTTTTGGAAATGCCTAAAGTAAGAAATCATCAATGTTTGCCTTAGTAAGTAATCAAGTTGCTTGTGATTTTTTTATACTAGTAAATTTTGTATACCCATTAGTGTATCTGTTCACATATATATCATTTAAAATTCATGCTCATTTCACATTTCGAATTTATAATGAAACTAAGAAACATCAAGGTTTTATATGATGCTTTCTAGTATTAGAGTAATAAAAAGGAGGGGTTTACTTGATATCAAATATTGGTATTCCAGGATTGGTACTTATACTAGTGATCGCTTTAATTATATTTGGACCAAAAAAGCTACCTGAAATTGGTAGAGCAGTTGGTAATACATTGAAGGAATTTAAGAAAGCAACAAAAGAGATAAGAGAGGATGTCGATCTGACAAGCACGTTTAAAGACGATAAGAAATAAGGAATTGTAAGGGGTGAAATTAATGAGTTCTGCTATTCAAAAATTACTGACAACAGAAGTAGTAGCAGTGTATCAAGAAGCGTGTAAAAACTTCGGAAATAAAAGAGTAGCTTGCAGTTTATGCGTCGATTGTTGCGATGAAGATGCGATCTCATTACAAAATCAAACCCCAGTTATCGTTGACACGAAATGCATTGATTGTGGAGCTTGCGTTAGTGAATGTCCTGTAAATGCGATTGACCATATTCGTAAGCCTTATGCAAAGGTAGCGCAATATGTTGATGAATTCCCGCTAGCAGAAATTACATGTGACCAAGTTGAAGAATTTAATCGAGGTATTAAAGTTCCGTGTTTACTTTATTTAGACTTTCCACTTCTAAGTCAATACGCTGATAGATGTGAAGAACTTCACATCTATACAGAACATTGTCAATCTTGTCGAAAAGTCGGTGCCGAAAAAATTTCTAGACACCTTGAAAAACTCCAATGGCAGTTTGAAAATTCAGGTGCTATTTTCAAAATAAAAACAAAGCATCAACTTCCACAAAGTAGTAGCGAACAAACCGTTAATGCTGTTTCAAGAAGAGAGCTGTTGAGTAGGTTCTCAATATCAAGTATTAAAGAATTGATATTGCCAACAAGTAAAAAGGATGATACTCAAACAGTTGCAGATGAAAAATTTGAAAGCCTATCGATAGTGGAACGAATTCAATTTAAGAAAAAGCTTTTAAATGACTTTTATATGGGTGAAAAGCGATTGAATGAAGTTGAGTATCAAAATTCTAACGCTTCCTTTTCTTTCGCTGTCAATGACAGCTGTAATGGCTGCAATGTCTGCGAAAAAATTTGTCCAACAAAAGCAATTTCTTGGAAAACTAATGAGAAGGTAGCGCAGTTAATTTTTGATAGCCGTTTATGTGTGGAGTGCGATAAATGTCTTGCTTGTCCTATTGGAGCTCTCACTAAATCTGATCCTAAAAAAGAAGAAATAGATTTTAAAAAAGAACTTATTTCGATGAATATAGCCGAGTGTTCAGATTGCGGTACAACATTTAAAACAACTCAGGAAACTGAGGTAACTTGCTTTTTCTGTAAAGCAAAAAAGGAAAAAGATCCAAGTCGTTTTTTTACAAGTTGATTTTTTAAACTAGAAATAAAGAAGATTAGGGATGGGAGAGGTGAATTATGAAATTGTTTCACAAAAAATTACTATCGTTGTCAAGCAGTGTTTTGATGGTGTTATTTCTCGGAGCCTGTTCAGAAAGTGCGAATACAAATATAGACAACATCGGACCTGGAAAAGAAAGAGTCGAGGTTGAAGTTGAACAATTTGAAGGAGATCATTTTGAACTTTTACAACAAGCATCGGAGGAATACTTGAAAAATGTCACAATTGAGTCTGTTCTGCCAAATGACGTGTATAACAAGTTCATATTTGGTTCAGAGGAAGAATTTTTAATTGTCGATGTAAGAGATGTAGAGGCATTCGCAATTGGAAATATTGAAGGTTCTGTAAATATTCCATATGCAAATACAGCAGATGCTAATTATCTTCAAGATTTACCAAAAGATAAGAAGTTAATCGTTGTATGTTTCTCGGGTCATACTGCAGCGCAAACAGTGGCTTTATGGAGCATGTTAGGGTATGACGCAGTAACGATGGAATATGGTATGGGTGGCTGGAGTACAGCTGACGGTTTAGGAGCACCATTTATTAAACAACCATTTGACTTTGAAGTCGTAAATAACCCAGTTCAAGAAACGGGTAGTTACGAACTTCCAACACTTGAAACAGAAACAGTAGCAAATTTTAGTGAGTTAATTTTGGCTCAATCTAAAGAATACTTATCGTCTGGTAAAAGCGCAGTTATTCCGGCACCGACAGTAATGGAAAAAGTGCAAGAGGAAGCAGATGATGTCTTTTTACTTGATATTCGACAAGAGAATCATTATCAAAACGGTCATGTACAAACTGCACTTAATATTCCAGTGGAAACTCTAGCTAACAAAGAAAACTTAGCAAAGCTTCCATTAGATAAACAAATTATCATTATTGGTTATAATGCAACGGATGCGAGTGTTGCAAATCGTGTTTTAAACCAATTAGGTTATAACGCAGTAGCCATGCACTCGGGTATGCGCGTTTGGACATCTGACACAGCAGTAACAGGAACTGGAAGTATTCCAGTGGGTTCATTAGGAAAGTTGCCAGTGGCAAACTTAAATTTTAACCTTTCCGGCGAAGCCGCAGCGGCTGGCTGAAGCTAATACCAGCATACGTACAGTTCGTACGTAAAAAAATAGTTAGTTGATTAGGAAGATAAAAAAATAAAAGGTAAAAAGATAGTTAGAAAGATAGGTAGTTAGAAAGGAGAATGAAAATGACTAAAATGCGAAGACGTACGTTTTTAAAAGCTTCAGCCGCAACGGCAGTACTTAGTGCGGTCCCATTGTACTTTAACTTTAATGATTATCAAAAAGTAGCCTCAGAGGCTCCCATCAATAAAATCCCTACAACATGTAACGGTTGTGCTAGTATGTGTGGCTTGTTTGCCCATATAAAAAATGATCGTTTATGGAAAATCGAAGGTCATCCGATTCATTTAAAATCTAGAGGACGTTTATGTGCGCGTGGACACGGAATGGCATCAGATCTATATGGTAAAGGTCGCGTAACTGGTCCAATGAAACGTACTGGAGAAGAGAGTTTTGAACCAATTTCGTGGGAACAGGCTTTTAAAGAAATTGGTGAGAAAACAAAGGAAATTGTTAATACTCATGGTGGTAACAGTGTGATGTGGCTAGAGCACGGTGTACGTGGGAAATATTATGCCGATCAATTTTTAGATGTAATTGGCTCATCAAATTACGTTACTCATTACTCAACATGTTTTACTTCGAAAACAAACGCTTGGCAGAACATGGTAGGATCGAGTTTAAATGGAGATCATGAAAATTCAAAATATATGATTTTTGAAGGACGGAACTTTGCGGGTGGTATTATTCCTCATGGGATGAACCAAATTACAAAGGCTAAGGAAAAAGGTGCAAAAATTATCGTTATTGACCCACGTTACTCAGAAATCGCCAAAATTGCTGATGAGTGGATCCCAATTCGTGCGGGAACTGATTTAGCTTTTCGTTTAGGTTTGGCACATGTACTGATTACTGAAAACCTTTACGATAAAGTATTCGTGAATAAGTATGTAGAAGGTTTCGATGAATTTTGGAATGTGAATAAAAAATATACTCCTGAATGGGCAGCGGAAGTTTCAGGTATTTCAGCCGATAAAATTCGTGAAATTGCCCGTGAATTAGCAAAGAATGCACCAGAATCATTTATTGAGCCAGGTTGGCATGGCTTACACAGTCACTATATTAACAGTACCCAAACGGCACAAATGGGAATTGTCCTCAATGCTTTACTAGGTAACTTCTACAAACGCGGTGGTTTAATGCCAAGTGCTAGTATTGCATTAGGCTCAATGGAACTTCCGGCCCAATTCCATCCGGAAAAAGGACCACGAATTGATGGAGCAGGTGTAGAAGGAGAGTTTCTAACGGTAGAAACAGGTCGTGGTATTGCTCAGCGTTTACCAGATGCAATTGAAGCAGGTAAGTTGAAAGCGTTATTCGTTTATCACTTTAATCCATTAAGGAATGCTCCAGATCCTGAATATCAAAAGAAAATAAAAAATGCCGAGTTAGTTGTTTCGATCCCTGTTGACTGGAATGAAACGAGCATATATGCAGCTGACTATATTTTACCAGAGAGTTACTATTTAGAAAGAACAGAGGCGCCAATGAACGTGAGTGGTCATATTTCACATGATCATCCGCAAATCTCGCTCCGTCAACAAGTAGTGAAACCGTTATATGACACGAAACCACTTCTTGACATTATGAGAGGGATTTCCAATGAAATGGGTTACAGTTTGTACGATTATACAGTAGAAGATCAAATTAAAGCGGCAGTAGAACCACTTGGGATTACTCCGGAGCGTTTAAAACAAGCGGGTACAATTGAGTTTCCAGCAACTGTTAAGCCAGGCTTCCCTGAAAGTAACGGAAAACCTAGTTGTGGTACTTTTACTGGTAAAATCGAGTTTTCAATTGACTTATTTAGACTAGATGGAAAAATGGGTATACCGACTTGGATACCGCCAATGGTTATGCCGAATCCTGACATAAAAGAAGAGTTCCGTTTAATTCACGGTAAGTGTCCATGGCATTCTCACGGTGTAACAAGTAATAATCCGGAATTAATGGCTATTACTGAGCAGTATAATGGTACTGCAATGTGGTTAAATACAAAAAGAGCAAATGATTTAGGAATAAAAAATGGTGACACAGTTATAGTGGAGTCTGATATTGCTAAAAAGACAGTAAAAGTTAGAGTTACTGAATTTATTCACCCGGAGGCAGTCTGGATTCCAGCGGCATACGGTGGATTTTCAAAGAAATTTACAACATCATATAACGTCGGAGTTAATTATAATGATTTCATTCCTGCTATGGTGGAGCCTCATTCAGGTTCAACAATGTCTCAGGAAGTAATCGTTACAGTCAGAAAGGTGGCTAACTAATTATGGCAAGATACGGACTATTAATAGATGCAACAAAATGTACTGGATGTATGGCTTGTAGTATTGCCTGTAGTCATCATAATCAATTATCTACAAAAGTTGACTTTAATCGCTTAGAATTCGTTGAAAAAGGGACGTATCCTAATGTAAAGATGGAAATAGTTCCATTGCAGTGTATGCACTGTGACGATCCTCCGTGTGCGCTTGTTTGTCCAACACAGGCTACTTATAAGCGTGACGATGGACTAGTTTTAGTAGATGCTAACAAATGTATTGGTTGTTACTATTGTATCCCTGCCTGTCCATACGATGCACGTCAGGTAAATGAAGATCGTGTTCCTGAAAAATGTCGTTTTTGTATTGAATATTTATCAGTAGGAGAACAGCCTCCCTGCTCAAGTACTTGTATGAATGAAGTTCGTCTATTTGGAGATCTAGAAGACCCTGATAGTGAATTAAGTAAAAAGTTAGGAACAGTTAGCACGTACCAGTTAATCCCAGAAAAAGGAACTAAACCGCGTATATATTACGTGAAAAAGTAGAGGAGTGATTTCTTTGTTATTAAATCGTAAGCTATGGATAATTATCTCTTCTATATTAGTAGTAGGGGGGATAATTGGAGGAGCCACTATAGCCATTTATGGCAAAAATGCGATGGGAACTTCGAACTTTGTTGCGTGGGGAGCATTAATTGCTGCATATGTATTTTTCGCAATATCAGCTACGGGGTTGTCATTAGTATCTTCGATTGGTCATGTATTTAAGTTTAAAAGATTTGAAGTTCTTGGAAAACGAGCAGTTTTATTATCAATTTGTATGTTGTTAATAGCATTTGTGATGATCGGATTAGAACTTGGTAACCCGTTTAAGATGTACTATTTATTGCTTACTCCGAACTTGGCGTCTGGAATATTTTGGATGGGTATGCTT
Source organism: Bacillaceae bacterium IKA-2 (assembly GCA_031761875.1). Lineage (GTDB taxonomy): Bacteria > Bacillota > Bacilli > Bacillales > Anaerobacillaceae > Anaerobacillus. The sequence goes on along the minus strand of CP134492.1, from coordinate 3,220,967 downwards.
TATGGAATTTATTTAGTGCTATACAGTTTTGAATTTTTCTACATGTTGAAAGATAATCATAAAGTAGCAACGCGGTTTGGTATAGCTGTACTTATTACGGCGATAGCAGCTAGTAGTAACTTAGGGGCGTTATTTGGTTATATAACTGCTCGCCCTTACTGGACTGGAGCTTTTACGTCAGTTTATATTATAATCACGGCCCTCCTATCAGGTGCTGCGATACTTTCAATATTGTTTTTCATAATTTCTAAAGTGAAGAAAGATGAAATTTTTGAGTACAAAGGTGAGCATGTAGTTTCAAGCTTAGGTAAACTATTAGCCGTATTTATCGGAATGATGCTATTCATATCGGTTTGGAAAAATATAACAAGCATGTATGGTTCAGTTCCTGGAAACTATGAAGCCGTTATGGCCGTATTAGTTGGGCCGTTAGCTGCTCAGTATTGGATTTTCGAGATCATTATAGGCATGCTAATCCCTTTAGCTATACTACTCTTACCAAAAGGGTTTACACCAATTCGAGTATTTATTGCAGCGATAATGACAATTATAGGTGTATTCGTTATGCGATTAACATTTGTATTCGCCGGACAAACCGCTCCTCTTGAAATTGTGAAAGGAATGACAGTTGAACCATATAGAACCTTTTCAATAACTTGGGCAGAATGGCTGCTTATGTCAGGTGGAGTTGGGGCAGTAATCCTCATGTACTTAATTGGCGAAAAGCTTTTGAACTTGCGTACAGTTCCTCATGATAGTTTAGAACACCACGCGGAAAAACAAATTAGCTAATAAAATTTAAGTAGCATTAAAAAGGAGAATGGAGATGACCTCAGATATGATCCAATCTAAAGATGAACTTCCAATTGTCCTAAGTATACTTGCAGAATTTTATAAATATCCAGATGAGGATTTTTATCAGGAAGTAGTATCTAGAAATGTAGATAAGGAACTGACATCTTTATTTTCCAAGTTAGATATTCATATTAAAACAGAATTCAAGCTGATCTGTCCGCCGCATAAAGAATTACAAACACAGTTTATGCATCTGTTCTCGGGCATTTTAAAACCCTTTGCTCCCCCGATAGAATCAGTATATAAAATTTGGACTACTGATCCTTCAGCTAAAGTAGCAATTGCAAAAAGTAAAGGATACCTAATGGGAGATGCTGCATTACACATGCAACATTTATATAAACAATTTCAGATTGAAGTGCCAAGTGGTTACGAGAATACGCCAGACCATTTAACGTTACAACTTGAATTTCTTGCATATTTATATGAAACAAGCAACATAGAAGCAAGTAAGCAATTTGTAAACGAACATTTAGATTGGCTAGATGATTTTATCAATGAACTTGAAAAACTAGAAGGTAGCAGCTTTTATTTACATGCTACAAGAATAGTACGGTCAGTTTTACAAAATATTAAATGAAGATCTAAGATCTAGTCGCAGTGCTAGGAAGGAGTGAAATTTCTCATGTATAAAAGACTATTATTTTCTTCTATGTTTCTAGCCTTACTGTTGTCAGCTGGTTGCGCAAGTGTCAGTGAGGTCAAAGTAGGTGATATCCACCAAGCAAAAGTAGAAACTGATTTATCGCTATATATTGTCGAAGCAGAACCAAGTGAAGGTCCAGAACCTGTAGCGTTAGAGGATCACTTAAATTATATTGATACTCAAGAATTAATGGCATTAATGTCAGGTGTATTGGCAACAAGTACGGAGAAAACCTCATATGACCAATATATGCCTGAATGGGATTTTGTATTAATTGACTCAAGGCCACCACCTGTTTTTGAGGCAGGGCATATTAATGGTTCAATTAACATCCCTGATGGTGAGTTTGATGATAGAGTTCAGATGCTACCAGAAGATAAAGACAAGATGCTTATTTTTTATTGTGGAGGCTTGCACTGTCATTTAAGTCCTGCTTCAGCTAATAAGGCGATAGAGATCGGATACACCAATGTTTGGGTTTATCAGGAGGGTACACCATTTTGGGAAAAGGCTGGTAACTATTATGTTGTTACTGAAAAGTATGTAGAGAATTTAATCATGGAATCGAATGTAACAAATGAAGATGGAGCACCATATTTAATTCTCGATTCAAGAACATACTCAGGTTATTTCAATGAGCATATTCCCGGAGCGATTTTTGTAGATGACAATGAATACGCGAAGTATCAAGCAATTAGTCCAAAAGATAAAAATGCTGACATCGTCGTTTATTGTGGAGGGTTCTTCTGCCACAAAAGTCATCACTTTGCAGAGTTGCTTATTGGAGACGGGTATACAAATGTAAAAGTACTAGCTGGTGGAATGCCCGCTTGGAAAAAAGCAGGTCTTCCAACATTTGGTTTGGAAAGTTCTGGTGGAAGTTTTGATGTAGCTGCTGGAAAAGTAAACCGAGCGATAACGCCACAAGTATTTGATGAAAAAATAAGTGGTGCTAACACGTTTGTATTAGATGTACGTGGTGATAGTGAGGTTGCAAGTAGTGGCTTAATTACAGGAGCTATTCATATTCCTGATAACGAAATTAATGCCGATCCAAAGGCAATTGCAAGCCAATTGCCAAATGATAAAAACGCGACGATATTAATTCATTGTGCATCAGGAGCGCGCGCCGCAGGTGTTGCTGGTAAGATTGCAGAACTAGGCTATGAAAATACATTTTATCTAAATAGTGCAATTAAAGTTAACGCTGATGGAACACATGGATTTTAATTAATGCGAAAAAAGAGAGCGGGTTTTCCACTCTCTTTTTTTATAAATTTTGGAGGTATTATTGATGAAATATAGATTGAAGTTCTTGCTTATAGTAATGTTAGGCCTTATTTTTAGTGCCTGTTCAAATGATGCTAGCAATCTAACAACGAATGATCCTGATGAGAAAGCGCAGCAAGAAGAAGTTCAAAATGATCGGTTGTCTAGTGAAGCGGAAGTAGAATTTCTGACAGAAAAATTAAAACAGTTTTATACAGCTTATCCAGAGGGGCGATATTTGGTTAAAGCGGCAGATGTAAAAGATGTTTTAGATAATTTTTTTATTCTTGATGTTCGTTTTCCGGAGGAATTTGTTCAAGGGCATCTTCCTAATTCCGTTAATATTCCGAGAAAAGATATTTCAGAGCGGTTAAAAGAAATTCCGAAAAACAGTCAAATACTAGTTGTTTGTGGAACCGGTGAAAGTGCTGCCCAAGCAGCAACTGCTTTAAATTTTTCAGGTTACAATGCAGTGAGCTTATCAGGAGGATTTCGTGGGTGGAATGCAAGTATTGAAGGAGTTAATCAGCTACCTGTATATGAATTGGAAGCAAGGCTGAAAAGTTCAGAGCAAACAAATGACGGAGCTGTCTATATTGATGTTAGAGAGCCTGATGAGTATCAAGCAGGACATATCGACGGTTTTATTAATTATCCATTAAGTACACTAAAAGATAGGTATGCAGAGTTACCAACAGACAAAGAGATTATCGTTATTTGTAGAACTGTAAATCGAAGCATGCAGGCCGCTGGATTTCTTTTAGAAAAAGATTTTGAAGCAGTAACAAACGTTAGTGGTAATGAAGGTGGGATGGCTGGCTGGAACGGTACACTTGTAGAATAAAACTATTATCGTGGAAGTTCAAAAAAGTCTACTATTAATAAAAAAACGATCCAATTTTTCATACTTGGATCGTTTCCATTACCATTTTCTCTATTTTTAGATGCGATGATGTAAAGCTTCGGTGACAGGAACGTATTCATATCCTAGGTCTCTAGCAACGACATCATATGTAATCGAACCGTTGGCTACATTGACTCCTAGCGCTAGTGCTTTATTTTCGAGAACAGCAGTGTAGACACCTTTATTAGCAATTTCAAGTGCATATAGCATTGTCACATTTGTTAAGGCAATTGTTGATGTACGAGGAACAGCGCCTGGCATGTTTGCAACTGCATAATGGACAACTCCATGTTTTTCGTAGGTTGGATCACTATGAGTTGTAATTCTGTCGACTGTTTCAAATATTCCGCCTTGGTCGATAGCGACATCTACAATAACCGAACCAGGAGACATTGTTTTAATGACCTCCTCTGAAACAAGCTTGGGAGCTTTTGCACCAGGAATAAGTACAGCACCAATGACTAGGTCTGACTCCCGGACTGCATCGGCAATATTTAAGGGGTTCGACATTAATGTATTAATGCTGTTTCCAAAAATATCATCAAGATAACGTAATCGTTCTGGACTTAAATCAATAATGGTTACATCAGCGCCAAGTCCGATCGCAATTTTGGCTGCATTTGTTCCAACGACACCGCCACCAATGACGGTAACTTTTGCTCGTTTAACCCCAGGGACTCCAGCAAGGAGAATTCCTTTACCACCATTAGGTTTTTCAAGAAATTGAGCACCAATTTGCGAAGCCATCCGTCCAGCCACTTCACTCATCGGTGTAAGGAGTGGTAACGTATGATTAACTTCAACTGTTTCATAGGCAATCGCAATGACACCTTTACTAGTTAGTGCTTTTGCTAATTCCGGCTCAGCCGCTAAATGTAAATATGTAAATATAATTAAACCTTCACTAAACAACTCATATTCAGATGGAAGTGGCTCTTTAACTTTCATAATCATTTCAGCTTTGCTCCAGACATCAGCAGCAGTTTCCAGTATTTGTGCCCCCGCTTCACCATATGCTTCATCTAAAAAACCACTTCCAACACCTGCATTTGTTTCAATTACAACTTCATGACCAGAATTAATAAAGGAAAGAACACCTGACGGGGTAATCGCAATCCGATTTTCATTGTTCTTAATCTCTTTTGGAACACCAATTATCATCTCTAAATTCCTCTTTTCTCCGCTCCACTATTTATTATAGTTTTCGCTTATCGTACTTATCTGAGAGCTGCTCTTTGATATATTGACTATGATCTTCTGAAGATAGAAATCCAATGTAATCAACGGACAAAACATCATAATAAACATAATAATCGCCATTGGTAAAACGGACGTATAACTCACTAGTTATCTCATCATAAGTTGCAGATTTAATATCTTGAGAATTAAAGTTTGTTGTTTCCACTTCCTCATCTCCCTTACTTTTAATAGGTTAATTAAACGAAGTTTAGCTAAAAAACTCGACTTCAATTGTCTGAGAAGCCTAGAATCGTTTAATAAAAGTATACCCATTTTGGAAAAGGAAAAACAATAATAGTGCGTTTTAGAGGTGATATTCTTGGTTAAAGAGCAGCTAAATCATTTAGTGGATTAACCGAGAAATCGCCTCAGATGTTAAAATTTTTCCGCTTGAGACTAACTTCCCCTCTATAACTAATGCAGGTGTATAAATAACACCGTATTTTAGCATATCAGGTAGGTAATGGATCCGCTCAATTTCAGCAAAAATGCCTTTTGCTGAAACTGCTTCATATACACGTTTTTCAAAAATTTTACAATTTATGCTTGTTGATACTAAAATCTTGATTTGCAAAGTAAGCGCTCCCAACTATCTATATTAAACTAATCTTATAATGATTTCTAGCAATATTTAATAAATTTAAAGAATTTTCTAAAATAGAAGATTGATGATCTTAAACTAATTTTACAATTAATTCGTGAAATTGCTATGACCTAATTATGATAAAAAAAGCACTATTGCTTATATTAAAAAAACCTTGCTAATTCAGGCTAGTCGATTTTAAATTGTGTCAATCTAAAGGCAAAGAGGTATGGCGATATTTAGACGTTCTGCTTAAATCCACCCGAAGTTGGAGTTTTTCAATTAAACTAAATAATAGACGGTGGGGTATTTATTATGTGATATGATTAGTTATTATTAAGGGGTGCTTTCGATGGATAAATCATTTCAAATATTGGTTGCTGATGATGAAGTAGAAATTTTAGAACTTGTTTCATCATATATAATAAAAGAAGGCTATACTGTTATTCCAGCAGAAGATGGATTACAAGTGTTAACGATCCTTAAAAATCAAAAAGTCGATCTTGTTGTACTAGATGTACTTATGCCAAATTTAGATGGATTTTCGACATGTGAAAAAATTAGAACTTTATCTAATGTACCAATTATAATGCTCACTGCTAAAAGTGATGAACGAGATCGAATTCATGGAATGAAAATAGGTGCTGATGATTACATTGTGAAACCTTTTAGTCCGAAAGAACTTATCGTCAGAATTGAAGCAATGCTGAGACGAACTTATGATTTTAACGCTAAACCATCGTCACTAATACAAGTAGATGAATTAACAATAAATACAAAAGGCAGAAAAGTAGTAATAGATGAACGAATCATTGATTTAACAAGGAAAGAGTATGATCTATTACTTTTTCTAGTTAAAAATCAAAATCAGGTTTTTAATCGTGAACAATTACTAGATCATGTGTGGGGAATGGAATATCATAAAGGGACACTAAGGACTGTTGATACACATATAAAAACACTACGTTTTAAGTTAAAAGAATATGGACAAATGGTAAAGACTGTCTACGGTGTCGGCTATTGTTTTGAGACAGAATATGCATAATAAATTAACGATAAGGCAAAAAACGTGGATGCTTATTACTTCTGTTGTTAGCGTAAGTGTAATCGGAGTACTATTATTAACTCATTACTTATATGAAAATTTTTATATTGATAAGCAAATTGAGCTTTTAACAGCGCGTGGTGATTTATTAACGGATCTTTATTTTGACGATAACAGCGCTGGTAAAGAAGATTTTTTGGATCGTGTAGAATGGATGAATAAATGTGCTGAAGCGAATGTTTTTTTTACAGAAAATGTCTCCTCATTACTGGTAAGCGGAGAAAATGAACGTTTATTCACTATAGATGAGAGTAAGCAGCTTCAAAATGGTGAAACGATAAATATTGTCAGGAGGCAACTTTTCTCCGAAAAACCGATTATGGGTGTGGCTGTTCCAATTTTAGATGAAGATGGTTGCCTGCTCGGAGTTGTTTTTCTTTATAATACATTATTGGAAGTATTTGAACCATTTTATTCAAGCCAAATTTGGATTGGGGTTGGACTGATTTTTTTAATCATATTTATTGTCTATTCGGTCCGGAGAATTATGAATAAAATTACGCAGCCTCTTGAAAATATGAGAATCATTTCAGAAAAAATGGCTTCAGGTGATTTTTCACAACGAATTGAAGTTCAGAGTAATGATGAAATTGGTAGTCTCTCAAAATCGTTTAACACTCTTTCAGCTACTCTAGAACAGGAAGAGTTGAAAAAACAAGAATTTCTAAGCAATGTTTCCCATGAATTGCGGACACCATTAAGTTATATCAAAGGTTATACTGAAGCGATTTTAGACGAAGTCGTTGATGACCCAAAAAGATATATTGAAACAATTAATAAAGAGTCTGATCGAATGCATCGTCTCGTTAATGATTTATTAGATTTAGCGCAGCTTGAAGGCGATTCATATCCAATGAGAAGCCAACCACTTCCATTTGCGCAACTAATTCAAGATGTTGTCGAGAGGTTTGAACTAGCGTCGCAAAAGAAAAAGGTCATCATTACAAAAGATTTAGATCATGACGCAATTATTTTTGGAGATGCTGATCGCCTCGAACAAGTAATTGGGAACCTGTTGGATAATGCGTTGAGGTATACACCAAAAGGGAAAAAAATTGAATTAACATTAATTTGTAAAGAGAATTACTGCGAATTTATTATTTCAGATCAAGGTCCAGGCATACCGGAAGAATCACTACCAAAAATAACTGAACGATTTTATCGGGTCGATAAAGGACGATCTAGGAAGGAAGGAGGAACTGGACTAGGGTTATCGATAGTCTCAGAAATATTAAAAAAACATCATGCAAAGCTAACATTCGAATCAAAAGAAAATCAAGGTACAACAGTGAAAATTGTCTTTCCTACCAATATGTAAAATACTTGAACATGCTCAGCAGTTTTTTTGCTAAGTATGTTTTTTTATATTTCGGAAAAAATATACTTACTATAAGTTGCTGATCAAAGTGAAGGATAATCAAAGCCGACGAAGAGATTCGATAAGTCTGATTACCGGACTCTTTGAACATACTCAACAAATGTGAAAGTGGGGACGAGAATGACACGGGTTTCTATTGGTATTGCGACATTTCTTTTTTTTGCTTGGCTCGCTGCCCTGGGGTTAAATATTGACATTTATCGTAGGGTAAATATTGAATTGAGTATATTTGGTCCAATTATTGATGCGGTATTGTTTATGAGTGTGGCGTTAGTGATCTATCTCGCTGTAATAATATTTAATCAGAAAACTGCTAATTCAAAAAAATGGGTTCAAACTAGTTTATTGATTTTAGGTATAGGTACATTGGTTATGATCTCATTTTTTTACGTTGCAACAATCCAATAAAAAAAATTAATTTATTGCGGGAAGATGACTAGGTAGAACTCGCTGCTTTGCACTTTTCTTGCCAAGCTAATTCTCAAAAATAATAAGCGGAAAATAAGTGCATTTGGTTGGCTAAAAGGAAAAATTCTACTATAATAATCTTTGTGAGAAAATCAGAGAATAGTAGGGTGACAGCTAATGTACATGATCTTAATTGCTCTTTTAATTGTTAGTTTGCTGTATGTATATCAAAGACATTTCCCTGTATTGCATGTACCGAGTATGGATGATACAGACAATAATATTAGTAGTAATACAGTTCTCTTAGACGTTAGGGATTATCAAGATGCGTCGCATAAACCAGTGCAAGGAGCAGTAAACCTCCCCTACGCATATTTAAAACGCCACCATCGACAAATTACAAGTTCTCAAGTAGTTGTTGTGGCTTCTGACGCTGTCTCTAAAAACTTAACCATTCGCTTTCTAAAGGGACATGGGTTTAAAGTGATCGGATACCAATTAATCAAATAGACTAGAAAAGAAAGCACTCTATACAGGGTGCTTTCTTTTCTAGAAGGATAAAATACAGATAAGACAGTCTTTTTTTGAAATGTTTATGACCCCTAAAGGTAGGCAGATTAAAAATAACATTCTAGCTTTTCTAATTTATCACTTATATTGTCGTCAAAGATTGTTCATATAATTGTCATAAAAATATACAATTACTAACTTACTTATAGTGTATACTATAAGTAAGTTAGTAATAACTAACAAAAATATACAAGGAGTGAAGCAATTATGTTTATGAATTTCTTAAGAACTAATGTCTATGCTGCCGGTATTTTAACTTTTCTACGTGTTTACTTAGGGTGGTCATGGTTAACTGCAGGTTGGAGCAAAGTTACAGGAGATCCTTTTAACGCAGGTGGATATTTAAATGGTGTTGTTAATAATGAATCGGTAATAGAAGGTTATCCACGCTATCATACATTTATTGAAAATTTCGCATTACCAAACGCTGAGTTATTTAGTTTTCTAATCGCATGGGGTGAATTATTAGTAGGACTTGGACTAATCCTGGGTGTCCTTACAACAGCAGCGGTGTTCTTTGGAGTAGTGATGAATTTCTCGTTTATGTTTGCAGGAACAGTTTCTTCAAATCCATGGATGCTCTTAATCTCAATGTTCATTCTAGCAGCAGGAGCAAATGCAGGGAAATTTGGTGGAGACCGTTGGGTTCTTCCTTATCTAAAACAGTTAGTAACAAAGAAATCCAATAAAGATAATATTTCAGTTTAATAAAAAAAGCAGAAGAGGTATAGATATTCTTATACCTTTTCTGCTTTTTTTATTGTGAAAGTGAAATAATAACTCCCGTCAGGATTATCCCAAAAGAATCGATAAGCGCTACTATTTTAATGGAGGCTGTTTTTTTGCGTAAATTTTTAATTCCTCAATTAACATACGAACTTCTTCTTTTGAACCATGATGTTTTAGGCCGTATTGATAGCCGTTACCAACATTTTTTTTCCAAATTAAAGTTGCATTAAGCTTTATAGGCTGATTATTTAAAGTGAATTCAACGTAAAAAACGACATTTTTTTGCGGTGAAATGTCCAAAGGCGAAAATATTTTTAAACCACTAGGACTAATGTCAAGTAAATCCCCGTTACTATAGCTACTATCGAATTGTTGCCCTCTAGCACTAATGATTTTAAACTTACAATTAAGTTTCTCTACAATTACGTAACGAAATGTCTCTTCCCGTTTATATTTCAACTTATGCCATCCTTTTTCACTTCATTTAAATTGTACACTTATCATACGGACAGGTTTCACAGTGAAGATGCTCATGTAAAAACTCGATATTATGAATCGTTATATATTTCGTTTTGATTGAAATAACCTTTTGATCAATTAAGTTTTTTAAAATACGGCTAATACTTTCGCGAGTAGCGCCAATATAGTTTGCTAACTCTTGATTCGTTAGCTTTATGTCAATTAAAATACTGTCTTTTGTTTTTGTTCCATAAGCATTGCTTAAACGAATTAATATTGAAAAGAGGGCACCTTTTTTTCCACAAAAGAAAAGGTCGCGAAATTGAGCTAGCAAAGAGTTATTATGGTTTGCAAACCTTTTCATGAACGCTAATGTATTTGTCAACTCAAAAGCGGTCCACGAATCAGTTGAAAAAAGGTCCACTTATTTAGTTGGTTTTAGCCATGACATTGTCTCTTCAAATCGGTGACTTACTTCTCGTGAAATATCTAAGATATGTGATTTGTGAGCAAGTCTATCTACAATTGCACCAGTAAGCATCGGGTCTTTAAAAATCTCTTCCCAGCGATCAAAAGCCAAGTTTGTTGTTATGATTATTGATCCTTTATCGTTTCTATTTGATAATAAATTAAATAGTATTTCACAACCAATTTTGTCAAATGATACGTATCCCAGTTCATCTAAAACGACAAGACTGTACTTTTCAAATTTGGTTTTATATTGCGATAGTTTGCTTTCACTCATTGCTTCTTTTAACTCTATTATTAAGTTAGGTACAGAGATAAACAATACACTTTTGCCTTCCAAACACGCCTTAATACCAAGCCCAATACTATAATGTGATTTCCCGCAGCCAGGAGATCCTATTAAGATTATATTTTCTTTATTTTCAATGAACTGCAACGTTTCTAGTTCTTCGAATTTCGGTATAAATTTCTTATGGTACTTACTCTTGTCGAAGTCTTCTAAGTACTTGTTAAGAGGGAATTTAGCCCTTCTGAGTCTATGTTTTAAACCATTCTCAAGCCTTAGTTCTAATTCTCTTTCGAGTAGACGACTTATCAGCTCTCGGTGGGTCATGTTTGTATGGTTTGCTTCATCAAGAAGCATTTGATAATTGGTTTTTATATAGGGTAATTTTAGTATATGGGCCATTTCTTGTATTTGCATTTATTCCACCTCCGAGAAACATAATTCGTTATATCTAGATACTTGCCTTGTAGCGATGTTGCTAAGTGCAGTTTTATCTATGTGCATAGATGGAATAATATCGATATGAGATTTATTGTATGTTTCTAGAATCAATAGTATTTCTTCGATTGGTTTATCATCATTTTCTTGAATGATCTCTATGAATTTTTTCTTGTTTCTGCTAAAATTAGTATCATAGATGGCTTTTAACCTTGGTATGCTTTTTAGAGCGTGGGAGTTCTTGATTGCACCTGGTTTTTTGTTTAATGAGTTTAAGTAATGTTTAATTTTAATACTTATCTCGTTAGTACCATCTATTTTTTTGTGTTCACAAACGAGTATGTTGTTTGAATAAAAGCCTATTGTGTCGTAATATTTCTTGATTGTTATTAAGCGTCCTACAAGATACTCCGGTACTGAATAGTGGTTGTTATCAACTCGTACAAAACTATATTTATTTGGTTTTTGCACTGTAACTGTTGCAAGATCAAGCTTTGGTTTTGTAGGTTGAAGATGTTTTATTTCTTCAGAAATAGTGCTGTCTTTATTGAGTTCTATCAATATAGTATTCAAGTATTCACGTGCATCATCGAATGTCTTAAACTTATAAGTTAACGCAAATGCTTTGTTCCTAATTATCTTCACGCTGCCCTCCACATGACCCTTCTCGTTTCCACTGAAACAATTAGTGACGTTGATATCGAATCCGTAGTAGAGTGACAATTTTAGCAAATTCTCATTGAGGACTTTTTCAGTTTTACCTATGAATTTTGATACTACATTTCTCATATTGTCGTACACAATCTCTGAATAAACGCCACCTAACATATCGAAGAAACGCACATGAGAATCCATAAAGACGTCTTGCTTTTGATTCTTATATAAATACGCCCATCTGAAATCAGCAGCTGGTGAAGATAGTACAGCTAGATGATAGGTATTGATCTCCCCGTTTATTTCTAACTTCACTTCGCCAAAATCATATTCAAGTCTTTGCCCTAAATCATATGATTGTTTAATAAAGCATTCCTTAGGTTTGTTTCTTTTTTCTCTGATTTTATTTGTAATAGTTGTATATCCAATATCAAACTTTTCATTGACTAGCATTTGGTGAATTTGCAAATTAGTCAGCTGTTGTTTATGTCGACCTAACTCTTTACACTTTTCAGATTCACTCTCTAGGATTTCGTCTAATCTGGTATCGATTTCTGCTGTGTACTTTCTTGGCTTTCTATTTTGAGCATTATACTTTGGTGCCTCGCATATTTTTTCTTGTACTTCTTGTACTTCTTTTTTATTAACGTCTAAGGCATTCAACAGAGTATTGTTCTTCTGGTACTCATTCCAATAGATTGCGACTGTTTTCCGATTGATGTTTAAAAGCTTGGCAGCTTTTCTATTGGATACACCTTGCTGCTTTAGTTTTATTATTGCATGTTTGTCCATTATCTCAATCACTCCATCCCACCCCTTTACTGCCATCATAACAGTAAGAGATTAGTGTTAAAGTACTGGACCGTTTTTCAATTGATATTATTCTATTAATGGGCCACTTTTAGAGTATCATAAACACGCTAAAGCAACGACGCTATTTTGAAGACATATAGTTTCTAACACCGTCCGATCAAAGCGTATTAAAATAGTATCTTTAATAACGTCTGCGTTAGAAGTACGTTTAAGATTATTAAACAAACTTAATTCGCCAACAAATTCGTCGCTTTGCATTAGTTGGAAAAATAGAATTCTACCATCAACAGTTGTTTTACTCAATCGTATTTTTCCTGACGTAACATAGTATATATGTTTTGGAAAATCGCCTTCTAGATATAATGAGCTTCCTTTTTTTAAAGTAATTTCAGTTCCTTGTGCTAACAAAAATTTTTGGTTCTCATCACTAAACTGATGAAAGAATGTCTCTTTTTCTAGTTTTCTAATCATCCAATCTCCCCCTTAGAATACAAAGAGTCAAAGTGTGCGTATAAAGATGACAGTTAATTATCCATCAATTATCTATCATTTATTTTACAGCAATAGTTGTAATAAAGCGATTTTTATTTGAAGAGATGGATATAATTAGTGGTAGAATTTTTTTATGTTTAACTATCGTATTATGATAGTAATCTATTTAAATTAACTAAAAAGTTTGAAAGTTGAAAAAAATCAGAAAATAGATTATAATTAAAAAAAGGAGGTTTTTAATATGGAAAAGTACGTAATCAATAAAAAGGTGTTAAAACAATTATCGTTATTGAATAACCATAGAGAGCCTTCTGTTGAAATACTTGACTCATTGTATGCGCAAATGATCCTTGAGGCTTCAATTTTTCAATTCCAGAAATCAAAACTTCAAGAGGACATTGATGGAACGCTTAAAGATGGTGATAAGGAACTATTTGTTACACTCGTCAAAAGATATAATGGGCTTTTAGCTAATTATAAAGATGGAGTTACTTTTTCTGAAGAAGGTATTGAATTTACAATTAAATTTGAAGATTAACAAAATAGAAAATAATATAAAACTAGGACTTCTGCGATCATCGTGGAAGTCTTATTTTGTGTTGAAACAATTTCCGCAAGTTTAATGTAAAATAGCAGGATTAAAGACACAGATATATTATAGCGAGTTCGTACTGACAATAGAAATTGGGGAATTAAAGAAATATTATATTCCGAATCCGAATTTTGAAAGATAGAATAAGGATTTCACTTAGCGAGGTTTAAAAGGAAAGAAGAAGTAGTAATTACAATTAAACATTTTTTTAGTGAAGTTTTTACGAAGTCGAAGTTGTACAGCTGGTATACATTAGTTAAAAAAAATATGAAAAAACACATTTTGATTTAAAATTAGTGAAATATGAACAGGAATACCAAATATTGTGTTGAAATTCCGCGAAATATGGTAAACTAACTAGTAATAGAAAATATATTTAAATAATTATAGTGTCACCTTGATATCACCTATGGAAGAGGACTTAAATGTGCAGAGACAAAGCAAATAGCGCATTTATTATTTAGTGAAGTCAGAGCTTTTATATAGCAGATTGAGGATAAAAGTCAAAATTGAATAATAAAACATAGCCGGGATGCGTGGTTCCTAAAACGTTTACCTGCCCCCGGTTAGCTTTACAATGAAAATACCTATATTTGATAATTTAAAGCTAACCGGGGGCAGTTAAATGGCTACTATTTTAGTAAAGGGACTATTAAAAGAACGGATAAAGACGGTTATTATAAAAAAAATTGATCCCAACTTTAACGTAGTTACAAATACCGAAAACATTTTCTCGATACAATTAATAATCGTTGATGTATCTACATTAAACGATTTAGAAAAAAAGGGAATTAGCAACTTAAAGGATTTAGTTGATGATGTTTATATTATTGCTGTTATAGATTGTAATGATCTCTCGAGCTTGCAAGAACTAATCGTCGAGGGGGTTGTTAACGATTACGTTACAAAGCCTTTTACAAACAATGAATTGATTTCGCGAACCACTAAAGCAATCGTCGAAATCAATAAAAAGACCAATAACGTTGCAATAAAAGAAAGTTTGTATAGAAGAGGAGTTATGCTCGAAACGATTACTGACCATTTATTAGATGTTATTGTCCAAGTCGATCAAAAAGGGAACTTTATTTATACAAGCAATTCTGCCAGCAAAGTTTTTGGATTTAATCTCGATAACTTAAATATTAAACAAGTTGTTCACCCAGAAGATCGATTTAAAGTTACTGAAGCCTTAAAAAGCCTTCAAGTAGAGGCTAAATCAGTTAAGATTGAGCTTAGATTTAAAACCGTAAATGAAAATTTTCTTTGGGTAGAGGCTGTCGGGAATCCACTATGTGATCATAAAAATGGTATTTGCTACGGTTTTATATTTGCATTTCGAAATGTTTCAGAGCGAAAAAAAAGAGATGTAGAAATTTCTACCTATACGAGAGAGCTTGAAGAAAAACAACTAGAGTTAGCAGCTGCTTATCAAGAAATTAAGGAAAATATCGAAAAAGCTCATGTTGTTCAAAAACAATTTTTCCCTGCGAATCTTCCTGTTATTGAAGGTCTTTCAATGTGCGCTTTTTATGAACCGGCCCAATATATAGGGGGCGATTACTATAATGCGATTAAAATCGATGATGATCATTTATTATTTTACTTAACAGATGTTAGCGGTCATGCCCTCGACGGAGCAATACTTAACATTTTTATAAAAAATACAATTGATCAATTTTTTATAATTGAGCCAGATAGATCAAAACTAACGCCAAACGATATTGTTAAATTTGTAGCTGAACGCTTCCACCAAGAAGGTTTTTCTGATGAATATTTTGTTTGTATTTTATTAGGAATCTTAAAAATAAAATCAAGAAAAGTTACCTATTGCAATTCAGGCTTTCAAATTCCATTACTTCTAAAAAGCCCAGGTAGTCCTACAATACAATTGAACATTGGTGGGTTACCAATTACTACAGCGATTGATTTAGAGCTGTTAAGATTTGAGAACAAGAATTTTACAATGGAACAAGATTCAACCTTAGTAATGATGACAGATGGGATTGTAGAACAGACCTCTCCAGATAAAATGGAGACATTTGGAGTTGAAAGGTTGGAACAGATTTTAAATAAACTTGTTATTCCTGAGCCAATGTATGTAAGCAGGCATATTCAAGATTGCTTATATGATTTTACAGGGACTAGAAATAATTATGATGACGATGTCACTTATTTTATTATCCATAATCGCCCTAGCAATACAGAAGAGTTTTACTATCAAAGTGGTAGTGGAATTGAGTCAATTGCGTTTATTCGAACAAAAGTAGAGAATTTCTTAAACGGATTGCAAGAAAATTATGAGGAATATGTGATGTATTTACATGAAATGATTACGAATGCAATCGAACATGGTAATCATTTTGACAAAAATCAGTTAGTAACGATTAGGTTGTTTGTTAATCGTACTTATATTTCAGCGACAATTACTGATGAGGGAATTGGTTTTGACTGGCGGGAACGAATTGCTAGACCATTTATAATTGAAAATTTTGAGGAACGTGGTAGAGGTATTATGATTTCAAACTTATTTTTTGATGAAATTGCCTATAACGAAACAGGTAATGAAGTAACATTCACAAAGAGTGTAGTTGAAAATAGATAATAGATTTTTTCTAGGAGATGTTAATTTTGGATAGTGCAGCACTAACAAACCGAATTACTGACATCAATAATCAACTTTATAAGTTTATTGATCAAACAGAAGAAATATACGGTGCCATTTATGCAAGATTGCCTGAAATAGAAACCGAAATAGAGCTCAATGCAGAAGAGATGGAAATTTTGCTGAATTATTTTGTTTATAATGATGCAACGGATAATGAAACATCAGAAAAAGCAGAAAATGATGCTCACCGCTTATCTCAATTGCTGCGAGAAATGAGAGATAATTTTTCAGCTTCAATTTTAAATATGTTTGACGAGAAAAAGCTAAGAACGACAATTCAGCGCTTTCTTTCTAATGATGATAATGACAAAGCTGTTGGTCTAGAACAGTTAATGATGATTATCAAGGAAATTAAGGAGCACATTACAGATATTGAGGTGGTCTCAATAAATGCGATGATTCATTCAACACGCTTAGGTAATCGTGGCAAAGCTTTTGGTGTTATTTCAGCAAATATTAAAGAATTCTCGAACCAGATTGAAGGGCAGTATAATACCATTTATGAACACTCGTTAAATTTATCTTCTTGGAAAGAAAATTTCACAAAAAAGTTAAACCATATGCTCTCATATAGTGAACATTTATCGCATGTAAAAGTAGGTGAATTTCACCAGTTATTTCAGGAAGTGTTTGAATCACTTAAAATTGTAAGTCAACTTTTAAAAGAGGCGAACCATAATCTTGAATTAGCAGTAGAACCTGTTCAGGAGCTTATGATGGCGATACAAAGTCAAGACTTAATAAAACAAAGTTTGGAAAGTGTTACAAAGTGTTTAAATAGTATTTTTGATGGGGTTGACCGTTATTGTGCCGATCATGAAAGTGAGTTTCAAGTAGAGTTAGAGTTTTTAACGTTTGTGGAAAAAGCAGTCGATTTATCAATCAACTTGTTACTAAGTATTCAAGACCAGGTTGAAACATCAGTAAAAAAAGTAGAATCGCCTATTCTAAGTATAAAAGCTAGTTTAGATTCTACATATGAAGAAAGTAGTTTGCTAGCCGAATTTTTAAGTGGCGAAGATCGAGAGGACAATAATACGATCGAGGAAATTTTTATTAAAGTGAAAACATTTATTAAAGAATTTAAAGAAGAATCAAATACCTTAAAAGCAGATCTTGCTAGCTTTAATGAAATTGGAACCTACTTCAATAAAGAAATAGGTGATATCGAACAACAATTTACCTTTATTAAAAAGAAAGTCGGCTACTTACAACGTTTGAACATTTTAAGTCGAATTGAATTAGCTCGATTAGACGGTGAAGTGGGGACGTTTGGAAATGAAATTGAGAGAATTTCTGAACGAGTGATTATTGATGTTAATAATAATGAACAATTCGTTATTAACTTAAAAGAAACTCTTTCTAAAGATTTAGATCTTTTTTTTACAATGCTTGAAACAAATGAGCAGATGGCCGAAGCGATGCTTAACACGGCTGTAAGTTCGCTAGAAAACTTAGATATAATTGAACAGCTGGTGCTAAAAGCCGTACAACCAGCAGGCGAAACAGGAAAAAAGTTAATCGAAGAAATTCAATATTTAACCGAAAAGATGAATGAGTGCAAAGAGTTGCCGATGGTCTTACAGTTAATCATTAATGAACTTTGCGAACTTGCAGAAGAGACTCAAAGGGAGAAAGAAACTGCTTTGCAAAAAGCAGGTTTAACAGAATGGGAGACAACAGACACTTCTTTAAATGATATTATCGAACAACTAACAACCTATTATGACCGCGTTGCAGTCAGCGCAGTTTTGGAAGACGATAACTATGATATTGGTGATGAAGGCGGAGAATTAACGCTATTTTAAGAAAAGTAGAAGCTAGGAGTTAGAGTTATACAAAAAAAAGGAGGGGAAAAGTGTGTATTCCCTTGGTGAATCTATATCTATCTTTAACTGTATCGATATTCAGCAAGAGCTTATTGAATACATGAGTAGTTGTAATGACGAGTTCCTGCTAGATATTAGCGAACTAGTTGATATTGATGCAGCAGGATTACAACTTCTCGTTTCATTAAAAAAGTATTGTGATAAACAAGCGTTAGCTTTTGAAATGGTTGGTATTCAAGAAGAAGTTGAAGGAACATTGCGTAAATTAGGTTTAGAAACATTGCTAGCAAAGGAGAATGTTTAACTCATGAGTAAATTGATTTTTATCGTTGACGACTCAAGAACTGTGAGGGCGTCTGTTGAATACACATTAAAGAAAAGTGGCTATCTAGTTGAGTCGGCAGTGGATGGAAAAGATGGTCTTTTAAAACTAGATCAACTTCAAAAAGAGGGCAAGCGTCCAGCCATGATTATATCTGATATTAACATGCCAAATTTAGATGGTATCGGTTTTATTAAAGAAGTAAAAAAGAAACCTCAATTTAAGTTTGTCCCCGTCTTAGTTTTGACAACGGAATCGCAAGATAAAAAAAAGATGGAGGGAAAACAAGCTGGAGCAGCTGGGTGGCTTGTAAAACCATTTCAACCAGATCAATTAATTGGCGTGATCAAAAAATTCGTTAAATAGGTGGGAAAGATCGAGAGCGTGAAAGTTGGAGGGGTAAGGTAGGTCAAAGACTTTTTTAGGGGTAATGGTTTATCTTTTGATTGACTTGTGCTTTTCTTTTCCTGCGTCCCACTCTTCCAACTATTCATTAATAAGTGAGGTGAAGTAAATGAGTGATGATATGATTCAAACTTTTTTAGAAGAAACACAGGAGAATTTAGACGTTCTTGAAGAGGGTTTTATTGAATTGGAAAAAGACCCTGATAACAAAGATTGGATGGATTCGGTATTTCGAGCAATTCATACAATTAAAGGTGGAGCAGGCTTAATGGGCTTTGAAGTAATTAGTGGGATTGCCCACCACCTTGAAAATGTATTAGATCAAATCCGTGAGGGTTCAAGTTCTTATTCAGACGAAGTCGCGTCGGCTATGCTTCAAGGCTATGATCTCCTAAAACAAATGATTGATCAAGGAGATTTAGATGGGAGTTCGGTTCAGGATGAAATTAATGCATTAGATGTCATGATCAAAGAGCTTGAGACAAAGGGTAGTCCAGTCAAACAGGTAAAAGTAGCAACTTCTTCAAATGAAACTAAAACAGGGTTTTATAAAATTGAGTTGAAATTTCATGAACAAATCTTTGAGACAGGTACTGATCCATTGATGCTTATTTATGAGTTAGAGGAAGTAGGAAAGTTATTAGAAGTTTTTGTACATGAAGAGGCAGTCCCAGATTTGGCGGATCTAGACCCACATCAATTTCACCTTAAGTGGACAATATTTTTGCAGTCAGAAGAAAAAATAGAAGCAATAACCAATATCTTCATTTTTGTTTTAGATGAAAATGATATTGAAATTACTGAAATTACGAATATAGCTACTAGCTGGTTCAAAGGAGACAGAGCGACAAAAGAGCTATTACTTACACAAGGAACTTTTGCTTCTGAACATATTGATCGGGTTGTAGGGAAATTAAAAAATCTCGGTGAAAACTTAGAGAATTCTGGATTATTAAGTTTTGAAAAAGAAATAAAATCATCATCAGAGAAAACGTTAAAAACGAAAGTTAGTCTATCAGACTCTAGCAACACAATTCGTGTAGAAACGGAAAAGCTAGAAAATATTTTAAACCATTTAGCTGAGTTGTTGATAGCTCAATCAAGGGTAAAGTCATTAGTAACGCTGAACAATCCAAATGGAAAAAAGGAGCAGCACCAAAGAGAGATCATTAACTCCTTTGAAGAAGTCGATAAAATTATTCGAATTGTACAAGAAGAAGTCATGAACGCTAGCATGATCCCAATAGGGGCAACCTTTATGAGGTTTCAACGGATGGTACGTGACCTTGCTATTGATAAAGGCAAAGAAATCGAACTGGTCTTAAATGGCAAAGAAACAGATTTAGATAAAAAAGTAATTGAACAAATAACCGATCCCCTTAAACATTTGGTCAGAAATGCCGTTGATCATGGCATAGAATCGCCTGAGGAGCGGATTGCGAATGGAAAACCGGCACAGGGAAAAATTGAATTAAATGCTTACCATCAAGAAGGCAGTATCGTCATTGAAATTATTGATGATGGTAAAGGAATTGATGATGCGGCAGTTTACGCAAAGGCAGTAGAAAAAAATATCATTACTGCGGATGAAGAGTTAACGAAAGAAGAAATTTACTTGTTGCTTTTTAGGCCAGGTTTTTCAACGGCAAAATCAGTAACAGATATTTCTGGTCGTGGCGTTGGTCTTGATGTTGTAATGACAAATATCAAAAATTTACGAGGTGCTGTTGACGTCTATTCTGAAAGAGGTAAAGGATCAACAATTAAAATTAAGTTACCGTTAACGTTGGCAATTATCGATGGCATGATGATTCGAATTGGGGAAGAGCGCTTTATTATTCCGCTTAACTTTATCATCGAATTTATTAAGGCGGAAAAGAAACAGATCCTTAAAGCCGAAGGAAAAGAAACAATTATTCATTTGAGAAATGAATACCTTCCTTATTCAGGCCTCAATAAAATTTTGGATGTGGAAACAGAAGTTTTAAATCCGACCGATGGAATTTTAATTATTGTTAAAAACAATGATAGAAAGCTCGCTCTGCTTGTAGATGAAATATTAGGTCAGGAACAAGTTGTCATTAAAAGTATTAAGGAAAATATGGAACAGACGGAAGGGATTGCTGGTGCAACGATATTAGGAGATGGCAATGTTGCCCTAATTCTAGATATCCCAACTTTATTTAAAGTTTCAGCAAGGCAAGTTGAGAGGGTAGGTCATGACAGATAGAACATTAACGTTATCAAATGAAGAATTTCAACTTTTAAGACAGTTCGTTTTACGATCAATAGGTGTTAATCTTACCGAAGCAAAGCGTTCACTAGTTGTATCGAGACTATCAAAGCAAGTAAGGAAACTAGGGTTTTCATCATTTTCGGAATATCTAAAACTAGTAAAAGAGGATAAGCAAGAAAAAGAAAACATGTTTAACATGATAACAACAAATGTAACAAAATTCTTTCGTGAACAACACCATTTTGAATATATTACAAAAGACTTCCTACCCCAATTTGCTGCTAGTCAAGATAAAGTAGTCAGGATATGGACTTCAGCTTGTTCTTCAGGAGAAGAACCTTATTCAATTGCAATGTCTTTAGAAAAAGCATTAAAGAGCTATAGAAATTTAAATTATAAGTTGTTAGCATCTGACATAAATACAGAAATGCTCCAAAAAGCAAAGCTAGGTATTTATCGTCGTGAGGAAGTAGAAGGGGTTCCATATGATGAATTAAAATCCTTTTTTAAAATGGGTCAAGGGGATAATGAGGGGCTTCTTAAAGTAAAAGAAAGTTTACAAAAGAAAATTGTTTTTCAGAGAATAAATTTAGTAAGTGATCAACAATATCCAATAAAAGAAAAAGTACATATTATTTTTTGTAGAAACGTGTTTATTTATTTTTCTAAAGATACCCAAATGCAAATTTTAAAACGTTTTCATGAGCACCTTCACCAAGGTGGAATATTAATTTTAGGACACTCAGAATCAATTCCATTATCCCAAGGTGGTTGGCGCCTTATCCAAAAAACGATATATGAAAAAACTGATTAGAAGAGGTAATTTTTTTGAAAAAAACATTTAACAAAAAGTTCAATCGGGAAGTTTACGAGATTTTCGCGGGCGACTATTATGCTACGAATGAGCGAAAAATTGCCCTCACTACGCTGTTAGGTTCATGTATTTCTGTTTGTCTAAAAGATACTATAAGTGGAATTGTTGCGATGAATCATTTTATGTTACCGGCTGCGATAAAAAGAGATGAGTTTATTATTAGTGAGGATGCCCGTTACGGAATGTATGCGATGGAAAAAATGATCAATGATATGATGAAACTTGGGGCTAGGAAAAGCGGATTACAAGCAAAAGTTTTTGGTGGTGGTGAAGTGTTAGGAACAAATATAAACAATGTATCTAAATCTAATATAGAATTTGCAATGAGATATTTGAAAATGGAAGAAATTCCAATTATAAGTTATGATGTTAGCGGTAAATTTGGGAGAAAGTTATTTTTTGTTCCAGAAACATTTGATGTTTTTGTTAAGAAAATTGGTCAAGCGACAAAGCTTGCTGAAGCAGTTCGCGCTGAAGAAAACTACCTTGAAAAAATTAAGCGTAGAAAAGCAGAAAAAGCTCAAAGTGATGCTAATTTAACATTATTTGATTAAATTCTAAGCGAAATAGACAACTGATAATCAGGATTTGGATATCAAGACTGATTAGACAAGATTAATCAGGGGGTGGTTTATATAGAGAAGAAAATTAAAGTACTAATTATTGATGATTCAGCTTTAGTTCGTGAATTGTTAACTAGGATGCTGTCAAAGTGTAGCGAAATAGATGTTGTTGGTTCAACGGTTGATCCGATTTTTGCGATCAAGAAAATGAAAGAATTAAAGCCAGATGTGATTACGCTAGATTTAGAAATGCCAAGGATGGACGGGCTTACTTTTTTACGGAAATTGATGGCGGTTATTCCGACGCCAGTGATTATTATAAGTTCTAGAGCAGAAAGAGGCAGTGATGCTGCTTTAAAGGCGCTAGAACTTGGTGCAGTCGATGTTGTTTTGAAACCATCTACAGCTTTACAGACTGCTCTTGTTAGTCTTGAAGAAGAAATTATAGAAAAGGTTAAAAATGCGGCAAAAGTGAATATGGTTGAATTACGTAAACAGGCTCGAAAAAGAGTCACATCTGTCAGTCATTCAGAACAGAAAACGCTGCAAGTACTACGAGGAATATCAAGTACGGACAAAGTAATTACGATTGGTGCTTCAACAGGAGGAACTGTTGCGATTCGGACAATTTTAGAACAATTGCCAGCCAATTTACCTGGCATATTAATCGTTTTACATATGCCACCTGGATTTACAAAGTCTTATGCTGAAGGATTAAATGCAACTTGTCGGATGAATGTTAAAGAAGCTGTCCACGGTGAATTGTACCGAACTGGTTTTGCGTATATCGCTCCAGGTGGCAAGCATATGGTATTGGAGAAAAATGAACAAAAAGGCTATTACATCACTCTTGATGAATCGCCGCCCGTTAATCGTCATCGCCCATCTGTTGATGTAATATTTTCATCAGTAGCCAAGTGTGCGAAACACAATAGTATCAGGATAATTTTAACAGGGATGGGAAACGATGGCTCGCAAGGCTTAAAAAAAATGCACGATCAAGGTGCTTACACGATTGCTCAAGATGAAAAAACATCGATCGTCCACGGAATGCCTAAGCAAGCAATTAGCATCGGAGCGGTAGAGAAGGTGTTACCACTTCTAGAAATTCCGAAAGCGATCATTAAAGCGATTCAGTAGTGAGTAGGAGACAGCATTAAAAAGATATCAGAAGGAGCTGAAGAAAATTGAAAAAGAAATTTTCTCTAAATTTAAATTTAAAAGTAAAACTGATTAGTTTCTTTTTACTAATTGGTATTATCCCAGTAGTTATAGTTGGTCTACTAAGCTTTCAAATAGCTAGTGGTAATGTTGAAGAAGAGGTTTTAGCAAAAACAGATTTATATAAAGATTTAAAGGAAGTACAATTAGCAAACTATTTTAATATCAGAAAAAGCAATGCAGAAACATTATCGGAAACGCGAGATGTTTATGAGAGCTTAAATATTTACTATGAAGTTGACGGAGATTTATCTTCAAGTGAATGGGCTGAACAAGTCAGCGATTTAGAAGCTATCGCAACTTCTGTTGTTGAAAGAATGGATTATGCGTTTATTTATCTAGTTGACAATGAAAGTAACGTTATTTTTAGTGATTACCCCGAATTTATAGGACAGAATATAGCTGATCGTGAGTATATTCAACTAGCTTTACAAGGAGAAAGTCGTTGGTCAGAAATTTTTTATTCAAATATTACGAATAGTAATATTATGGCAGCAGCTGTACCCGTCAGAGAGAATGGTCTTACTGGAGCAATTGTTGGTACATTAGCTATTGTAGTTGATCAGAATAGGATTGACACGCTTATCCATGATGGTGTCGAGCAATTAGGTGAAACAGCTGATTCGTATATGGTTGATGCTGAAGGATTACTTTTAACAAATACGTTATTAGGCGACTACCGAATTGATGCTGCATTAAATAATTCTTTAAGTACAGAAGCGGTTCGAATGCTTGCACCTTATATTCGCTCAGCCGATTATAGCTTTGAAGCGGAAGTTGAGTATTTAGACTATGAAGGAATCCCAGTCATTGG
Organism: Bacillaceae bacterium IKA-2; assembly: GCA_031761875.1. Lineage (GTDB taxonomy): Bacteria > Bacillota > Bacilli > Bacillales > Anaerobacillaceae > Anaerobacillus. Next base: position 3,196,150 of record CP134492.1, on the reverse strand, counting down.
TTCGATTGGAGTTGTTAATTTAGGTGATACTGCAGCCGGAGTTGTGGTTGAAGTTTATCAAAGTGAGGCCTATGCTGGTGTCAGCGCGTTACAAACAGCGATCTTTACAATAATCCTGATTGCAATTCCAATCATAGCAGTCTTCGGATACTTTATTGCCAATAGCATTTCAAAACCAATTAAATCAACACAGGAAATTGTTAGTTTAATAGGTGAAAATGATTTAAGAGAAAAAGCACCTGTCACTTCCAATGATGAAGTTGGACAAATGGCCCGAGATTTAAATCAAACGATAGACAACTTATCAGAAACAATTTATCGTGTTCGTAATGCAGCCGATACGGTTTCTCATGGCGCCGAGGAAATAGCCACAGGTAACCAAGATTTATCGCAGCGTACTGAAGAGCAAGCTTCGTCACTCGAAGAGGTATCTTCAACCATTGAAGAAATGACGTCATCATTAGAAGGCTCTGCCGCAAATGCGAATGAAGCCGATCGCATCTCGCAGCAAACGATGGAAATTGTTGAGACAGGGGAAGCGGTTGTTGGTGATCTTCGCGAAGCAATGGGCGCTATTACAAGAGGCAGTAATGAAATTAGTGAAATTATTGAGACAGTTAATGACATCGCCTTCCAAACAAACTTACTCGCTTTAAATGCAGCTGTTGAAGCAGCAAGAGCTGGTGAACAAGGAAGAGGGTTTGCGGTAGTCGCTGCTGAAGTTCGTAACTTAGCAGGTCGCTCAGCGGAAGCAGCTAAGGAAATTTCAAAATTAATTAAAGATAGTATTGTCAGAGTCGATAAAGGAAACGAGTTAATGAAATCAACGGAAAAGGTCCTGAAGGAAATTGTTGTAAATACACAACGCACAACAGATGTTGTTGGTGAAATTGCATCTTCACTGAAAGAACAATCAATGGCCTCAAGTGATATTCGTACCGCAATTGAAGAGTTAAATCAAGTGACACAGCAAAATGCTTCATTAGTAGAAGAAATAGCTTCATCAAGCGAAAATATGACAAGTGAAGCAGTTGAATTATCTAATTTAATAGGTGTATTTAAACTTGCCAATGATAGTGGTAAAAATAATGGGCCAAAAAAGTTAAATACTAGTAATGCAATGAAAAACAAAGGAAAAGAAAAAGAAAAAGAGTCCCTACCTTCGCGAAAAAAATATCGCTCAGAATCTAAAAAAGATAGCAACCAAGACAATGAATTTGACTTTGATGAGGATGACTTTGAAAAGTTTTAAAAAAAGGAGATGGGAACATGAGCGGTAACCAGGAATCTCATGCAATTTTAAATCACCAGCTATTGAATGCATCCAGGGACAACCAATTTGTTACCTTTCAAGTTGGTGATGAGTTTTATGGTATTGAGATAATGATTGTTCAAGAAATTATCCGATACAAAAAACCAACAAGAGTCTTTAACGCTCTTCCGGTCATTAAAGGTGTGATTAATTTTCGGGGAGATATTATCCCGATCATTGATATGAACGTTAAATTCAGGCTCCCCCAAAAAGACTACGATGAATATACTGTCGTTATTGTTGTTGAGGTAAAAGGGAAAACAATGGGTATTATTGTCGATCGGATTTCGGATATTTTGACGTTTGAAAAAGATAAAATAAAAGTAGTTGATGATGAGTTAGCAGAAGATATGAAAACTAATTATCTACGTGGGCTAGTAGAAACGAAGGACAGAGTGGTTATGTTACTTGACCCTAATATGTTACTTTCTTTTGATGAACTGAAGAAAGTTGTTGAGCTCACAGAAAATGGACCAATACTAGTTGATAAAGGCGAAGTAAATCAGCTTTAACGGAGGGATTTAATTGGAAAAAATCAGAAATGATGAAGGGAAAGTAACGATTATACCTGAAGGAAGAATCGATGTTGTAAATTCGCAAAACTTAAAGCAAGAGTTATTAAATTTGTTTAACGAAGGTATTAATGAAATCGTTATCGACTTTTCAAAAATTGCAAGCATTGATAGCTCCGGTTTAGGGAAATTACTATTATTTCAGAAAAAGCTTAAAGAGCGCGGTGGGGAATTAAGCATTATCAATGTAACCAATGATTATATTAAAAACATGTTTCAAATGATCCATCTTAATAAAGTAATTAAGATTGAGAATATGTAGGTTTTCGTAAAAATAACAGAACAAAGATAGTCAGGTTATTTTCCTGGAGATGGCTTAAGTGCCTGTAGTATTTTAAATCGAGGAGCTCTTTAAAATGGATTCTGTAATAAGACTATTAATTGTTAGTGAGGATGAGGGGGGAGATTCCCCCATCCAGCATTTATTAAAAAATGACTCATTAATTGTTTGTTCTTTTTTGAAAGGTATTGATCAAGACAATCTTTTTACAGATAACCTAACTAATTTCTTTCAAAACAATGAAACGGATGTCATTATTTTATGTGATAGTTTTCAACAATTTAGTATTCTTGAACTGATCAAAGTTTTTAAACAAAAAGAAATTTCCATTCCAATCATCGTTATTTCGACACGTAATGAAACAACCTTGGCAGTCGAAGTCTTAAAAGCTGGGGCGGAAAATTTCTTGGTTCAAGGGTGCTTAGATTATTTAAAACTTATTGACGCCGTTTATAGCGCATTACAAACTCGAGAAGAGCAAAAACAATTAGCAAAACTGCGTCTTGAAAATCAAAAGTTACTTCAAGCAGTAGAGCAAAGTCCTGTATCAATAATTATTACTAAAGCCCAGACTAATAAAATTGAATATGCTAATCCTATGTTTACTCAGCTAACCGGATATGAATTTGATGAAGTTAAAGGGAAATCTCCAAATATACTGAAATCTGGTTATAAAAAAGCAAAAGAATATGAAGTACTGTGGGATACAATTCTGTCAGGAAAAACCTGGCATGGTGAATTTAGCAATCGTAAAAAAGATGGCAACCTTTATTATGTCTCTAGTGTAATTTGTCCAATAACAATAAATGGTTGCGAAAAAACACATTTTGTTGGAATTCATCAAGATATTACGAAACAAAAGGAAGCTGACTTAAAACTAAAAAATTATGCGTTAATGCTCGAGAAAAAAAGTAATGAACTTGAGAAAGCCTATGATGCGATTGAGAAAAATATTAAAAAAGCAAAACGTTTACACCGCCATTTCTTTCCAATAGAGTTGCCAGAGATAGAGGGAATTGAGTTAGAGGCTTTTTATGAACCGGCCCACAATATCGGTAGTGATTACTATAATTTTGTTCATTTAAAAGATCAGTTGATTATTTACGTTGTCGATGTTTCGGGCAATGGGATTGATGGGGCCTTTATTAACATCTTCATTCGCCAAAAGATTAATCGCTATTTATCTGTAGAAATAAAAGACGATGATAACGTTTCTCCGAAAGAGTTACTTAATTTTTTAGCAAAGCATTTTGTTAAAGAACAGTTTCCAGAAGAATATTTCATCTGTCTTTATGTTGCCGCTCTAGATCTTACAAGTAAATGTTTAACTTATAGTAATGCTGGAATTCAAGTTCCGCCAATGATCGTCAACAACGGAAAGTTAACATCGCTAAATTTAGGTGGATTACCAATAAGCTCTGTAATTGATATTGAATTACTTTCATATGAAGAAGAGACAACCTATCTAGATGAAGCGTCAACATTCGTTATTTCAACAGACGGAATTGTTGAAAGTATAGTTGATGATGATATATATGGGATAGAACGTTTTCAACAGTTAGTATTAGAGCACTACTACTTGCCACCAAAAGAGTTGAAAAATGTTATTAATACTGACTTAAATAATGTTTTCAAAAAACAAAAAAGCCATGATGATATTACCTATGTTATTTTGAAAACATCGTCTAAAGTTATTAAAGAAAAGCAATTTATCATGAAAAGTGATTGCCAAGCTGTTGAATACATCGTTGGACAAATGACTAGTTGGCTCGAAACATACACAAATTCAGTTAATTGTCTTCTCGTTGGATTCAATGAAATGGTTTATAATGCGATTGAACATGGCAATAAATTTGAACTTTCAAAAAAAGTTAGCATCAATATTGAAGTTAATTCTGTTTATATTTTAATTACAATTGAAGATGAAGGTGAAGGCTTTAATTGGCGCTCGTGCATGAATAAAGTGTTAGACATCATGAATTTCGAAGAGCGTGGTCGGGGGATCATCTATACGAAAGCTTCGTTTGATTACTTTACCTATAATGAAAAAGGAAATAAGGTTTATTTGTATAAGAAAAATACAACCATTTGAAACTAAAGTCTAAAATTAACAAGTATTTTTTATTGATGATTGTGAAAAGATCACATGGTGTCTGACACCATGTGATCTTTTCACAATTTAAACATCATTTTTATAGAAGTTTTTTTAAACTATCAATACCAATTGTATCGTCGGCTTGCCATGGTAAGATTACGCAATGGTTGGATAGTTCCTTATCCACTTTGCTAATCCACTGTTCTTCAGCTTGTGCTCTGCCCTGAAGGATGGGATCCTTTGTATTTGTAGCTTGAAAACTTTGATTAATAACCCACCACTCGGGTTTAATTCCGGCCCTTTTTAAGTCGTCTTGTAGGCGGCTTGCTTCGAGTACCGGTGTTGCTTCAGGAAGTGTTACTAACAAAACGTTGGTAATTTCTGGGTCGCGCAGTCTTGGTAAAAGCTTTGTAACAGCTTCAGGCATATCACCACTAGAACGAGTTACTTCTTTGTGATAAGATTCTGCTGCATCTAAGAGAAGTAACGTGTGACCGGTTGGTGCTGTATCAATGACAACAAATGAATCTTTTGCCTGATCGACAATTTTGGCAAAGGCTTGGAAAACAGCAATTTCTTCTGTGCAAGGTGAGCGTAAATCTTCTTTAATAAACTCTAGGCTCTCCTCATCTAATGTAGCACTGACTTTACTTAAAACTTCATTGCGATAATTTTCAACAACTTGTTTGGGGTCAATTCGACTGACAGAAAGATTTGCTACTAGATCCGTATCTTTTAAGACAAGGCCTAAATGGGCAGCTGGATCGGTTGTTGTTAAATGAACTTTATGACCACGTTCTGCAAGACCCACGGCAATTGCTGCTGCAATTGTTGTTTTGCCTACTCCACCTTTACCCATTGTCATAATCACACCACTGTTTTTTTGCGCGAAATGATCAACCATCGTATAAAGTGGTGGGATTTTGGGTGCTGTCACGGCTTCAGTTTTTACCGCATCAGTCATATTAACAGGTTCGAAAAAGTTTTTTAAGGACACCAAACCGGTTAAATTAAATGGAACAAGCGGAAGTTCAAATAATTGAAGTTTCTTTAGATAGTCAGACATTTCATTTAAAGCCTTTGCTTGTCTTGCGACCAATCGATTCGCAACAAAGTCATCGTCGCCTTCGGCATGAAAGACGCCGTTAATAATTAAAGTTTGGTTTTTAATACCTAACTCACGTAACTCAAGAGATGCGCGTTCTGCTTCATTTAAAGCTGAGTATTCAGGTCTTGAGACGAGAATAAGCGTTGTTTCGGAGCTGTTGGCAAGAGCCTTAACTGTATTAGCATATAACTCACGTTTGTCGGCAAGGCCAGATAATGGACCTAAGCAAGAGGCTCCATTCGTGTTGTCTTCTAAAAAAGAAGACCAGGCTGTTGGTAATTGCAATAGTCTTAATGTATGTCCTGTTGGTGCCGTGTCAAAAATAATATGATCAAATTTGTCAGTTAAACTGCGATTCGAAAGTAGATTTGTAAATTCATCAAATGCGGCAATTTCAACGGTACATGCACCAGATAATTGCTCTTCCATGTTATCAATAGCAACCTTAGGTAGTTTTCCGCGATAAGGACCGATTACTTTTTCACGGTAATCCTTTGCAGCTTGTTCAGGGTCTAAATTTGAGGCAAATAAATTTGTAACACCTTTTATTTGCCTAGGTTCGTTAGAAAGCTTTTCACCAAAAACATCTTCAAGATTAGAGGCTGGGTCTGTGCTAACAATTAATACTTTTTTGCCAACCTCAGCTAATGCAACAGCTGTTGCGCATGCCGCTGAGGTTTTACCAACCCCTCCTTTACCAGTAAAAAATAGATGTCTTGTTTCTGTTAATTTTGTAGGATGAAATAGTTCCATTAAGAAAACAACCTTTCTCTTTTTAGGGATATTCAAAAAAATAATAGACATCTTATGGGAGGTAGTTGGAAAGTTGGAAAGTTGGAAAAAGTTCAAATAAGTTCAAAGGATTTTAGGCCGTAGAACTATCTTTTGGTTTTATCCTACCTTCCATTCCCCTTCATACATACCAACTTCCTCAAATGATTGATGTACTATTTTTTGACGTAACTTTTGATCATTTTACTTTGATTGATTCAAGTCAATCGTTAGCGACGGTTTTTTAAAATCCAATTCGCTAATGTCAATCTTAAGCCACTCAGCTAATTCCTTCTTTGTTGGGTAGCTAGCGGTTTTTAAAATTTTTCCGTTGACGGCAGTTGCTGGTAAGGCATCTATGCCATCATCTTCCATTAACTTATTAATTCCCTTATTTAATACATACGGTTCGGCGTTTTGAGCTAAATTATATCTAACCACGTCATGACCCTTATTTTTAAGTGTAGCTACGTCACGGGCTATCCTTGATAAATCAGGATCTACTTCAGGTCCGCAAACTCCTGTTGAACAGCACAAAGCAGGGTCGAAAATCTCAATTTTCATTTTTATTCGCTCCTTTAATAAAGTTTTCTAAAGGTATACAATAATTTCAAGGCATCTAGACTTAATTATTACCATGAAAATAAATTACTATCACCTTTACAATAGCTTAACATATTTTACATTGACATATAAGCATATACTTATATAATGATAAGTATATTGTATATGCGGATGTTCAATAAGTCCAATACTTATAAAGGAGTTTGAGAAAATGGAGAACATTCCAATAGAGAAGATGGCAACAGTCTTAAAATTACTTGGAGATAAAACTCGGTTAACGATGTTGCTCCTATTAAAAAGAAGTGATTGCTGCGTTTGTGAATTCGTTGAAATTTTCCAAATGAGTCAGCCGTCAATTAGTCAACACATCCGTAAATTGAAAGATGCGAACTTAGTAACAGAAACGAGGAAGGGCCAATGGATTTTTTATTCATTAAATCGTGAAAATGCTTTTTTTCCGACAATTGATGCAATTTTAAATCATCTTCCAAATCAAGACGATAAAATAATTCACTTGATTGAGATTGGAAAAAAAATTAGTTGTGACTAGAGAAAAATGTAAGGGGAGAGTGAGAGTATTGAGTAAAGAGAAATCAACTGTAGCAGGGATTAGTTTTTTTGAACGGTATTTAACAGTCTGGGTCGCTGCTTGTATCATAGTAGGTGTGGGATTAGGCCAATTGCTACCTATTGTTCCTGAGACGTTAAGCAAGTTTGAATATGCCCAAGTATCAATTCCAGTCGCTATTTTGATTTGGATGATGATTTATCCAATGATGCTGAAAATTGATTTCACTAGTATTGTCGGAGCATTTAAAATGCCAAAAGGTTTGATTGTTACCTCCGTAACAAACTGGTTAATTAAACCTTTTACGATGTTTTTCTTTGCGTGGTTATTTTTCAAGGTGATTTTTGCACCGTTTATTCCAGATGATCTTGCGACAAGTTATATTGCTGGAGCGGTTCTTTTAGGGGCTGCACCATGTACAGCGATGGTATTTGTATGGAGCCATTTAACAAAGGGGAATCCGGCCTATACTCTTGTTCAAGTTTCGGTCAATAATTTAATTTTATTAGTTGCTTTTGCTCCAATCGTGATGCTACTTTTAGGAATTAGTAACGTCATAGTTCCTTATGAAACATTAATTTTATCAGTTGGGTTATTTATCGTTATCCCACTTGCAGGTGGTTATTTATCAAGAACTTATGTGATAAGTACTAAGGGTTTAGATTATTTTACAAATGTATTTTTAAAGAAGTTTGATCATATCCCGATCATTGGCTTGTTATTGACATTAATAATTCTATTTTCATTCCAAGGTGAAGTTATTTTGAATAACCCGCTTCATATTCTCTTAATAGCTATCCCATTGACGATCCAAACTTTTTTTATTTTTATCATTGCATATGGCTGGGCCAAAGCTTGGAAGCTGCCGCATGAAATCGCATCTCCAGCTGGAATGATTGGCGCTAGTAACTTCTTTGAGCTTGCTGTTGCAGTGGCGATTGCCTTATTTGGACTTACTTCAGGGGCGGCACTTGTTACGGTAGTAGGAGTTCTCGTTGAGGTTCCGATTATGTTAGCGCTCGTACGTATTTCAAATAAAACCCGACACTGGTTTCCAGAACCAATAGTAGCTAAGTAAAGTTGGAAAGGGGGGGTGGAAAGATAAGTAAGCAGCTTTTGAGCAGTTGGTTAGGGAGTTCAAAAAAATTTAGGCAGTAGATCTATCTAGTGATTTTTATGTTTTCCATTTAAACTTTCTACACTAAACTTATTAAAAGGAGATTTTACACAAATGTCAAAAAAATTAATTTACTTCTTATGTACAGGTAATTCTTGCCGTAGCCAAATGGCTGAAGGATTTGGTCATCATTATTTAGGAGATCAGTGGGATGTCTATTCAGCGGGCATCGAGGCCCATGGTGTAAATCCTAGTGCAGTAAAAGCAATGAACGAAACCGGGATTAATATTACTAATCAAACTTCTGATAAAATCGATCCTGAAATTTTAGCGAAAGCTGATTTGGTCGTCACATTATGTGGGCATGCAGATGATGTTTGTCCAGCAACACCGAAAAATAAAGATCGTGTCCACTGGGGCTTTGATGATCCTGCAAAGGCAGAAGGTACTGAAGCAGAAAAATGGGTATTTTTCCAACGTGTCCGTGATGAAATTGGAGCGCGGATTAAGCTATTTAAAGAAACTGGGAAATAAGGCATTTCAAAAAAAATCGATCAGTATGACAAATTTTATACTTATATCTTAGGGTGCCATACCATATAAGAGCAGAATCTTGTTGAGCTAAAGCATTCTTCACTAAATTCCGCTCTTATATGGCTAATTAATTGATATTAAGAAATTTACTCGACGGTCTATTTTCACCATACTTCGTTTACAGAAAATATCTATTATTATTTTACAATACCTAATAGATGCCTATAAAGAAAAAGCTGTTCAACTAAAATTGTTGGAGGGCTTTTTTCCTTTGTGTTTTTTAAAAATTTTATTACGCTACCTTTTTATGGAGAAAAACAATAACTTTTAATAATGTAAAAGAATTTTTGGTAACTTTAAATAACTTATAGTTATGCCTAATATAAAAAAAAGTGTTTACAAACTTATTGAAATATACTAAAATTACCCACATAGGTATTAAAATTTTTTTTAAAAGAAGATGGGGGAAAGAAAAATGAAGAAGTTATTTTTAATCGCAGTAGCAGTTATAGTTACAAGCTTAGTTTTAGGGGCCTGTACATCAGGTGATGACGGAGATTATAACATTATTTCGGCCGAAGAAGTTAAAAGCAAAATTGAAAACAACGAATCAATCACCTTAGTAGACATACAAGTAGAAGATGAGTTTGATGCTCATCATATTGTTGGAGCAATTGCAACCTATGCTTACCCTGCTAGTGGAGAAGAAGATTACGCGAAGCTCGCACTATTAGTAGATAAGTTAAATACATCTGAAGATCCAATTGTAATCGTTTGTCCAGCTGGTGGAGGTGGAGCAACAAGAACAGTTGATTACTACTTGGAGCAAGGTATATCTGCGGAAAGAGTATTCATACTTGAAAATGGTCAAGCTGATTGGCCATATGAAGAGTTATTAGCAGATAAATAATCACAACTCAACCAGCAAGGTCTACTCCTACTATTCACTCTATTAACTAATAATTAATAGGTAAAGGATGATTGAAAAACTGATGGATAATCAACGCAAAATAAATCAAAAATTACAAGTAGGAGTTCTTGTTAGTTTCGTCATTTTATTGGCACTCTTATATTTTCTTGTAACACCATTTCAAGAAGGGTTACATTTAGTTTCGGGAAAGTTGATGGAAGGAGATATTGAAGGTTTTAGGGATTATTTACTATCATATGGAATGTGGGCACCGGTTATTTCTTTTTTTGCAATGATTTTAACGTTAATTGTTGCTCCACTTCCAGCATTTGTCGTTACCTTCACGAATGGACTGTTATTTGGAGCAGTATGGGGTACTGTACTTTCTTGGAGTAGTGCAATGGTTGGCGCAGCGATATGTTTTTACATATCAAGAGGACTCGGTAGGCCCGCAGTAGAAAAATTTGTTAGTAATAGAGCTTTGGATTGGATGAATCAATTTTTTGATCGTTATGGTATGCATTCAGTTCTTTTTGCAAGGTTATTTCCGATCAATTCCTTTGCGATCGTAAGCTATGCTGCTGGATTGACTCCTGTTAATTTCTTTACCTATTTTGTTGCGACTGGGATAGGGCAATTACCAGCTACAATTCTTTATTCATATTTAGGAGAAAATGCAAGTCAATCTGTCATGATTGTTTTTTGGGCATTTTTAATTGTTATTTGTTTTGGGATTTTAGGGCTCGCGTTGAAGCCGCGTATCGATAAAAAATTAAAAGAAAAAAGGTTGGCTACTAATGGAAGCAACAATAAGTAAAACAAAAAAAATGATGAGCGGTAAAATTCAATTAATCTTTCGAGCGTTAGTTTCCATCGTCGCTTGTTTCTTTTTGGTGTTTACGATTGATTGGCTAGGTTTCAATACACAGTTGAAAACAGTTAATCTAGTTTTTCTACTAATGGCCTTCTTATTTGTTTTACTATGTATTTTTATTAGCGGCTACAAATGGTATTTATTATTAAAAGTAGAACGGAAAGTAAGCTTTTATGATTGCTTTCGGTGGTATTATATCGGATTCTTTTTTAATAGTTTTTTACCTGGGAGTATTGGCGGTGACGGTTTTAGAATCTATTATGCAGGCAAAAAAGTGAGTATTAGTAAAGCAGTTGCTTCTGTTACCGTCGAAAGATTATTTGCAGGGATTGCACTTTTACTGACAGCTTTTATTGGACTGTTATACGTTAACGATAGTGGTCATATTTTCTTTCAACTAGTTTTTTTTCTCATTTTAATCGGATTGATTTATTGTTTTTTATTTGTAACGTTCTTTCAAAAAAAATTAACTGGAATTTTTGGTAGTCGTCTTGACTCATTTTATGAGACGATTTCTACATATAAAAATGAGAGAGGTCTTTTAGTTAAAGTACTCTTATTTTCTTTGTTGTTTCAACTTTCATTTGTTCTCGTAACAGACATGCTGTTTCGCGCTTTTGACGTTAACGTTTCATTTCTAGCGCAATTAGGTTTTGTTTCAGTAATATCACTTTTAACGATGTTACCTATTTCGATTGGCGGAATTGGAGTTCGCGAAGGCGCTTATGTCTATCTGTTTGCATTAGTAGGTGTTCACGAAACAGTTTCAGTAGCAGTGTCACTTTTATTTTTTATCCTCGTGTTAATCGGGACTTCTTTTGGTGTAGTATATTGGATAGTAGAGAAAAAAGAGGTGAGTAAATGTCCGATCAAGGTTTAAAGCATAAGTACTATGCTCTAAAGGCAAAATTGATGATGAAAAAGCAACAGGATCAGGCTGATAAAATCATACTTACTAAGTCAATGAGTGAATGGAAGATAGCACTATTAACAACTGCCGGTGTTCATTTGAAAGGTCAAAAACCTTTTGACGTTGAGGCGGGTGATCATACCGTTCATTTCATTCCAAAAGATTCATTAAATGAAAATCTTATTGTTACTCATACACACTATGATACGACCGCCGCTGATAAAGATATTAATTGTGTTTTTCCACTACAAATGATTCATGAGTTAAGAGAGACTGAGACCATTGGTGAGGTTGCTGAAACTCATTACGGAATGATGGGTTATATTCCTCGAATCGAAATATTACAAAGAGAAGCTATTCCTATTATCATTGAGCAGTTAAAAAAGGAAAAAGTAGATGTTCTACTTGCGTCACCTGGCTGATATATTTGCCATCAATCCGTGGGATTGATTCAAAAAGCAGTTGAAAATGCAGGCATAGCAACAGTTTCTTTAACACACTTACCTGATTTAACAAAAAAGGTTATGCCACCGAGAGCGCTTCACATTAAGCTGCCGCTAGGTCAAAGCTTTGGAGCGGTAGGGCGAAGAGATTTGCAAAGAAAAATTTTGTTAAATATGCTTGATGCGATTGTAACTATGAAAGGTGATGAAATGATTAAGGAATTGCCTTACACAACTAAGTCGGTTCCAAACTTCATTAAAATACAAATCAATTCAAATAAAAAATAATTGGATGAATAAAAATAAGAAAAAAAGTAGCTTTTAATGGCAGGATCATTATAAGTAGCTTTTTTTTTGCAGTCGCTGTTAATAATACAACAGAGGAGAACATCAATAGCAAATCAGCAAATAACCACAGATGGTTAAAAGCTTTCTAAATTAGGCTATTGACAATATTCCTTTATTTTTGTAAAATTCAGATAGGTACTAGACTGACTAGTCAGTCTGTGGATTTCACAAGAGAAAAAGTAAGCTGTTACTGCTACTAGTGTTAACCATTTTATGAGATGAGGTGAAAGGATGTTTAAAAAAGTCTTGATAGCCAATAGAGGCGAAATAGCTGTAAGAATTATTCGTGCTTGTCAGGAACTAGGTATTGCAACTGTTGCAGTTTATTCTGTAGCTGACAAAGAATCATTACATGTCCAATTAGCAGATGAAGCATATTGTATTGGGCCACACCTTTCAAAAGAAAGTTATTTAAAGCAAGTGAACATACTAAGTGTAGCTACTATTACTGGTGTCGATGCAATTCACCCAGGTTATGGATTTTTGGCAGAAAACGCTGAATTTGCCGAGATGTGTGAGGCATATAATATTACTTTTATTGGGCCTTCTCCTGAGGCAATTCAAAAAATGGGAGCAAAATCAGTTGCTAGAGAAACGATGAAAGCAGCAGGGGTGCCGATTGTTCCTGGTACAGATGGACTTATTGAAAATCTTGAAGATGCTCTTGTTACAGCAAGGGAAATAGGGTTTCCAGTTATCGCAAAAGCAACTGCTGGTGGTGGTGGAAAAGGAATGCGTGTAGCCGAAACAGAAAAGGACCTACAAAAGGCTATATCTATGGCTCAGCAAGAAGCAGAGACAGCTTTCGGAAATGGCGGAGTTTACTTAGAAAAATATGTAGAAGAACCACGTCATGTGGAAATTCAAATTATTGGAGATAGCCAAGGTAACGTTGTTCATTTAGGAGAACGTGACTGCTCGATTCAACGACGTCATCAAAAGCTAATTGAGGAATCACCGTCACCAGCATTAGATGATGAACTCCGCAAAAGCATGGGTGAAGCAGCGTTAAAGGCAGCTAAAGCCGTACAATACACAGGTGCTGGAACAGTTGAATTTCTATTAGATAAACATAAAAATTTCTATTTCATGGAAATGAATACGCGTATCCAAGTTGAGCACCCAGTTACAGAAATGGTTACAGGTGTTGATTTAATAAAAGAACAGCTTAAAGTAGCAGCCGGCTATCCACTATCGATCACGCAAGAAGATATCGTTATTAGTGGTTGGTCGATAGAATGTCGTATTAACGCTGAAAATCCGGCGAAAAATTTTATGCCGTCACCAGGAAAAATTGTCATGTATCATCCACCAGGTGGTTTTGGTGTTCGTGTCGACAGTGCCGCGTATCAAGGGTATTCGATCCCACCGTTTTACGATTCGATGATTGCAAAGCTAATTGTACATGGGAAAACTCGTGAAGAAGCAATTGCAAGAATGAAACGAGCGTTAAAGGAGTTTGTTATTACAGGTATTGAGACAACAATCCCATTCCATCTTGCACTTCTAGAGAATGAAAAGTTTATTAGTGGGGATTTCAATACGAAATTTTTAGAAGTAAATAAAATCATCTAAAAAATTCTGTGGTGGGCATCATCTTAATAGTAGTAATGAAAAGTGGAGGCAATCTTATGGGAGTTAAACCTACAAAAGAAAAAATAACAGAAGTAGCGCTCCAACTTTTTGAACAAAAGGGATATCATGCGGTAACCGTAGACAAAATTGTAAAAATGAGTGGAACGAGCAAAGGCACATTTTATCACTATTTCAAATCAAAAGACGAACTTCTTTACACCATACATGATTATTTCATTACTTATGTTCTTGATAAAGCTACAGAGGCTTACGAGCAGTGGGAAACCCCCACTGAACGAATTAATGCAATCATCAAATCGTTTGTAATGATGTTTGACGTATATCGACCCCACGTCACAGTTTTTTATCAAGAAAGCTTATACTTAGCACCAGAATATTTTGATAATATTAAAAATAAACGTGATCAGTATAAGAAAATGATGTTCAAAGTTGTTGAAGAGGGAATTGAGCAAGGAGAATTTCGAAAAGAAATGCCAGTACCGATAGCATCAATGGCGATATTTGGAATGATTAATTGGACGTATAAATGGTACAAAACAAATGGTCAGTACTCAGTTCAAGAAATCGGAAATATTTATGCTGACTTTGTTCTTCATTCAATTTTAACAAGGGAAGCTTTAGAAACATACTCGGAATTATTAACTATTACAAACACCTAGGAGGAAAATATTATGTTTAAAATTAATGATTTAAGAGAATTGATTCGTGCCGTGGACCGTTCTAATATTGATGAGCTAATCGTCAAAGGCGAGAATAATGAAAAGATTGAGATTCGTAAAAGAAATACGAAAGGTGTCGTTCAAGAACAAATGGAAGTAGTGGCAACACCGCAAGTTCTAGCTGCACCGCAAGTGTTGGCAAGCCCTGCTCCAGTAGCGCAAATAGAACAGCCAGCTGCCGCACCACTCGTAGATGAGAAATTACATAAAATAACATCACCAATGGTAGGAACGTTTTATGAATCTCCATCACCAGAGGAAGGTCCATATATGAAAAAAGGCGACAAAGTAAATGCTGATACTGTTGTTTGTATTGTTGAAGCGATGAAATTGATGAATGAACTTGAAGCAGAAATTGAAGGTGAAATTGTTGAAATTTTAGTAGAGAATGGTCAGTTAGTGGAATACGGTCAACCTCTTTTCTTAGTTAAAGTTTAAAGCTTAAAGCTTGGTTTGCATGTTTCGAATATGCGCCGAGACTTTGCTATCACAACTTGATATTTTAAACTGAAAAGGAGGTTCTACCTGTTATGGATATGTTTGATAAGATTGAAGAAATGGAAGAACGGCGCTGGAAAGTTAAAAATGGTGGTGGGGATGCCAGAATTGAAGCTCAACATAACCGTGGGAAAAAGACGGCCCGGGAAAGAATAGATCTCTTGGTTGACGAAGGAACATTTGTTGAAATCAATCCATTTATTGAGAATAGAGGTCTAGCAATTGCCTCTGGTAGTTCTGAGGCACCCGGAGAAGGTGTTGTAACTGGGTACGGAAAAATTGAAGGTAGATTAGTGTTTATTTTTTCCCAGGATTTCACTGTTTTTGGTGGGGCTTTGGGGGAAATGCATGCTTCGAAAATTGCTAAAATCATGGATTTTGCAGCGGAAAATGGAGCACCAATAATCGGCTTAAATGATTCTGGTGGAGCAAGAATTCAAGAAGGAGTTCTTTCTTTAGATGGCTATGGTCATATCTTTTATCGAAACTCAATTTTTTCTGGAGTAATTCCACAAATATCTGTCATTTTAGGTCCTTGTGCCGGTGGAGCTGTCTACTCTCCGGCGATTACCGACTTTGTTTTCATGGTTGAGAAAACAAGTCAAATGTTTATTACAGGTCCAAAAGTAATTAAAAGTGTAACAGGGGCTGATATCGATACAGAAGATTTAGGTGGTGCAAAAGTTCATTCAACACTTAGTGGAAATGCTCATTTCACAGCACCAACTGAAGAAGAAGTATTGGAAGATGTTCGCAGGTTAGTCGCCTTCTTACCACAAAATAACCTAGAAAAAAGTCCAGTTAAAGAGCCAATTAACAAAAAACCTATTGATGAAAAAATTGATGAATTAATAGATTTAGTTCCGATTGATGGAACGAAAGTTTATGACGTTCGTAAAGTGATTTTGGCGATTATTGACGACGCTAATTTCATGGAAGTCCAACCTTTATTTGCTAGAAATATTGTTATTGGTTTTGCAAGACTGAATGGCGAAACAGTCGGAATCGTTGCGAACCAGCCAAAGTATATGGCAGGGGGACTTGATATTAATTCCTCTGATAAATGTTCACGGTTTATACGCTTTTGTGACTGCTTTAATATTCCAATCATTACATTTGAAGATGTTAGTGGTTTTATTCCTGGTATTAATCAGGAACATAATGGAATTATTCGCCATGGCGCAAAAATATTATATGCCTATTCAGAAGCAACTGTTCCAAAAATCACTGTTATAACGAGAAAAGCATTCGGTGGGGCTTATGTAGCATTGAATAGTAAAGCAATTGGCGCTGATCAAGTATTTGCTTGGCCAAATGCTGAAATTGCTGTAATGGGTCCTGAAGGAGCAGCAAATATTATTTTTTCAAAAGAAATTGCTGAAAGTGATAATCCAGAAGCAACAAGGCAGGCAAAAATTAAAGAATATCGCGAAAAATTTGCTAATCCTTATGTTGCCTCTTCAAACGGGATGATTGATGATGTTATCGACCCAAGAGATACGAGAAAATCATTAATTAACGCCCTTGAAATGTTGAGAAATAAAAAGAAACAATTACCTTATAAAAAGCACGGAAATATGCCACTTTAATTGTCGTACTTTTTGAACACCCTAATAAAGAAAACTACCAACAGTAGACAAGCTTTTTCTACTGTTGGTTAGTTGGTTTTAAGGAAATAGTAGAAATATAAATTTCTTAAACAAGGTAGGTGATCAAGATGCGTTCTGAAGAAAACAAAACAAGCTTGTTTGCGGAGATTTGTGATTTTCCGATTCCATCGTATGAACAGTGGAAGCAAGCGGTAGATAAGTCGTTAAAAGGCGCTCCTTTTTCGAAACTATTAACGAAAACGTATGAAGAAATCATTCTAGAGCCAATTTATCAAAAGAAGGACATTGAAAATTTAGCTTTCACGAAAACCGTTCCAGGACAATTTCCGTTTGTTCGAGGTACTCAGCCAGCAGATGAGAAAAAAAGTTGGTTAATAGCTCAAGAAATGAATCACCCGATTCCAGAAAAGGTAAATGAATGGTTAAGAAATGATCTTCAAAAAGGTGTCAATGCAATTAATCTCGTCTTAAATGAAGCGACAAAAATGGGAAATGATTATTCAGAAAAAAATTCACAAGCAGGTCAAGTAGGTACGATGATCTCATCTCTAGAAGATATCGAGACTACTTTTGCCGCAATAAATGTTCAAGACAATCCTTTTGTCGTTCAAACTGGAGTAAGTGCCGTCCCTTTTGTCACGTATATGGCTGCTTATTTTCAAAAAAACAATCTTCCATTAACAAACTTAAAAGGTTGTATCGGTGCTGATCCGCTAGCAATGTTAGTCAAAAATGGGCAGTTACCTTTTGAAATGGATAGCTATTTAGACCAGATGGCTGAATTACTAAAATGGACTGAAATAAATAGTCCTGAACTTAAAACAATCTTTATTGACAGCCATGCTTACCATGATGGCGGTGGAAGTGCTGTTGATGAACTAGCATCTATGTTAGCGACCGGAGTTTATTATATCCGTGAACTTCAAAAGCGTGGTCTATTAATTGATCAAATTGCTTCAACGATTCAGTTATCGATATCGGTAGGTTCAAATTTATTTATGGAGTTAGCAAAAATTAGGGCAGCAAGAATGCTTTGGGCTAATATTATCGAAGCTTTTGGTGGCAATGAAGCATCACAAAAGTTAAAAATTCATGCACGCACGTCACGATGGACAAAAACAGTCTATGATCCATATGTGAATATATTAAGGTCAACAGTAGAAGCTTTTACTGCTGCTGTTGGTGGCGTAGATTCGTTACATGTTAGTTCTTTTGATGAGGCTTTTACGTTAGCAAATGACTTTTCACGACGAGTAGCCAGAAATTGTCAATTAGTTATTCAAGAAGAAGCCCATGTCACGTATACGGCGGACCCTGTTGGTGGTTCGTGGTATGTTGAAACGATTACCGCCGAATTGGCAAGCAAAGGCTGGGGGCTCTTCCAGTTATTTGAGTCTCAAGGCGGAATGTTGCAAGCGCTTCAAAAGGGAAAACCACAACAACATGTTAAAGAAGTCTCAGCAAAGAAAAAAGAAGATATTGAAAAACGAAAACTTATTTTTGTTGGAGCGACAATGTATGCCAATAAGACTGAAAATCAAGTAGAAGTGGATAATGAGTCTTTAGATACACTTATAGAAAAACAGGCATTAGCTGCTAAAGCAAGGCTGCAAGTAGCTGTTTCTATAAACCCAAGTAAGGTGGTCAATGATGTTATTAGGGCTGCTAAGCAAGGAGCAACAATAGGGGCAATAAGTAAAGCTCTTGGAAGTGGTAAAGGGATTTCCCTCGAAAAAATTGAAATTTTCCGGGCCACTGAAGCTTTTGAAAAGCTTCGTCAATACTGTGAAGAGAAAAAAACTCAAGACGCGCCTATCTCAGTATTTTTAATAAGCATTGGTGCTTTAGCAGATCATAAGCCACGAACTGACTTTGTCGCCAATTTTTTTGAAACTGGTGGCTTTGAAGTAGTGAAAAGCAACGGCTTTGAAACTGTGGAAACAGCATTAGCGGCTGCCACTGAGACTACGGCTACTATTGCTGTTATTTGTGGTAAAAATCAAAGCTATAATGAAATGGCTGTTGAAATTTTAGCAGGACTAAAAAAGCAGACCAGAGACATGAAAGTGTTTGTTGCTGGTAAGCAAGACGAAGTGCTTGAGGGGAAATTAAGAGAAGTAGGAGTAAATGGTTTTATCCATGTTGGTACAAATTGCTATCAGTTGCTCCGCGAACTTCAAGGTGAAAAGGTGGGGAATGTTGATGAATAATCCTGATTTTACACAAATTCCATTTGCTAGTTTGCAAGACATTAACAAAGTAGAACCACCGCAAGTGGATTCTGAAAACACTCATTATCGAACCCTTGAGCAAATCTTAGTTAAACCGCTTTATTCAAACAAAGATACTGAAGGCATGGAACATCTAGATTATGTTTCAGGAATCCCGCCTTTTTTACGAGGACCATATCCAGCAATGTACAAATCACGTCCTTGGACAGTTAGACAATATGCTGGATTTTCTACCGCTGAGGATAGCAATGCTTTTTACCGGCGTAATTTAGCAGCAGGTCAAAAAGGGCTTTCGATTGCTTTTGATTTAGCTACTCATCGCGGCTATGACTCTGACCATCCTCGTGTTGTTGGAGATGTTGGAAGTGCTGGAGTAGCTGTTGATTCGATTTTAGACATGAAAATTTTATTTGATGGAATTCCGTTAGATGAAATGAGTGTTTCGATGACAATGAATGGTGCAGTTTTACCAATAATGGCTTTTTACATTGTTGCGGCTGAGGAGCAAGGCGTCAGACAAGAACAGCTTACTGGAACAATTCAAAATGACATCTTAAAAGAATATATGGTTCGAAATACGTATATTTACCCACCAAAGCCATCGATGAAAGCGATCGCTGATATTTTTGAATATACGTCAAAAAATATGCCGAAGTTTAATAGCATTAGTATTTCTGGCTACCATATGCAAGAAGCAGGCGCTACGGCTGATATTGAGTTAGCCTATACTTTAGCAGACGGAATTGAATACGTGCGTACTGGTATTGAAGCAGGACTTGATGTTGATGCTTTTGCACCGAGGTTGTCTTTCTTTTGGGCAATTGGAAAAAACTATTTTATGGAAGTAGCAAAAATGCGTGCAGCAAGACTACTGTGGGCAAGGTTATTAAAACCGTTTAATCCAAAAGTTGAGAAATCACTGGCCTTGCGAACACACTCGCAAACTTCAGGCTGGAGTTTAACTGAGCAAGATCCTTATAATAATGTAGCAAGAACTTGTATTGAAGCGTTGGCGGCAACACTAGGGCACACTCAATCTCTTCATACAAATGCGCTTGATGAAGCAATTGCCTTACCAACCGATTTCTCAGCACGTATTGCGCGTAATACCCAATTATTTTTACAAGATGAAACAGGTATTTGTAATGTGTTAGATCCTTGGGGAGGCTCTTATTATCTTGAGTCGTTAACAAAGGAATTAGCTGAAAAAGCGTGGGGTCATATTCAAGAAGTTGAAAAATTAGGTGGTATGTCAAAGGCAATTGAGACAGGTTTACCGAAAATGCGGATTGAGGAAGCGGCCGCAAGACGACAAGCGCATATTGATTCAAATAAAGAGATCATTATTGGTGTCAATAAATATCGACTTGAAGAAGAAGACCCAATTGATACGTTGGATATTGATAATACAGCAGTTCGCGATTCTCAAATAAAGAGATTAGCGGAACTAAGACAAAACCGTGATGGAAAAGCAGTTACAGCTGCATTAGAAGCAATTACCAAGGCCGCTGAAACGGGTCAAGGTAATCTTTTAGCGCTGGCTAATGATGCCGCTCGTGCGCGTGCATCATTAGGTGAAATTTCTGATGCCTATGAAAAGGTTGTCGGTAGACATAAAGCAGTTATTCGTTCGATTAGCGGCATATATCGTGCTGAATTCGCTGAAAGTGAGCAGATTGAGCAGGTTAGAAAAAAGGCAGATGAATTTGCTGAAAGTGAAGGAAGACGGCCCCGGATTATGATTGCAAAGCTTGGCCAAGATGGACATGACCGTGGTGCAAAAGTCATCGCAACTGCTTTTGCAGATTTAGGCTTTGATGTTGATATTGGACCTTTGTTTCAAACCCCAGAGGAAGCAGTGATTCAAGCCGTAGAAAATGATGTCCATGTGATTGGCATGAGCTCTCTTGCGGCCGGTCATAAAACATTACTTCCAGAAATAACAAAAGAACTCCGCAAACTTGGTCGTGAAGATATCCTTGTTGTAATTGGAGGAGTTATCCCACATAAAGATTACGAGTTTTTATACGAGCAAGGTGCAGCAGCGATCTTTGGGCCTGGAACTGTGATACCTGTCGCGGCCGAAAAAGTAATCGAGAAAATATACGAACAACTTTAAAAAAGTTGGAAAGTTGGAAAGTTGGAAAGGGAAAACAAAAGTCATTAGTTGGTTAATAAAAGCAAACCTCAAAAGCAAAACCTACTGTACTTAGAAAGCTTTTGATTTTCCTAACCAACTATCGGCTAACCAACTGCACTTAAAAAGCTTTTGAACTACTTTTCCAACTTTATACTTTCCATCTTTCCGCTTTTAAAACAAAACTCATGGAAGAAGAAAAGCTTATATGGGTCAAATTGTTTTTTGGGATATCCGTAAAGAAAATTAATTTTAGATTGAGGAGAGTGGCATGGATAAAGACAAAAAAGAAACTCCTCGAAAAAAAAGGAAGTTAACAGTTGAAGATTTTGTAGCTGGTGTTTTAGAAAGTAATCGGGCTATTTTAGCTCAGGCCATTACCCTTGTGGAAAGTAATGCAGAAAAGCATCTTCAATTAGGACAAAAAGTAATTGGTGGAATCCTTCCTCATACTGGAAAGTCTGTTCGGATTGGGATTACAGGTGTACCAGGGGCTGGAAAAAGTACGTTAATTGAGGCTTTAGGAACATACCTATGTGACAAGGGACATAAGGTAGCAGTCCTCGCGGTTGATCCGAGTAGTCAAATTTCTAGGGGAAGTATTCTTGGTGATAAAACACGAATGGAAGAGCTTGGTAGGAACATGCGAGCTTTTGTCCGGCCAACACCAACTGGCGGAACGTTAGGTGGGGTAGCAAGAAAAAGTCGTGAAACAATACTCCTCTGTGAGGCAGCGGGTTATGATGTTATTATCGTTGAAACAGTTGGAGTCGGACAAAGCGAGACAACAGTTCGTTCTATGGTAGATTTTTTCTTAGTCTTAATGCTAACAGGTGCTGGTGATGAGCTACAAGGAATGAAAAAAGGCGTTTTGGAACAGGCCGATGCGATTTTAATCAATAAGGCAGACGGTGAAAACAAAATGAGAGCGCTTGTAACAAAAGAAGAATATAATCAAATCCTCCACTATTTACCAAAGGCAACGAGAGGTTGGGAAACTAAGGCTTATACTTGTTCTGCTTTAAATGGTGATGGTATTGATGCAATCTGGGAAGTAGTCGAAAATTACTTTGATTATACGAAACAAGCAACTATTTTTGAAGAAAGACGTAAAGACCAACAGTTTTTATGGCTCAATGAAACAGTCCAATCACAGCTTTTAAATCGCTTTTATGAACATGCTAAAATTAAAGAAAACTTGCCTGAATACAAAAGGGCAATAGAAGCTGGAACTTTGACAGTAACATTAGCAGCGCAAAAGTTGTTGGAGGAGTATGATAACTCAGTAAAAAGGTGATTCATTTTGAATTACCTTTTTACTTTTTTGAAGGATCTCTTATATTAATGTTGTTAAATATATTTAAAGATATTAGTATATGTATATATAGTTAGTTAACCTTAAACAAGAATTTTTTTAAATGCTATTACTGCGATTAACTTTTTGAGCAGACTCTAATAATTATGATATCTATTATTTAGGTGGGGGTGGAAATCTTATATTGTATCTTATGACATCTAAAATATTTTTGGGTGTGTACTATATTTATGAACAGAGAAAGGAGATTAATAGATGAGTTGTCCTAAATGTTCAAAATTAGCTGAATTCCCTGAGGAAGGAAACCTCATTGTGGAATCGACAACGCCACAGCTAATTTTAGCTATAATAGAAAATTGTCAAAAATTTAAGAACGTTTTCAAGAGTGATTATAAAATAAAGTTTTCTTACACTTCATTAAAAGAATTGCAGCAATTAGTTAATGAGATGGATGAGATGTTGTCTGTTGAAGCGAAACAAGTAATTTTTTGTAGATGTGAAAATAAAATCGAAAGCGAACTTGAAAACCAATTTATTTCGACTACGCTTGCTGAATTTATTGAGCGTGTGAACAATCTTAATTATCTAAAAATAATAAACGAAAAATTATATACTAGTTTTATTCAGCCGATTGTGTCACTTGAAAATTTAAGCCTTTATGGATATGAGTTTTTACTTCGTCCTAAAGAAATCCCCTTTAACCCTGAGGAATTATTTCAATTCTCGCAAAAAGCAGGTTTGCAATCTTTACTTGATAGTCAAGCGAGGATTTTATCTATCGAAAAAAGTGCTGAATTATTAGCAAAAGGTGTGAAACGATTTATAAACTTCTTACCTTCATCAATTTATGATCCGGATCACTGTTTAAAAACTACTTTTATAGCTGCAGAACGTTATAAAGTTGATCCTAGGGATTTAATTTTCGAAGTAGTAGAAACTGAAAAAATTGAAAATATAGACCACTTAAAAAAAATCTTTGATGTCTATAAAAAGAATGGCATAAAAGTAGCGTTAGATGATTTAGGGTCAGGTTATGCGACTACTGAATTATTAAAGGCACTAAAACCAAACTTTGCAAAAATCGATCGAGCTATAATTTCCCATTGTGATTTTGATAACGAAAAACAGGATAAGTTGACGGAATGGGTTAACATAGCTGAGGAAAATGGAATTTTCCTTCTTGCTGAAGGAATCGAAAGAAAAGAAGAAGCGCAATTTTGTAAAGATATAGGAATTCCGTTAGCGCAAGGGTACTTTTTTTCAAGACCACAACCACATCCAACAACAATATCAAAGTTTACTATATAAAAAAGCGAAAGTCATCATGAGTGATGACTTTCGCTTTTATAGTGCTGGTGTAATATAGGCCATATTTCCAGTGATTAGTAATAATCCTAAAATAATTAGCAGTACTCCGCTGAAAATAGAAATTAAACGCATATATTTTTTTAAGACATTAAGAAATTGAAAACCTAACGTACTTAAGATCCCAATTAGTAAAAATGGTAAACCTAAGCCTAGCCCATATACAAATAACAAACGTCCGCCACGCCACATCGTATCTGAATCAGCAGCCATAATTAAGATTGAACTTAGCATAGGACCAATACAAGGCGTCCAGCCAAAGCCGAAAGCAAGTCCCATCAAGGCTACACTCCATAAGCTATTTTTCTTTTTAAAAAGGAAATCTAACCTAAATTGTCTGTTTAAAAACTGGAATTTTAATAAACCTAATAAATGCAGTCCAAATAATATCACAATAAAACCAAACAACCTTGAGAAATTTTGCGAATAACTTAGTGCTGCTGATCCGATTGAAGAAGCCGTCAGACCTAATAAAATTAAAGGAATAATTAAGCCCAGGATAAACATCGATATTCTCACTAAAATTTGCTTGCGATGATGACGATTGTCGTTAAGTTCGGTTATCGAAAGGCCAGTTATCACAGCTAAATAACTAGGAATTAAAGGTAATATACACGCTGATGTAAAAGATAAAATCCCTGCCGTAAAGGCGAGAAGATAATCCATAAATTACTCT
Source organism: Bacillaceae bacterium IKA-2 (assembly GCA_031761875.1). Classification (GTDB taxonomy): domain Bacteria; phylum Bacillota; class Bacilli; order Bacillales; family Anaerobacillaceae; genus Anaerobacillus. The sequence continues at coordinate 3,171,597 of CP134492.1, read as the reverse complement.
CCTTCTATATGAAATTTGTCATAGGCATCATTATATCGAACAAGGAGTTCCTCAGCATTAATAATAATGTACGGGTAGGCGCCCAAATTATTACCATCTTCATCAAGGAAAACGTAAGTCGGTGAGACGCTGACACCATAGTGATTGGCAATACTTCGATCTAAGTCAAGTCCATATAAATGTGTTGCTTGATACTCATCTTCAAATTTTTCTTGAATTTCGTTCCGTTTTCCATAAAAAATGATCGAAATGACTTCAATTTCATCTTGCTCCTCGGAAAATTGCTTAATAAACGGCATTGAAAAACTACAACACTCACACGGGACAGCTACAAACTGTAAAATGGTTTTTTTCTGACCAATATACTGGTCAAGAAGGATCGGATCTTGATCGTTAAAACGCTCTACTGTAACAATATCAGGATTCTTATCTACTGCGAAAAATCCATAAATAGTATAACCGATCCCAGCGGTAATAAATAAAATTAGCAGGATCGAAATTTTGTTAACCATTTAGATAACCCCCCTTTTCCTAGTTAGTTTAAAATGCTAAAATAGTAAAGTAGTAAAAAATACAGAACTAATATGGTTATTTAGTGGTCATTTACAATAATACTAGAAGAAGGTGAAAAAATGGTGAAAAAGTTTAACTTATTTATGACTTTTTTGATAATGTTAATGTTAATAATAGGATGCTCTAGTGGAAGTGAGCTTAAAAATCTGACTGTAAATTTTTCAGATGAAGCAAATACTGTATCAACAGAAGGGTTTCATATATATACCGTTCAAATAAGTGACAAATCTGGTAGTTCGATTGATGTTGATAAAGTATATTTATATATGAATATGAAAATGATGAATCACCCGATTGAGGGTACAATGAACAGAGTTGAAGAAGGTCTGTATCAATTAGAGTTACCACTATCGATGGCTGGAGAGTGGTATGCTAATCTGACCGTAACGTTTGATGAGGACACGAAAGTGTTTGAAGATTTTCTTTTTTCTGGTGAAGGAGAAAAGCAAATGGAATATATAACTGGCTATCATGCAGATGAGCAGTAAAAAATGATCCCGCTCCAATGCTTAGGAAATCCAGATGGTATAACAAATCCCCTATTTTTTTCTAACATCTGGTGAGACAATTCTCATAAATGGAACATAGTGTTGATGGTGGAAGCGTCATTTAAGTAATATTTAGAGAAAAATGAATTTTATATAGAAAATAGTTAATTTTCTGCTAAAATAAAATACAGGTATGATGACCGTATGAGGGACGTCTTTTTTAAGTTAATTGTAAGCGTTTTATAATAGGGGGATGATTTTTAATGAATAATTTGTTATCTGATGAGTTTGCCCAGCATATTTGTCAAATTGTAAGTGAGGAAACAGGCTATCATTTAATTTTTGTTAATAAGGAAGGGACAATTTTTGCTGCTTATGATAAACAACGGATAGGTAACGACCATTCAGTTGGTAAAAAAGTAATGGACGGGCTAATTAAAGAGGGTGTTGTGACTCGTGCGGAACATGAAAAATTAAAGGAAACACTTGGAAATAAAGCACCTCGTCCGGGGATTAATTTACCAGTTGTTTATAAAGGAAAGAGGATTGCGAATTTGGGTGTAGGTGGTGATCCTGAAGCGATTAGGCCAATACTGGGCTTAACCAGTCGAACGGTGTCCCTCTACTTAGAAAATAAAGAAATACTTGACCATTTGAAGGGCACAATTGGATCAATTAATGGGAATTTAAACGAGATGTTAGAAAAAACCGAAGAAGTAACAACTGGGGCAAAAGAAGTTGAACGATCTACACTAATTACCCAAAACACGACAGAAGCATCAATAGAAAAAGTGAAAAGTATGGAACAAGTTCTCAATATTATTAAACAGATTAGTAGTAAAAGTAAGATTTTAGGTTTAAATGCTGGAATTGAAGCAGCAAGAGTCGGACAAGCTGGCTTAGGTTTTGCTGTAGTCGCCAAAGAAATTCGTAACCTAGCAGCAGAAAGTGAAAAATCCGTTGTTAATGTTAGTGCAATTTTAACGGAAATCCAAGAAATATTTCAATCAATTCAAGAGCAAGTTGAGACTAATACTGCAATTATTGAAGAACAAACAAGCTCAATGTTAGAAATGGAACATTTAATCGGAATCGTGGAGAAAGCGATGTCTGAATTAGTAGAGTATACAGAAAAATAAGTAATGCAAAGAGTAAGGGTAGAAAATATAAGGTTTGAAAGTTGGATAGGAAGTTCAAAAGCATTCTAATGTGTAGTTGATTTCATAGATTTTTTGTCTTTGATTTTAGGTTTACATTCAATCTTCAACTTTCCAACTTTTAAAGTTCTAAATTCTGTTCTTTCGTCTAAGCTTATTAATGGAGATGTTGTCCATTTTTCGAAGACGGAGGAGGAAAATTGATGAGGAAGCTTTTTTTTGCAGTATTATTTATATACGTTCTTTATGCAATTGCAATATCAACCTATCTATTTACGATTGAAACATCTTTACCAGAACACTTTGTTGGTACAGAGGCCGATCCAGAAACTTTTATGGAAGAAGAGCAACTCATTTTAGCAAAAGATTTTTCAAAATGGCGAAACGTAATTTATTTTATTGATACACCGTTTGAATGGCTTATTTACTTGTTTGTGTTAATTTTCGGACTTTCACATTTGTTTAGTCAGTGGTCGAAACAACTCGTTCGGTACCGCTTTGTTTACACAGGGCTATATGTTATTTTATTGGCAAGTTTTAGTTGGATCGCTACATTTCCATTAAGTTATTTTTCTTATTCGATAAGTACAAAATTTGGGATTTCTGTTCAATCATTTGAAAGTTGGATGAAAGATCAATTAATCTCATTCTGGATTGGGGCAATTATTTTAACCGTTATTGCCTATGTTATCATGTTATTAGTTTCAAAGAGTCCTAAAAAATGGTGGCTTTACACATGGTTGTTATCGATCCCTTTTACGATATTTTTAATGTTTATACAGCCGGTGGTTATTGATCCGCTGTATCATGATTTCTATCCAATTCAAGATAAGTTACTAGAGCAAGATATTTTACGACTAGCCCAAGAAGCTGATATTCCCGCTGACCGTGTCTATGAAGTTAAGATGTCTGATAAAACTAATGGTCTTAATGCTTATGTTACTGGAATTGGTGCTAACTTAAGAATTGTTTTATGGGATACAACCCTTATGAGTCTGAAAAGAGAAGAAGTCCTTTTTGTCATGGCCCATGAGATGGGGCATTATCATTTAAATCATCTTCCATTACTGCTATTAGGATCATTGCTCGCTTCATTTGTTGGATTATATATTACGAGTAAGCTATATACTTTAACAATTAATAATCTTGGTTCAAACCTTGCTCTGAAACGAAATGATTTAGCAGCTTTACCAATAATTTTATTGATTTTTTCGCTGCTTAGTTTTGTAGCAAGTCCAGTATCCAATTTAATATCCAGAACATATGAATACGAAAGCGATCGATACGCGCTTGGGCTTACTAATGATGCTGATGCTGCGATTGCAACTTTTCATAAATTGTCTGTAGAAGGATTAGCAGATTTTAATCCGCCGACTTTCATTAAAATTCTCCGTTTTACTCATCCGCCGATGGTTGAGAGAATTACTCATATTAGAGAGTATAGTGAAAAAAGAAAAATTGAGTAATAAAAAAGGTGTCGTCCATTTTAGTTGGCGATACCTTTTTCGTATTGAACAGAGTATTCGGCTACCCTTAGTAAGCAGTTATTCATGACGGCGATACGCTCCGGGAGCAACACCGTATTTCTTTTTAAATACTCTGTGAAAATAAGCATAGGTACCAAAGCCGCAATTTTCAGAAATGTGCTCAAGTGTCATTGAAGTATATGTCATCTGGTTAATTGCAGTGGATAACCGTATTTCTTGGACATATTCAATTATTGTTTTCCCGGTACTGCTTTTAAATAAGTGAACCCCCCTAGAAACACTTAGGCCAGCGTACCGTGCCACATCTTCAACCCTGAGTACTTGTGTTGCATGTTCTTCAATGTATCGCATCATTCGTGTCACTGGGTAAGGTCGATTGACATTTGAAGTTGTTTCATTGATGGAACGCTCAATAGACAAGCAAAGGGATTTCAGTAAATAGTTAGAGAGCTCTTTATTTTCTTCGGACGACGGCCGACGCTGTTCTAGTATGAGATAGCGCCATAAGGTGAGTAGTTTTTCATCAAGAATGATCTGAGAGAAAGATGGCTTGACAGATCGAATCCACCAATCATCGATCCAAGTTCCTTCGCAAAACAAGTGAAAGTCTCCACTTTCTTGATTATCTTTGATCTGTAGTTCATATAAATCGCCTGGTTTAGCTAACAGAAGTCCACCTTTTTTGAAAACTAACTTTTTTTTATTAATGACGATTTCACATAAACCCTCTGTTTGTAAGCGGATAAGATAACTAGTTAATCCAGATTTATTTTGGTGATGATACCCTTTTGTGTGGTAAGAATAACCAGAAAAACCAATGTTCATTTTTAAAATCCTTTCATAATGGTTTAGCGCTAGACGTTATTTAGAATAAATAGCAAAATAGTATATGTTTTAATTATATTATGTATTTATCTTTAAAGCTATATCGAATATGATTTAGTCAAATAAGAAAGTATTAAAAGCGATAAAACAAGTGGAATTGTTGTTGGAAAACGATAAGATTGCAGGTGAAAAGTTAGGGATTCCCTATATTCAACGCATTGCCTTTCTCATCAAAAATCTAAGCAATTATTTAACTATTAGAAAACTGAGGTGAGATAAATAATGAAAAAATCAAAAACAAAGACAGCGACGAAAATAACATTACTAGCGTTAACTTGGCCGATTTTTATTGAGATTTTTTTACATATGCTTATGGGGAGTGCCGATACATTAATGCTCAGTCGATATGATGACAATGCAGTTGCTTCTGTTGGGGTTTCTAACCAGATCTTAAATGTTATTATTGTCATGTTTGGTTTTATCGCAACAGGTACTAGCATTTTAATCGCTCAATATGTTGGTGCCAAAAAGGATCAAACTGCGAACCAAATTGCTGTCGTATCTATTGCTGCAAATTTTATTTTCGGATTTATTTTAAGTTTAGTTTTATTCGTACTAGCACCATTTATTTTAAAGGTAATGAACATTCCCTCAGAGTTAATTGATGCATCCCTTATTTATTTACAAATTGTCGGTGGATTTGCTTTTATTCAAGCACTGATAATGACAATCGCAGCGGTTATTCGCAGTCATGGGTATACAAAAGATGCAATGTTTGTGACGATCGGAATGAATTTAATTAACGTTATTGGTAATTACTTATTTATTTTTGGCTCATTTGGTTTTCCTATTTTAGGTGTAACAGGGGTAGCAATTGCTACTATTGCTAGTCGTTCACTTGGGCTCATAGCAATGTTTATTATCCTTTACTACCGCCTTCAAGGAAATTTATCGGTTGCCTTTCTTTTTAAGAAGTTTCCGAAAAATGAACTAAAGAAGCTATTAAAAATTGGGATACCGTCCGCGGGAGAACATTTAGCTTATAACACGTCTCAAATAACAATTACTTACTTTATTGCTTCTTTTGGAACATTGGCTTTAACGACGAAGGTGTACACACAAAGTCTAATGATGTTTATTCTACTTTTTTCCATTGCAATTGGCCAAGGTACTCAAATTTTAATTGGCCATTATATTGGTGCAGAGCAATTAGATGCGGCTTACAAGCGATGTATAAAAAGTTTGAAAATAGCTATTATTGTTTCGTTCGTCCTAGCGGTGATTTTTACAATTTTCAGTAAATATCTTTTTGGGATTTTCACTGATAACCCTGACATTATTGCCCTTGGGAGTATCCTTATATTATTAACAATTATCCTAGAACCTGGTAGAGCCTTTAATCTTGTTGTTATTAACTCTTTAAGAGCCGCCGGTGATGTTAAATATCCTGTTTATGTCGGGATTTTATCGATGTGGGGGGTAGCCGTTGTCCTAGCTTACATTCTCGGAGTAATATTTGGACTTGGCTTAGTCGGGGTATGGATTGCTTTTATTGCTGATGAATGGCTTAGAGGTCTATTAATGCTAAAACGCTGGAAATCAAAAAAATGGACTAAAATGTCTTTTATTGACAAGGATTCAGAGGCCACCTAAACAAGAAGAGTTACTGTTAGTGCGTGTTGAGACTCCATTTGATTAGAAGTGCTCACCTTCACTTCTCGTTTAGGTGGGGAACTGGCCCCTAAATTTAAAAGTCTGTTGTTAAAATGTTTTTACTGGGTAAAGATATTTTTTGTCTTTTGATGGTGCTGCCATAAAAATGACAGCGGATAAAACAATAAAAATTCCGATAAATTGCCAACTTGTTAACAGGTCACCAAAGATGAAAATTCCAATTAAGGCAGCAACAACAGGCTCTATTGTTGCTGTTATTGACGCTTTGCTCGTTTCAACTTTTTCTAAACCTTTTGTATATAGGAAGTAAGCTAAAACCGTTGGGAATAATCCTAAACTAATTCCATAAGCCCAAATAGGCGTTGTGGTAAGTAAATTATCGATTTTCCAAAGACCACTTATTGGCAAAAGAGCTACACTAGCAAAAATAAATGTATAGGCTGTTACAGTTTGAGAATGATATTTTGCTAGTGCGTATTTGCCGAAAATTGAATATAGTGCATAACAAAAACCAGAGCCAATGCCGACAACAACCCCATAGAGACTTAATCTCGTTTGTTCTAATGGAAACAGACCAATAACAAGGACACAGCCAATTAATGTAAACAGTAATGCTAGTAATTTCTGCGGTGTAAGATACTCCTTAAATGTAAACCTCGAAATAATCGTTACGAAAGCTGGCCCAGTATACAATAAAATCGCTGCAACAGAAAGCGAAGTTTCTTGGATTGCAGTAAAAAAGAACCAATTAAAAAACACAATTGACAGAATTCCAGTGCCAATAAAATATTTAAAGTCTTTTATCTTGATCTTTAATAAAGAGGGGTTTTTGATTAATAAAAAGATTAAAATAATGATTGCAGCAAAAAAGACGCGAACAGTAACAACCTGAAGTGGAGTAAGTCCAAACTCATACAAACCCTGAACGAAGATTCCGATTGTTCCCCATAAAGATGCGCCAACAATGATAAATAAAACACTCCTCTTATCGATAGAATTACCTCCTAGCTTATATATTAAAACCATTAACCTAGTAAATAATTGCACTATATAGCGACTAAAAAGCGAAAACACTTGTTATATGAATATATTGGTTGAAATATCGTTTATATTCGACATTCCAACCAATATAAATTTCAAATTAGCTACTATATTTTTTTCTGTTTACATGTCGGAATGAAATTCATTCGTCCAATTAGACATTATTTTTAGTCTAGAATTGACTGAATTTCCTTCAAAATAAACGGCCGACTTTTAAGTAGTTTTGGATCAAAATAGCTGATTAGTAGCGTTTGTTGATACTCAATCTTGTTTGTTTGCAAATAATGATCTAGGTTAAAAGGGATGACTTCAATCATCGTATGCTTGTGTAATTCTTTAACCGAGAGCCTCATGTTTGCAAAATCTGGGCTGACGAGCTCCGGCTGTACTGCAAGATGATTGAAAAATTTCGATTGTATTTCTTTGCTAAGCGAGAATTCCCACCATGTTTTTCGAGGCTTATGTTTATGATTTAAAAAGAAATCATAAATCATTAAGCCCCTAATAACGGGTAGGTTTCCACTTGAACGAGTTTGTAAAAATTGGTCAAGCCGCAAAAATAAATCTTCAAGCTGATGACCAATTTTCGACCAACCTTGTTTGTCCCAAAAATCCCCAAACTGTTGAAAAAAATCGAAGGCGGTCTCGAACTCTTCTTTAATTAAAAATTCAATCGTATGATCCATCCGATGAGCGTTCCAGTATTTTTCTAAAATATCTTCGACCCGTTTAATTCTGATTACCTCAGAAAATGAGAGTACATCATTAGCTAATATTTCATAAGGTGAGTTGTCCATATAAACATAGCCATATTCAGCGGCTTGATTTCTTAATCCCGTGCCACGAAGCATTTTTAAAAAGCCTAATTGTAATTCTTCCGCTCGCATCGCAAAAACGTCATTAAAAGTTTTTCCAAATGATTGATAATTTTCCTCAGGAAGGCCGGCAATTAAGTCGAGATGCTGATCGATTTTCCCACCTTGCTTGATCATTCGCACCGTTCGTGAAAGTTTTTCGAAGTTTTGTTTTCGTTTCACTAATTCATTCGTGGCATCATTTGTTGATTGGATTCCGATTTCAAATCTAAAAATTCCAGGCGGAGCATGAGTATTAAGAAATTCTAAAACTTCTGGTCGCATAATATCAGCAGTAATTTCGAACTGGAAAACACAGCCTTGGTGATTATCAATTAAAAACTGAAAAATTTCAAGAGCATAGTCTCGTTTTATGTTAAAGGTACGGTCAATAAACTTAATTAATTTAGCACCATGTTCAATTAAATAAAGTAAGTCAGCTTTTACGCGTTCGATATCAAAATAACGAACGCCAACCTCTATTGAAGATAAACAAAACGAACAGCTAAACGGGCAGCCACGACTTGTTTCAAAATAAACAATTCGTTTACTTAAATCATTTGTATCTTCTTGAAAACGATAGGCAGTAGGGATCATATCAAGCTTCAAATTAGGCCTGGATGGATTAACAATGATTTCTTCACCTTTTCGATAGCTTGCTCCAAAAACGAGGTGATATTTTTGAGAGCTAGTAATCTCATCTAACAAATGCTTGAACGTTTCTTCCCCTTCATTGGCAACGATAAAATCAATTTCTGGAACCCGTTCCATCCAATAACGAATATCGAAGGAAACCTCAGGACCACCTAAAATTATTTTTAAAGAAGGTTTTACTTTTTTTAACATTTTGACAATCTCAATTGTTTTTTCAATGTTCCATATATAACAGGCGAAGCCGATAACATCAGGATTACTTTCATAAAGATCAGAGACCGTGTTAATTGACGGATCGTTTATCGTATATTCTTTGATGTCCACCATGTATTCTGGCTCAGCATAGGCTTTTAAAAGTCGAAGTGAAAGGGCTGTATGAATAAATTTAGCGTTTAATGATGTTATGACAATTTTCAATGATGTTCCCTCGATTCTATGTTTACACTTTTCTGTGAAGCAAAGCGTTTTCTTACTATCCACTATCGTATTTTAACACAAAATAAGTGAATAAATGTCTACTATTGATCATATCCATGATTGGAAGCTATTAACAAAAACTAGTTTAAGAATAGTGTTTTTCGTAATATAATAAAAGTAGCTAGAGTTAAGGGAGTTAGTAAAATGCTTAATTTGAAATCAATTGTTTTAATGGTTACTGTAATATTGCAAGTTGTAGCACTAATCTTCTTTTTTATTGATATCGTAACGGCGATTTATTTGTTTGCTTTTCACATTTTAGGTTGGGTGTTTGTTTTGGTGCTAATAATAATTGAACGGATAAAAGAAAAAAAGGAGGAAGATGACGATGATTTTAGCAACTACTGAAAAAGTACCAGGGAAAGAAGTTGTCGCTTACAAAGGCTTTGTAAAAGGAAGTACAATTCAAGCAAAACACATTGGTAGCGATATTTTAGCAGGGCTAAAGAACATAGTGGGTGGCGAAATAAAAGAGTACTCAAGTATGATGGAAAAAGCTAGACAGATTGCGATTGGGAGAATGGTAAAAGAAGCAGAAGAAATGGGGGCTAACGCTATCGTCGGAGTTCGTTTGCAAACATCTTCGGTCATGAGTAGCGCTGCTGAAATCGTTGCGTATGGGACGGCTGTTGTGATTAAGTAATAGAGAAAGATTGAAAGGACAACTTGTTATTTTTTAACAAGTTGCCCTTTCTGTTAAGGCTCGAAATTCAAGAACTTACCCATAATAATTAAATCTTCGTAATGTCCATTAGCGATTTTCACTTGATTTTTTTGCCTGCCTTCTTCTATAAACCCTAGTTTATTGTATAAGGCAATCGCCTTTTCATTTGATGCTAGCACGTCTAAACAAAGTTTTTCTAATAATGGTTGATAATCGGCCCATTCAAGAAAAGTTGTAAGTAAAGCTGTGCCAATCCCACTACTTCGCCAAGTTTTTTTAACAATCATCCCAATCGAACCATGATGGAAATACTTTTGCAACATTCCTCTTTGAAATGTTAGTACCCCGATAATGTTTCGATTATATTCAGCAACAATCATGACGTTACTAGGATCATCGTTGTACATGGTAATAAAGCTCCTTTGTTGTTCTTCGGTCACGTTAAACTCCCCGATTGTTGTTACTAGCGTATCATTCTCACTAATAACCTGATAGCTTAATCGCAACACTGCTTTGGTATCTAAAAGAGTTGCAGAGCGTAGCAATATTTCATGCCCACTTTTTGAGATAACCTGATAAGGTATAATGGCCCCCATTTGATTCACTCCATAACAGTTCTATTAGCAAGTTAAAAAATATTTGAACAATTATTTATTGTAGTTTATGAGTAAATAAAGCGAAGTGTTCCACAAGATGGTGGTGAGATTCATAAGGAGCTATAAATCAACCATTAGATCCCGACTTTGAAGGTTTTAAAGCTGCTCTTGCTGAAAATGACTTTGTCGAAGTTGATATATTTGAATGGGACTAACAATGGTAATATTACTGGCGTAAATGATTTCCTTGCTGAGTCAGTGGACGAATCAATCAGCTTTATTAATACCTATTTGCCCAATTTTCAGACGAATACCTAAAAAATTCTCGATGTTCATCACAAGACATCCTCCTATTTCATAAGATTGATAATGTGAATAAATAGTAAGTTGCTTTAAAAATAGGAAGGGGTCATAAAATGTCTTGTGGATGTAATAGTCAAAAGCCTTTATTAATGGGGACACCAGGAGGTAT